>NZ_RAWI01000029.1 GCF_003612125.1 Corallococcus praedator
GTGGAGCATCCCCCGGGGGGGCGGGGGACACACCGGTGACCTTCGGAACGCACTCCTCGGCGATCCACGCCGCCGTGAGCGGCTCCCGGCGCAGCAGCCGGCGACCGACGGGCACCAGCTGCTCGCCAATCAGGATGCCCAGCAGCCCCGCCAGCGCGACGAGGGGCGGCGCCGGGGAGCGGACACCGAGCAGGCCGTAGAGGAGGCCCATCAGCGCCCCCGCGGCGAGCGACACCAGATAGATTTTCATGGCCGGAAGACGGACGGTCAGTGACCGCCCTCGCCACCGCCGAACATCGTCTTCGCGTAGAGCAGGCCGAGCCCGTAGGCGCCGCCCGACTCCTTCGCCAGGTTCACGACGGCGTCGTACGTCTTGCTCCGGGCCCAGTCGCGCTGCAGCTCAAGGAGGTACTGGAGCGACGTCATGGGCCGGACGCCCGCCTGGATCATCCGCGCCATCGCCCGCTCGTGCGCCTCCGTGGAGACGTCACCACACGCGTCGGCGATGACATAGACCTCGAAGCCCTGGTCCAGCGCGGACAGCGCGGGACCGACGATGCACACCGACGTCCAGAGGCCCGCCAGCACGATGCGCGACTTGCCGATGGCGTTGACCCGCTCCGCGATGCGGGGGTCCTCCCAGGTGTTCATCGAGGTGCGGTCGATGGCCACCTCCTCCGGGAACGCCTCCTTGATCTCCGTGAACATCGGGCCGGAGAAGGACTTCTCCGCGACGGTCGTCAGGATGGTGGACACGTTGAACACCCGCGCCGCGCCAGAGATGAGCGACACGTGGGTGCGCAGCTGGTTCGCGTGGATGGAGTGCGTCGCGAACGCCATCTGCGGCTGGAAGTCGATGAGGATGAGCGTGTGGTCGCTGGGGGTGAGAAGCGTCTTGCCAGGAGCTGCGGTCGCGGTGGCCATGAGGGGTGCCCTTCTTCCGTGGAAGGGCGACACCCTCTCTTTTTCAAGACACATCCACAATCAGCAAATGGCAGATGATTTGTATCAATTGGGGAGATGGCACGAAAGACAGACAAGCCTTCGCACCCTCCCTGACCCACACTCAGCGCGTGGTGGCCGGAATCACACCCTGGCTGTAGTTGTCGCACAGGGCCAGGTACTCGTCGCTGTCAATGGCGAGCGCGGAGACCCGCTGCTTCTTCACCTTGGGCTTCGCCAGGGTGGTCTTGATCTGCACCATCTTCAGGATGGGGATGCCCATGTAGCTCTGGTCGACGTAGAGGTTCTCCTTCATCTCGTCCCAGGCGATGAGCACGCCGTCATTGAAGCGGATGCCGTCCCGGCCAATCAACAGCGCGGGCTTGTCCAGGCTGCCCAGGCCCTTGACGCAGTTGAAGAACATCCAGCCCGCGGCCAGCGTGACGAAGCCGAAGAAGGCCATCGCGCCCGTCTCCCCCAGCGACCGGTAGGTGAGCGCCCCGAAGAAGGCGAGCGCCAGCGCCCAGATGACCGCGCCCGCGATGAGCTTGAGGCGCGAGTTGTAGACCGCGTGCGGCTGTTCGGCTTTCTTCTTCGTCTGGGGGTTGCGGTAGATTTCCATGAGGTGATGCCCGGTGTTGGGGGTGAGGTCAGCCGGCCAGGCGGTCTGACAGGTAGGCCAGCAGCACTGGCGCGTTGGGAATCTTCGCTTCGTCGATCTTCCGGGGCTTGCCCTGCGCGACGATGACCAGCTCGCGGGTCGATACGCCGGTGTCGAACTCATCCTGGACGCGGATGCTCTCGATCTCCTCCCAGCGCATCCGCCGGCCCTTGTGCGTCAACCCCGCGTCGTCCAGGGTCAGCGGCCCGAAGCGCACCGGCTGTCCGTCGGCGACCTGCTGGTGCACGCGCTCCAGCAGCTCCGGCACGACGTGCTCCATCACCGACTGGTGCAGCGCCTCCGCGTCGCTCCACAGGTTCAGCCGCAGCTTGTAGCTGCCGCCCCGGTGCCGCAGGACGATGCGGTCGTGGTTCTGGATTTCGAGCACCGACTCCACGTCCCGCCAGGCGATGTGGACGGCGCCCGCGCGCAGGCCCTGGTCGTCCAGAGACAGGGAGTGCGGCGCGCGCATCCAGACAAAGAGGTCACTGGCCCGCCAGCCGATGAGGTAGATGCCACAGGGCAGGCCGAACAGCAGGATGAAGAACCCCATGTTGCCGCGCAGCAGGCTGACCACCATGTCCAGCGGCAGCAGGTGCACCCCCGCCGGGGCCAGGAGCATCGCCACGACCAGGTAGCTCAGCACCAGGCCCGCGAAGAACCAGTAGAGGACGGGCGTGGGGAAGACCAACGAGTGCGTGCGTTTCACCGAAGCCTCCAGACGGGCCGGGGATGGGCCGGGGTCGGGGCTTCGTGAGCCACAGCGACGCGTCCGCACGTCTATAAACAATCGCATGTGTCAGCGCGATGTCTTTCGTCCGGTTCGCGACTTCTCACGGGCTGAGACCGTCTATGTTTGTTCTTCGCGGAGTTCCGTTATTCCTAACGGCACCGGGAAGCAGGCGTGCGCCGCGAATCATCCCCCCGAAAGGTGGGACTTCTCGGCTAGGGTCCCCCCATGTCCAACGACTTCGAACCCATCGACTCCAAGCGCGCGAACGAGCTTCTTGCGGACATCCTCGCGACCCCCTTCGATGAGGACGACGATCAGCTCCAGTTCGTGCTCCACCGGGGGAACCTCGCGATGCCGGGCGACTTCCAGCTCGACAGCAACGAGGTCGTCATCGTGAACGGGGACATGGCGGTCGCCGGCTGCCTGGCGGACTCGTTCGAGAACGAGGACGATTTCTCGAAGCTCTACGTCCTGGGAAACCTGCGCGCGCGGGACATGGTCTGCGGCTCGGAGGTGCACGTCACGGGGAACCTGGAGGTGGCGCACGTGCTGTACGCCAACTCGTTCGACCAGGACACCCTGCACGTGGGCGGGACGCTGAGCGCGAAGATCCTCATCGAGGAAGGCCACCAGGTGGAGTTCGGCGCACTCGCGGTGGAAACCCTCATCACGGACGATGAGACCTGGCGGGAGGTCAAGGCGGATACCCAGGTCGGCGACTACGGGAAGGCCCTCAAGCCGCACCTCGTCGGCAAGGGCGGCCGCTTCATCCTGAGCGAGGCCCTCCACAAGGACCTGCAGGAAGGACTCTCCGTCCTGCGCTGACCCGATTCACGAAGGCCTCGCGGGGCGGTCCCAGGCCTGGAGCGAGTGGACGAGCCCGCAGGCCTCCATCCCCCGGAGGCTCAGCCACCCCAGGTCCAGCTCCTCCGGCCGCATCCCCATCCGCGCCGAGTGGGCGAACGCGTGGTGGTTGTTGTGGAAGCCCTCGCCAAACGACAGCACGCCCAGAAGCCAGACATTCGTGCCGCTCTCCGTGGTGCCCGGGATGACGTGCCGTTTCTCACCCCAGACATGCGCGGCGTAGCCCACGAACCAGTGCCCCAGGATGCCGCCCGCGGTCCGGGCGCAGACAAAGACAGCCACCGCGCCCGGCCCACCCACCGCGAAGGTCACCGCCGCCAGCGCGAGCACGTGCAGGGGCCACGTCCCCTCCAGGAATCGCAGCCACCGGTCCTCGAAGAGGCCCGGAGGCAGCCGCGAAAGGGCGCGGTCATCCGCCGCGTCGAAGCGCAGGTGCAGGTTCCACACGAAGTCGCGCCACACCGAATGCCGGTACGCGAAGTACGGCGGACAGTCCTCCTGGTTCTGCCAGTGGTCGCGCACCGCGTGCAGCCGCGCCCACGACAACGGCCCGCCCAGGCCGCTCAGGACGAAGAGGTAGAGCAGCGCCCCACCCACCACCGGGCTTGCCTGGAAGGTGCGGTGGATGACGCCGCGGTGCAGCCCCACCGAGTGGCCCAGGCACAGCGTCAGGAAGGCCATCACCAGGGACGCCGTGAGCGTCGCGGGCGTCACGGCGGGGATCCCGAAGACGAGGCCGGGCACCAGCATGGCCCAGAGCCAGAGGCTCTTGAACGCGTCGAACCGGACCCGACCCACCGACGGGGGCACCAGCGGGCGCCCCGACACGGCTGCTGCTGTTTCGGTCAACATGGGGATGCTGCCTTTCGTCGTCCCAGAAGGACGCACTTCGGCGCTCCATGACCACGCTGACTTGTTAACCGCCCGAGCCCCCGCCGCCCGACCTCCGGTCGCGCGCGGATGCACCGGCCTCGTGGCAGGCATTAGACGTCGTGGGCTCCCCCCACCATGGTGGGGAGCCGGACGGTGATGCGCGCGCCGCCCAGCGGCCCATCCCCCACCGTGATGGTGCCCCCGTGCTGCGTGACGATGGCGTGCACGATGGAGAGCCCCAGCCCGCTTCCGCGCGCCTTGGTGGTGAAGAAGGGCTCGAAGAGGCGGGCCTGCACGGCGGCGGCGATGCCCGGGCCGCTGTCGTCCACGCACAGCGCCGCCTCGTCGCCGTGCGGGCTCGCGCTGAAGCGCACCCGACCTCCCGGGGGCGTCGCCTCCAGGGCGTTGAGCGCGAGGTTCAGCAGCACCTGCCGCAACCGCTCCTCGTCGCCCCGCACCGCCACCACCCGCGTGAGCTCCACCTCCAGCGCCACGCCCCGCTGCTCCGCCTGTCCCGACAACAGGCTGCGCACCCGCTCCAGCAGCGGCGCCACCTCCACCGGGCTCGCCAGGAAATCCCGGGGGCGGGCGAACTGCAGGAAGTCCTCCAGGATGTGATCCAACCGGCGGATCTCATCGCGCACGAGCAGCAGCGGCTCCAGCAGCGGCCCCTGGACGCCCTCCTCCAGCCGTCGCACCCGCCGCTCCAGCACGGTGAGCTGCAACGCGGCGGCGTTGAGCGGGTTGCGGATTTCATGGCTCAGGCCCGCCGTGAGCGTGCCCACCGCCGCGAGCTTCTCCGTCACCTGCGCGCGACGGGCCAGCTCCCGCTTCTCGCGGTGCAGCCGCACCTGCCGCAGCGCCTGCTCCAGGGTGAGCAGCAGCTCCGGCGTGGCGCAGGGCTTGAGCAGGTACGCGCATGCGCCCGCGTGCACCGCGGCCACCGCCGCCTCCAACATGCCCAGGCCGGTGAGCAGCACCACCTCGCCGTCCGGCACGCGCTCCTTGAGCCGGGGCGCCAGCCCGGTGCCCTCCCCGTCCGGCAGCCGCACGTCCACCAGCGCGACATCGAAGCCGTCCCGCGCCCGCTCCAGCGCTCCCGCGCAGCTGGTCGCGCTCGCGACCTCGTAGCCCTCGTCCCCCAGCAGCTCCACCATGTTGTCCAGCAGGGCCGCGTTGTCGTCCACCACCAGCACGCGGGGGCGGTACGGCGCTCGGGTCTCCGGTGTCAGGGACCTCTTCATCCGCGGCCCCCGTGCACCCGTTCGAGCGCGGCGAGCAGCCCTCCGGTGTCGAAGGGCTTGCGGACCAGCCGGCCGTCGAAGTCACCGGGCAGGGCGTCCGGGTGGGCGGTGACCACGAAGAGGGTCAGTCCCGGGAAGCGCTCGCGCACGCAGCGCAGCGCTTCGCCGTCGGGGCCCCCCGGCACGCGCAGGTCCACGAGCGCGGCGAAGGGGCTCACGTCCCCCAGCCGCGCCACCTCCGGCACCGAGCTGGCGGACACGGACGTGAAGCCCCGGGCGCGCAGCACCTCCGCGAGGTTGTCCAGCAGGTGCGGGTCGTCCTCCACCAGCACGACCAGCCCATCGCGCCGCGCCCGCGCGAGCAGCTCCACCAGCGTGGGCATGGGCACGGGCTTGGGCAGCACCGCGAGCACCCCCTGGCCGCGCGCCCACTCCAGTTCGGCCTCCCCCGGGTGCGCCGTGATGATGATGGCCGCGAGGCCGGGGTCCACCCGCCGGAGTTGATGCACCACCGCGGCGCCGCTCATCCCGGGCATGCGCATGTCGGTGAGCAGCACGTCGTAGCGCCGCGCGCGCACGGCCGCCAGGGCCTCCTCGCCGGAGACCACCACCGTGGCCACATGGCCCGCATCCTCCAGGATCTCCGCGAGGTTCTCCGCGAAGGCCCGGTTGTCATCCACCACCAGGAAGCGGCCCATCAGGAGGCCTCCGGAGGCAGGGGCAGGCGCAGCACGAAGCGGGCCCCTCCGAGTCCGCCCTCGCGCGGAGCATGTTCGATGCCGCCACCGTGGCGCTCGAGGATGCGCCGCACGAGCGCGAGCCCCAACCCCAGTCCCCGCGCCCGGGTGGTCATCAGGGGTTCGAAGACGCGCGCGCGGATGGCGGGCTCCAGGCCCGGACCGCTGTCCTCCAGGACAAGCCACACCTCGCGCGCGCCGGACTCCGCCAGGGCCGCCTCCAGCCGCACCTCGCCCGCGGCGTCGCCCAGGGCCTGCACGGCGTTGTCCAGCAGGTTGACGAAGACCTGGAGCAGTTGCACCGGATCCCCTCGCAGCGGGGGCAGCGCCTCCAGTCCCCGTGCGCTCACGCGCACGCGCGCCGGGGGGACGACCGCTCCCAGCGCGGAGGTCCAGACCTCCTCCAGACGCACCGGTGCGTGGGTGAGCGGCCGGGCGCGGATCATGTCCAACAGGCTCGTGACGATGTGGTTCGCGACGTCCACCTGTTCGCCAATGCGCTCCAGGTGCTTCGCCACGCGCGGGTCCTCCTGCGCGGCGGGGCGGCCCTTGAGGATGAAGAGCGAGGTTTCGATGACGCCCAGCGGATTGCGCAGCTCGTGCCCGATGGAGCCCACCAGCTGCCCGAAGGTCGCGAGCCGTTCGGCGCGCGCGGCCTGGGCCAGCAGGTCCTCGCGGTAGGTGTGGAGCATGATGGCCAGCTCCAGGTCCAGGATCTTCCCCAGCGCGCGCCGCAGCCGGGCGGCCTCGTCGGGCTGCTCTCGCAGCGACGACTCCAGCACGTCCGTCAGCGCCTGTCGCAGCAGGTTCATGGCGCCGAACATGTAGTGCTGCGGCAGGCTGATGCGCACGTGCACCCGGCCGATGCGGCAGCGGCGCTCGAAGTACGCCGCGTCCCAGGGCCCCAGCAGGAGCGAATCCATCCAGTCCTGGAGCGTCACCTTGAGGTGGCCCACCTGGCGCTCGCCGCCCTCCAGCGCCTTGCGCGCCTCCGGGTGTTCCAGGATGCGCCGGTAGAACACGTCCGCGATGCGCTCGAAGTGCGCCTGGACCCGAGGATGCAGCGCCCGCAGGGCCTCGCCGTCGTCGGCGCGGAAGTCGACGTAGCGTTGCAGCTCCTCGAAGACGTTCTGGGTCACGGACTCCACGGAAGACATCCCTTCCGCCCGCTCTGCGGGCGACCTAGGAGGCAACGGAGGGGTCCTGCCCGGTGCCGCCGCCAGCATATGCCTTGAGCTTGTATTGGATCTTCCGCACGCTGATGCCCAGCACCTCCGCGGCGCGGCTGGTGGACCCTTCCACCATCTCCAGGGTGCGCAGGATGGCCTCGCGCTCGATGGCGGCGAGGCTTGCGCCGGGGATGAGCCGCTCGCTGGACTCGGCGCTGGGGCGGGGGCCCCGCAGCACGGGCGGCAGGTCGTCCGCCGTGAGCTCCTCCCCCCGGGCGAGCACCACCGCGCGCTCCACCGCGTTCTCCAGTTCGCGGATGTTGCCCGGCCAGTCGTGGCTCATCAGCGCCTGCAGGGTGCCGGGGGCCAACCCCGTCACCTGCTTGCCGTAGGCCGTGTTGCAGCGCTCCAGGAAGTGGCTCACCAGCGCGGGGATGTCCCCCTTGCGCCGGCGCAGCGGGGGCAGCGTCACCGCCACCACGTTGAGCCGGTAGTAGAGGTCCTCGCGGAAGCGGCCCGCCTTCACCTCCGCCTGGAGGTCGCGGTGGGTGGCGGCCACGATGCGCACGTCCACCTTCAGCGTCTGCGTGCCGCCCACGCGCTCGAAGTCGCGGCTCTGCAGCACCCGCAGCAGCTTCACCTGGACGGCCGGGGAGATTTCGCCAATCTCATCCAGGAACAGGGTGCCGCCGTCCGCCAGTTCGAAGCGGCCCTCCTTGCGCGCGACCGCGCCCGTGAAGGCGCCCCGCTCATGGCCGAACAGCTCGCTTTCCAGCAGCCCCTCGCTGAGCGCCGCGCAGTGCACCCTCACGAACGGGCGCTCCTTTCGCGGACTGAGGTTGTGCAGCGCCTGGGCGACCAGCTCCTTGCCCGTGCCGCTCTCCCCGAGGATGAGGATGGTGGCCTTCGTGGGTGCCGCCTGTTGGATGAGGGCGTAGACGCCCTGGAGTTCGGGCGCGTCCCCGACGATGTTGTCCACGCGGAAGCGCTCCGCCACGCGCTCGCGCAGCTGGTGGGCTTCACGCCGCAGCCGGCGCGTCTCCAGGGTCTTGCCCAGGACGACGAGCACCGCGTCGATGTCCAGCGGCTTGGTGAGGTAGTTCTCCGCGCCCGCGCGCATCGCCTCCACCGCCGCCTCCACCGAAGCGAACGCCGTCATCACCACGAAGGTCGCGTCGCTGCCGCCCTCCCGCGCACGCCGCATCAACGTCAGCCCGTCCATGCGCGGCATGCGCATGTCGGTCAGCACCACCGCGGGCGCGAAGTCCGCGAGCAGCCCCAGCGCCTCCTCGCCGTCCGGGGCCTCCCGCACGTCGAAGCCCTCTTCCTTGAGGAGCGTGGCGATGGCGCGCCGTGCGTTCGCCTCGTCGTCCACCACCAGGATGCGTTCGTTGACCATGGCTCCTGCTTAGCAAACCTGTCCGGGCAGCGACGTCTTCAACGGCCAGGCGCCAGGGCCCGCCGCCTGTCCGCGCACCCCAGGCAGTAGCGCGCCTCCGGGACGGCGAGCAGGCGCTGTCGTCCGATGGCGCCACCGCAACACTCACACCCCCCGAAGCACCCCTCGTCGATGCGCACGAGCGCCGCCTCCACCTCCACCAACTCCTGGGGCGCGAAGCGGACTCCGCGCGCGTTGGACAGCCGCTGGGTGCGCAGCGCGTCCTGGCGACAGCGCAGCATCTGCCGCGCCCGGAGGATCATCGGGTCGGTGCTCATGGGTCCTTCCGGTACGAATTCACGAAGCGTGCCCGGGGCGCTCATGGTGCGGGGGGGACGGCGGGCTCCACGGTGCTCCGCCGCCGCGCGGCCAGCACCCCTGGCATCGCGAGCACCGCCACGGCCACCGACATCAGCGCCGCGCCCGCCAGGTCCGTGGCCTCCAGACCGGGAAGCCCCAGGAAGAGCCCCAGGAAGAGCGTCGCCCCCACGCCCGCGAACACGCTGGACGCGCGGTTCACCGGCACCGTGAAGCTGTTCTCCCGGGCATCCAGGAGCACCCGCGCGCCGAAGATGCCGCTGCCCTGGGAGAAGCCTCCCACCGCCAGCTCGAAGGGCAGCGTGGGGCGCGACACCATCCCGACGAAGCCCTCGCGCAACTGCGCCGCCGCGCCCCCCACGCCCAGCCAGGCCCACGCCGCGAGCAGGACGAGCAGCGCGGGCGTGGCCACCATCTGCTCCTCCACGAAGTAGCGCTCGCGCGCACCGGGCGCGTCGTTCTTCGCCCGCTGGCTCATGAAGCGCAGCCGCACGAAGTAGCTGGCGATGTACACCGCCACGTCCAGCGCCGCGACGCGTGAGAGGTGGGGGCTTGCGCCCGGGCCCGTCGCGACGAGCAGCGACAGGAGGCTCAGGCCCAGCGCCACGCGGGAGGGCCACGCCACGCGCCGGCCGCTCAGCGCATCCACCAGCGGGGCCAGCACCAGCACCCCGCCGCGCATCAGCAGCATCATGAAGACGATGGAGGTGCCGTCGAACGTGTAGGCGAGCGTGGTGGTCGCGATGATGCCCGTGGTGCACAGGCCCGACAGGAACGTCCAGCGTCCGGGCCACGGCAGCCGCCACCGCCCGAAGCGCCGGTGGCCCGCGTGCTGGAAGCCGCCCGTCGCCTTCAGGTACAGGAACATGCCCGCGAACGTGGCCACCGCCGTGGAGGGCAGCAGCACGAAGCCCGGCAGCCCCGCGCCCATGCCCGGCAGCGCGCCCAGGCTCAGCGCCTTGGTGAGCGCGCTGTAGGGCAGGTAGCAGGCGAAGTAGCCGAAGGCGAGCCACCCGATGGAGGCGGGGGGCTTCCCCGGAGGACTCATCGTGCCCGCGCCGGGCAACCCCGGGGACACCGGGACGCACGGGGCGCCTTCGCGGACACGGGTTCCAGGCACCCGCCGCAGACCTCGCAGCGCGACGCGTCGTCGGGGACGAGCCGCTCCAGGGCCTGCTCCAGCGCGAGGAACTCCTGCAGCTCCCGCGCCTCCAGCCGCTCCAGCAGGTGCTTCGCCTCCGCCGCCACCGCCGGGTCCGGCAGGCCGGGCGACAGGGCCGTCTGGACCAGCACCCACACGTGCTGGTGCTGTTGCCGCAACGCGAGCAGGCGCATCCAGCGGGGCAGCAGCTCCCGCGACACCACATGCTGGGGGACGTCCATCCGGGTCCGCCTTCCACGCACCGGGGCTTCGGCCCGGGGCTCCGGCCTGAGGGATTCATCCGGCGTGCCAGCCCTGTGCGCCCGGCCCCGCCGCCGCGCGCCGCAAGCAATGCGCGCAAGGCGGGCCGCCCGCGCAGCGCTTGCGCCAGCACGGTCCGGGGCTTCCCGTCCCGCCGCGCACGCCGGATGCATGGCCGGACGGGAAGTCCCCGGACGGCCACCGCCGTTGTCGGGAGGAGGACCCGAAATGCGCATCGCCTTTTTCGACACCCACCGTTTCGACCGCGCGGCCTTCGAACAGGCCAATGCCGCGGCGGGCCAGAGCCTCACCTACTTCGAGCCGCGCCTCACCTCGCAGACGGCCGGGCTGGCCGCGGGCTTTCCCGCCGTGTGCTCGTTCGTCAACGATAGACTGGACGGGCCGTGCCTGCGAGCGCTCGCGGACGGCGGCACCCGGCTGGTGGCGCTGCGCTCCGCGGGCTTCAACCACGTGGACCTGCGGGAGGCCGCGCGGCTGGGGCTCGCCGTCACGCGCGTGCCCGAGTATTCGCCGCAGGCGGTGGCCGAGCACACCGCCGCGCTGGTGCTGGCGCTCAACCGCAAGGTGCACCGCGCCTACGCGCGCGTGCGCGACTGGAACTTCTCGCTCGACGGGCTGGTGGGCTTCGACCTGTGCGGCAAGACGGTGGCCCTGGTGGGGTTGGGGCGCATCGGGCGCGCCGCCGCGCGCATCTTCCGGGGCTTCGGCTGCCGGCTGCTCGGCGTGGACCCCCTGCTGTCGGACGCTGACGCACGAGCCCTGGGGCTGGAGCGCATGGCGCTGACCCAGGCACTGGAGCAGGCGGACATCGTCTCCCTGCACGTGCCGCTCACGCCCGGCACACGCCACCTCATCGACGCGGCCGCGCTCGCGCGGATGAAGCCCGGGGCCATGTTCATCAACACCAGCCGGGGTGCGCTGGTCGACAGCCACGCGCTGCTGGACGCGCTCAAGGCGGGCCACCTGGGCGCCGCCGGCCTGGACGTGTACGAAGAGGAGGAGGGCATCTTCTTCCAGGACCTCTCCGACCAGGTGCTCCAGGACGACGTGCTCGCGCGCCTGCTCACGTTTCCCAACGTGCTCGTCACCGCGCACCAGGGCTTCCTCACCCAGGAGGCCCTGCGGGCCATCGCGCGGACCACGCTGGAGAGCGTGGGACGCTTCGAGCGAGGGGAGCCGCTGGGGCCCACGCAGGTGCAGGCCGAACAGGTGCTCAAGCAGTAGTCGGGGGACTGCGCCCGCCGTGCCGGCGCGGGCGGGGGGCCGCCGCGCGGCGCGAGCTTGCGCGGTTACGGAAGGCTCCGGGATTGCGAAGCCCACGCCGCCCCGGGCAACCGGGACGCGGCGGCGCGACGCGCAGGATTTGCGCGGGAGGCCGCAGCCGTTGCGCGACCTGCGCCTTCCCCCCCGCGAAGGCGTCCGGCACGCATCGTGAAGAACCCGGGAGCGGCTGGGGCACGCCCCACCGCAGTCAGGCCGGGCGCCGAGGTGCGACGCGCCCCTTCATCCGGAGTCCGCCCATGACCATCCTGTGCGCAATCGACTTTTCCGAGGGAGCCCGCCAGGCGGCGACGGTGGCCGCGCTGCTCGCGGCCCGCCACGAGCAGCCCCTGCTGCTCGTGCACCAGGTCCATCCGGACGAGCTCATCGGCGCGGCCGAACCCGTGCGCGAGGGCCTGCAGGCCCTGCTCCGGGAGGAGGCCGCGCGCCTGGAGGCGCTGGGAGCGCGGGTCCAGGTGGCGCTGGTGGAGAGTGCCTCCCCGCAGGCCCTGAGCGACCTGCGTGCCCGACATGACGCGCGGCTCCTGGTCGTGGGGCCGCCGCGCGGCGAGCTGCCCTACCCCGGCGCGGGTGGCAGCCTGGATCGCATCGCCCAGGCCACCTCGATACCGCTGCTGAGGGTGCGGGATGCGGCGCCCTTCCAGGCCTGGCTCGCGGGCCAGCGGCCCCTGCGCGTGATGCTGGGGGTGGACCGCTCGCGGGGCACGCTGGCCGCCCGCGGCTGGTTGACGGAGCTGGGCCGGTACGGCCCCCTCGAACTGATGGCCGGCAACGTCTACTACGTCTACGAGCAGTGCCAACGGCTGGGGCTGCCCGTGCCGGCCACGATGGACGACGCGAGTCCGCTGCTGCGGGACATGTTGTCGCG
Source organism: Corallococcus praedator (assembly GCF_003612125.1). Classification (GTDB taxonomy): domain Bacteria; phylum Myxococcota; class Myxococcia; order Myxococcales; family Myxococcaceae; genus Corallococcus; species Corallococcus praedator. The sequence goes on from NZ_RAWI01000029.1 coordinate 12,552, forward strand.
CGAGGTGGCCACGCTCGCGGACGCGGGAGCGGGGCAGCCGGTGCGGGTGCACCTGCGCCAGGGCGTGGGCCGCGCGGCCGACCATCTGGTGGACCTGGCCCAGGAGCAGGAGGCGGATGTGCTCGTGTTGGGCACGCACCACCACACCGCCCTGGGCAACCTCGCGTCGGTGGCGCACCACGCGCTGCGCCTCGCGCCCATGGCGGTGGTCGCGGTGCCGGTGCGCGACGCGGCCTCGCAAGGCGAGGCCCCCCTGCCCCAGGTGCGGCGGCTGCTGGTGGCCACGGACCTGTCCCCGCTCGCCGACGAAGCCATTCCCCTGGCCTTCGCCCTGGCACCGCAGGGCGCCGAGGTGCATCTGGTGACGGTGGTGCAGGAGCCCCTCACCCCGGAAGAGCAGCGCGACCTCGAGCGGCAGCTCCTGGAGCGCGTGCCGCGAGGACTGGAGCAGCGGCACGTGCGCGTGCAGGCGGAAGTCTTTGTCGCGGGGGAGGTGGCGGCCATGCTCACCCAGGCCGCCGAGCGGCTGGACGCGGACCTGCTCTGCATGGGCTCGCGCGGACACGGAGGACTGAAGGAGGCCCTGCTCGGCTCGGTGACGCGCCAGGTGCTCGCCCAGAGTCGTCGTCCCGTGCTGGTGTTGCGGCCCCCCGCGCGCTGAATGCCTCCGGGTGAGGCTCAGGCCGCCCGAGGCCGGGCGTTCACCATGGCGATGCCCGCCAGGATGACGCCCATGGACAGCAGCATCGGCAGCGTCAGGTGCTCGTTGAAGAAGACGAGCCCGGACAGCACGCCGGTGGCGGACACGACGTAGCCGAACTGGCTGAAGTACACCGGGTCCGCGACCTTCTGGAAATGGAAGTACACGCGGTAGCCCAGGCTGGTGAAGAAGCACTGGGCCAGGATGACGCCCCACCCCGCCATGCCGGGGCGCGGCAGCCCCCCGTTCATCACCAGGAGCGGCAGGAGCGCCAGCGCCCCCCCCAGGAGCATCCCGCCGGCCAGCAGGCTCGCGGGCACGCCCTTGGGCATGCGCAGCTTCCGGTACACGTTGCCGGCCGCGATGCTGATGGGCGTGCACAGCGCCAGCGCCAGCCACCAGGACGACCCGGTGCCCGGCGCGCTGCTCCGGCCCAGCACCAGGAGGGCCGCGCCCACCAGCCCCACCACGATGCCCGCGAGCCGCAGCGGCCGGTAGCGCTCGATGCCCAGGCCCCAGGCAAAGGCATACGTGAACAGCGGCGGCAGCGTGTACACCAGGGACGTCACGCTGGTGCCCACGAACTGCATGACGATGAACGTGACGCTGTTGGGAACGGCCACGCTCAGCACGCCGGCGATCAGGCTGTAGAGCAGCACGGGCCGCGCCTCCGGGGTGCCGCTCAGGCTCCGGCCGCCGGCGAACGCCAGCACCAGCCCGCTGCCCAGCGCGGGCCAGAAGGCGAAGGCCAGGGGCGACCAGCCCTCCGCGCGCGCCACGCGGGACATGGGCAGCATGCTGCCCAGCAACATCCCGGTGGCGATGAGCAGCAAGAGGGGCGCGTCGCCCCACTGCCGCAGCCGCGAGCCGACCAGGGAGGGGGAACTCATCGGGACGGGGTCGCTCATCAGAAGGTGGTGCCCAGCGCCAGCGCCGCCGCCCAGAGCCCGTTGTCGGAGAAGGCGAAGCCCAGCGGGGCATCCAGGTTCATCACCAGCCGGGCCTCCACGAAGCCCGCCGAGCCGTAGAAGCGCGCATGGGGGATGAGCGCGAGGAAGGTGGGGTCCGCCCCCTCCACCGCCGTCGCGAGGTAGATGGCCTGGAAGGTGGACCCCACGAGGACGTGCGAGGTGACGTCCATGGCGGCGGAGCCGGAGAACTGGAAGACCGCGTCCACGCGCTGCCCGCGCTTCTCGGAGAGCTGGGCGGACATGGGGATGCGCCCGTCCACGCCGAAGCGGAAGCGCCCCGTCTTCAGCGTCGCGTCCACCCACGGCGTCAGGCCGACGAGCCCCGGGTTCACCAGGCTGAAGCCGCTGTTGCCCCGCAGCGTGGCCGCGCGCCGCAGCAGCGCCGAACCGAAGTCGTCCGGGTCCGTGATGAGGGTGAAGGGCAGCACCAGGTTGCCACCCGTGCGGACCTTCAACGCGCCGTCGTCGCTCAGCACGCCGCCCAGCCCCACGGAGGGATTGCCCGCCTGGAACGCGGTGGGCCCTCCCGCGCGGGACGGGGCATAGGCGAAGAGCCAGGCCGCGTTGAGGCTCAGCCTGTCCGACAGCGCGACGGACGCGGAGAGCGCCGGGGCGAACACCGTGGTGGGCTGCCCGTTGAGCGACCCGGAATAGGCATACGTCTCATACAGCAGGGCATTGGGCGGACGGGGCGCGGGCCCCTGCGCGAGGGCCGTTGGGGCGGCGAGGAGGAACGCGGCGGCGCCAAGGGCGCGAAGGAATGAAGTCATGAAGGGGGACCGCTGGAAAAAGGAAGAAAAGGGTTCAGAGCGCCAGGGGCGCGTACGCGGCGCCGAACTGGAACAGCTCCGGCAGCAGCTCCCGGCCCAGCAGGGCGGCCGCGCACAGCGTGGCGAAGGCCTCGCGCCCCGCCGGAGGGGACGGCACCGCGTGCGGCTCGCACGCGGGCACCGCTAATACCTTCACGGACACGGGCTCCGTCTCCGGAAGGGGCCGCGCCGCGTCGAAGCGTTCGTGCGACTGGCGCAGCTGGTGCGGAACGCCCGGCAGCGCCTCCGTCACGGCGCGCACCACGGGCCCCTGCCCGTCGGAGACGACCCCGACGACCGGCACGTCCAGCGACCGCGACATCTCCTGGAAGCGCGGCACCAGCTCCTCCTCGCGGTGTTCGGGCAGGCTCCAGGCCCCCAGCACCTCGGAGGACAGACACTCCCGCGCCACCCACAGCACCTGGTTGCCCACCTCCGGACGCAGGGCGCTCATGGACAGCACCACCCGGCCCAGCTTCTGCGTCACCGCCTTGAGCCGCAGGCAGTCCGAAAGCCGCAGCGCCAGCAGTTCGTCGTACCGGTCCAACAGGTTGGTGACGCTGCGCTCGGAGATGGGGACATCCCGCGCGCGCAGGGCCGCGTGGATGGAGGGGACGCTGCGCTGCTCCTGGTAGCGCAGCGCCCCGATGAGCGCGATGACGTCCAGGCCGAACTCGTGCTCCGGCAGGACCCACAGCCCCTCTTCCTCCGCGCGGATGGCCTTCAGGCGCAGGGGACACCCCTCGCGGTGACACACGCGCACCTGCACCTTGAGCGCGACGACGCCGTTGAGCGTCACCACGTTGCGGCGCGCCCGATAGTCCGCGGGCGCCGGCCCGCCACAGGCGGCGCACTGCCGCCGCCGATTCTCAAGTCCGACCTGACGGCTGGCCGGGGGATGCGCGCTGGTCCGAGCCATGACACCAACTCCCTTGGGGAAGAGGGGAAGACCGCCGTTGACGGCGGCGCTACGGGGTGGTGCTGGCGGCGGACTTCACCGGCTGCTTCGGCTGCTTCTTCACCAGCTCGATTTCGAGCGTGATGGAGACCTGCTCGCCCACCGCCACGCCGCCCGTCTCCAGGGCCGTGTTCCACGTCAGGCCGAAGTCCTTGCGGTTGACCTTCGTGGTGGCGCTGCCGCCCCGCTTGAGGTTGCCGTACGGGTCCTTGGACTCCACGGTGAAGCCCTCGGCCTCCAGCACCACGGGCTTCGTCACGCCGTGGATGGTGAGGTTGCCCGTCAGCTTCAGGCCGTCACCGGACTTCTCCACCTTGGTGGACTTGAAGGTGAGGGTCGGGAACTTCGCGACGTCGAAGAACTCGGGCCCGCGCAGGTGTTCGTCACGACCGGTGTCGTTCGTGGTGACGGTCGTCGCGTCGATGACCGCCTCCACCGTCGACTTCGTGATGTCCTTCTCGTCGATGTTCGCCGTGCCGGTCACCTTCGAGAAGGAGCCCCGCACGTTGGAGACCATCATGTGCTTGACGGAGAAGAGCGCGGACGAGTTCGTCGGGTGGATCTCGTACTCGGTGGCGGCGGCGAGCGAGGGAACGGCGAGGGCGACGATGGCGAGGGACTTGAGGAACGACGTCATGGTGTTGCTCTCCAATGGGAAACAATCACGGCAGGCCCCCCGCGCCGCGGAGGGCCGCCAGGAATCAGGTCGCGTAGATGCGCTTGTGGTCGCGCGTGCCCTGGTAGCGGAAGCCGGAGCCGGCGGCGTCCGCGGCGGGCCGCTCGTCCAGGTGCTCGCGAGCGCGCATCACGTCCTCGTATTCAGGGATGGACAGCGCGCGGCGGCGCGCGAGCTTCGCCTCCAGGCCCAGCGCCTTCACGCGCGCCTGGGCGCCGTCCTGCACCACGCCGCTGAAGAACTCCGCGCAGGAACCGCTGCCGTAGGAGAACAGGCCCACGCGCTTGCCCGTCAGGTCCTCCGGGGCGGACGACAGGAGGCTCGCCAGCGCCAGGTACATGGAGCCCGTGTAGATGTTGCCCACCTGCGAGGGCATCACCAGGCTGTGGCCCACCAGCCGATCAAAGCTGGCATCCGGCGCGGCGTCCCCGTCCAGCGTGCGCAGGTGCCGGTGCGCCTTGCGGGACATCTTCCCGTAGGGCACGTGGTAGACGAGCGCGGCGAAGCGGTCGCTGTAGGCGCCCTCCCCGCCCGCGTCCCCCGCGGCCTCCTGGTAGGCGCGGTAGGCCCCCTCCAGCGCGTCCAGGTAGCACTGGACGGAGTAGTGCCCGTCCACCAGCGCGTCCTTCGAGTACAGCGGACGCCAGAAATCCATCACGTCCTTGGAGTAGACGCCCGTCTTGCCGGCCTCCAGGACGACGAGGCTGGGGTGGTCCGACACCAGCATCGCCACCGCGCCCGCGCCCTGGGTGGGCTCGCCCGGCGTGCCCACGCCGTAGCGGGCGATGTCCGAGCACACGATGAGCGCCTTGCGGCCCTTCGCGCTGCCGGAGCGCACCCAGTCCAGCGCCATCTGCAGCGCCGCAGTGCCGCCGTAGCAGGCGTGCTTCGTCTCGAAGATGCGGCAGCGCGTGGACAGGCCCAGCAGGCCCTGGACGTAGGAGGCCACCGGCTTCGAGTGGTCCACCGCCGTCTCCGTGCCCACCACCAGCAGGCCGATGTCGTCGGGAGAGCAGCGCGCGGACTCCAGCGCCATCCGCGCCGCGCGGGCCGCCAGCGTCACCGTGTCCTCGTCCACCAGCGGCACGCCCATGCGCGTCACGCCCAGGCCGTCCACGTACTTGCCGGGCGCGACCCCGCGCGCCATCGCCAGGTCCGCCAACTCCACATACGTGTCAGGAACCGCGACACCGATTGCTTCCAGGCCCACCTGCATGACTTCCCCCTCGGGTTCTTCGGTTGATTGCTTCAAGCACACGCCTCCCGTGCACCGCGGACGCGGTGGATGGGATTGCGGGTGTGTCATTGCTTCAAGGCGGGCCGGCGCTCGCGGGGGCCCCACCCCCGCCCCTGGACGCCGCCTTCACATCCGGACCGGAAGCCCTCGCTTTCCGGTGGAGGCGCTTTGCGCGCGCGTCGGTGTTGGAGGCACCGGCGCGCGAGCGAAAGCCGCCTGCTTCAGCGTCGCGCGTAGGAACCGGTGCGCAGCTCGTCGATGATGCCGGGGCCCTTGGGCGCCCAGCCCAGCAGCGTCTGCGCCTTCTGCGCGGAGAACTTCTGGTCCAGGGCCAGCGCGTCGGCGAAGGCGCCAAACTGCTTGCGCGCCTCCTCCAGGGGCCACGCGACCGTCTTGCCACCCGCGCCAGCGCCCTCGCTCGCCGCGGCGGCGATCTCCTTCACCTTCAGGGGCGGGCCCTGCACGGCGACCAGCACGGTGCCAGCGGGGGCCTGCTCGACGGCGCGCACATAGAGGTCCGCCAGGTCCTCCACGAACACCACCGGCCAGTGGTTCTCACCCGTGCCCATGAAGCGGGCGGCGCCGCCGTCCTTCACGGACGCGCTGAGCATGGAGGGGATGCCGGCGCCGCGCCCGTAGACGATGCCCGGACGGATGACGATGCCGCGCACGCCCGCCGTGTTCAGCGTGCGCTGCTCCACGGCCGGGCGCCAGGCGACCAGCGCCGCCGCGCTCAGCGGGGTGTCCTCGTTCACGATGTCGCCGCGCGTGTCGCCGTGCACCCAGACGCCGCTGGTGTAGACGAAGGTCTTGTTCGTGCCCTTGAGCGCGTCCAGCACCGCCGCGACGGCGGGCGCGTCCACGGCCTCGCTGTTGGTCGTCGCCGTCCAGACAACCGCGTCCAGGTTCTTCACCAGGGCGGCCAGCCCCGCGGTGTCCGCGAGGTCGCCCGCCACGGCCTGGACGCCCCGGCCGGTGAGCTTGTTGCGCGCATCCTCGGAACGCGCGAGGCCCAGGACCTGGTGGCCCGCCTTCTTGAGCGCATCCACCACCGCCCCGCCGATGTAGCCCGTCGCGCCCGTGACAAGGATCTTCATGTTCCGCCTCTTCTCAAGTTCAGGTTGAGTCATTCGACAGTCACTCCCACCACCTGGCCGTCATGGGCCCAGGCGTAGGAGCGCAACAGCAGTTGCCACACGACCTCAAGCTCGTCCGCGTCGCGAGGTCCGAAAAGCATCGGCGTTCCCGAGCGCGGATGCGGCATGCCCCAGCCCTGCTGGAACACCTGCCGCGCCAGCTCCGGCGGGAACTTCAGGTGCAGGCTGCCGTCCTCCGCCGGGTGGATGTGCGCGAACTCCGTCCCCACCTGGAACGCCGCCCGGGGGCCTCGCACGGACTCCGGCCGCAGCCAGAACGCACGCGCCCCCGGCACGGAGATGCCGCTGGGCGCCACCGTCACGTCCGGCAGCGCCGCCGCGCGGGTGAAGAGGCGCTCCTGGATGTCCGTGGGGGACTGCTGGCTCAACTGCCGGTGCGCCAGCGGCGTGCCCGGAGGCGCGTCGCTCGTCTCCGGACGTGGGCCCTTGCGCGCGGCCAGCCGGAAGGACGGCTCCGGCGCCGTGGACGTCAGCACCCGCGACACGCCCGCCGCCTCGGCGCGAGGCACTTCATTCGCTGGGGGGGTGCAGGCCGTCGCGGCCAGGAACAGCGCCACGTGCACCCGGAGGACCGGACCTCGGGAAACCATGACTTCCCTATAGAGCGGGTTGACGACTGGACACTACGCGCAGGAGGGAAAAGGATTGTTTCCTGGAGGTGACCAATGGAGCACGTCGCGCCCTATTTCACGTTCGCCGAGGTGGTGCGGACCGGCAGCTTCACGGTGGCGGCCAAATCGCTGGGGCTGTCGAAGGCGACCGTGAGCAAGCAGGTGATGCTGCTGGAGAGCACGCTGGGCGTCCGGCTCCTGCACCGCACCACGCGCAAGCTGTCGCCGACGGCGGAGGGGCGGGCCCTGGCGGCGCGGTGCCAGCGGATGACGGACGAGTTGGAGGCGGCGAAGGCGGAGGTGCTGCTCTTGCGGAGCAAGCCGCGCGGACGCCTGCGCGTGAGCCTGCCGATGACCTTCGGGCTCATGCAGGTGGTGCCCGCGATGCCGGAGTTCCTGGAGCGCTACCCGGAGATCGACCTGGACATCCAACTGGATGACCGCGTGGTGGACCTGGTGGAGCACGGCTTCGACGTCTGCATCCGCATCGCGACGCTGCCGGACTCCTCCCTCGTGGCGAGGAAGCTCGCGTCCAGCCGCCGCGTCATCTGCGCGACGCCCGCGTACCTGAACCGCCACGGTACGCCGCACCGGCCCGAGGACCTGAAGCAGCACCGGTGCGTGCAGTACACCTACCTGGCCTCCGGCACGGCCTGGAAGCTGCGCGGGCCCGGGGGCGAGGAGTCCCTGGTGGAGACGACCGGGCCCCTGCAGGCCAACAGCAGCCTGGCCCTCAAGATGGCCGTGCTGGGGCACACCGGCATCGGGCAGTTCCCGCTGTTCGCGGTGGCGGAGGAGCTGCGGGGCGGACAGCTGGTGGAGGTGCTGGATGACTACGCGCTGCCCGACCTGTCCATCTGGGCCGTGCACGCGCCGGGGCGCACCATCACTCCGAAGATCCGCGCGTGGGTGGACTTCCTGGCCCGGCGCTTCGCGAGCGACACGGGCTGGAGTCACGCCGCAGGGGGGAAGCGCGGCTGAAATCAGCCCGTGCGGGCCGCGCCATCCTGCCAGTCGACGCGCATGCGGAACTTGCTCAGCTGCGCGGAGGCGATCTGCGTGCGCTGGCCGTCGTCCGCAATCTTCCAGGCCTGGCTCTGGGTGAAGATGAGGTTGCGGCCGCTGCGCAGCACGTGGGCCTCGAAGAGCACCTCCGCGCCCAGGGGGGTGGCCGACATCATCATGCTGTTGAAGCTGTTGGTGAGCGCGTACTCGTCGGGCCCCAGCATGGGCAGGGTGGCCAGCATGCTGACCACGTCCAGCATGGAGTAGATGACCCCGCCGTGCAGGGTGTGGCTCAGGTTGTCGATGGCCTCCGTCACGCGCAGGCGGCACTGGCAGAAGCCGGCGCGCTGCTCGATCAGGCGCAGGCCGCAATAGCGCTGGTACGCATGCTCCAGGAGCGCCTGCGAGTGCGCCCGGGCGTGTTCACTCAGGTCCTTCATCGTGTCTCCCGTCACAAGGCCCGTCCGATGACTTCCAGCATGACTTCCCGCGCGCCCCCGCCAATGCCGAGCAGCCGCGCGTCGCGGTAGATGCGCTCCACCCGGGCCGGCTCGACGCAGCCGTGCGCCCCATGCAACTGGACCGCGTCGTGCGCGATGCGCTCCAGCACGTCCACCGCGGAGTTCTTGGCGATGGCGGCCTGCGCCGGGGACAGCTGTCCCTCCGCCTGCCAGCGCACCGCCTGCTCCACGTACACCCGCACCACGCTCAATTCAGAGTGCCGCTCCGCCAGGCGCTGGCGCAGGACGGACTTGTCCAGCAGCGCCTCGCCGCCCACCCGGCGCGTGCGGCAGTGCGCCACCGTGTCGCGCAGCGCCAGCTCCGCGGACGCCACCGCCATCACCGCCAGGTTCAGCCGCTCCTGCTGCAGGCACGTCTGGAGCAGGCGCCCCGCCTCGCGTCCGGCGATGAGGAGCCGCGCGGGCGCCGCCTCGAAGCGCAGCGAGGCGAGCGGCAGGCACCGCCAGCCCAGGCACGCCAGCCGCGTGCTGCTCACCCCGGGCGCCTTTGCCTCGACCAGGAACAGCGCCAGGGCGCCCTCGTGGACCGCGCCCACCAGCAGCAGGTCCGCGCGGCCGCCGTTGCAGATGAAGCTCTTCTCCCCGGTGAGCCGGTATTCGCCCCCGCGCGACTCCGCCCGGCATTCAAAGGCGCGCAGGTCGGAGCCCGCCTGGGGTTCGGTCAGCGCCAGGACGATGCCCTGGTCGCCCTTGAGCACCGCCGGCACCACGCGGGCCGCCACCTGCGCGTCGCTGCCCTGCACCGCCTTGAGGCTGACGAAGTGCGACGCCAGCCCCATGGTGATGCCCTGGGCGCCGCCCAGGGTCAGCTCCTCCACCAGCACCGCCAGCGCCCGGGGGTCGTCGGGGAGCTGCTCCGGGGATTTCCCCAGGGCCAGCAGGCCCGCGCGGCCCGCCTGGCGGTAGAGCTCCAACGGGTACGCACCCTCGCGCTCCCAGGCGTCCACGTCGGGCCGCACATGGTCGTTGACGAAGGCGCGCACCTGCTCCCGGAAGGCTTGCGTCATGGCGTCCGTGCCCACCTAGAAGACCGTGGTCTGCGCGAGGTGCTGGAAGCGCTGGACGATGGGGGACAGCCGCGCCGGGGACACCTCGCCCTCCGGTTCGAAGTAGTAGAGCTGGGTGAAGTCGTTCATCACCTGGAGCATCTCCCGCGAGCGCCGCGCCGCGCGGATTTCATAGCGTTTGAGCGCCGTCTCCAGGTCCGCGTCGCAGTGGCCCACCAGCGCCTGGGCCAGCATGAAGCCGTTCTCCAGCCCCAGCGTCAGCCCGTAGCCCAGGGTGGGCAGCATCGCGTGGATGCTGTCGCCCAGCATCACCACGCGGCCCCGGAACCACTGGCCCTCGCCCGTCAGCGCCTTGAGCTTGTGGGTGAGGATGTCCTCCTCCGGCGTCCGCGCCATCATCCGCAGCAGGTCCTCCGGCAGCGGCGCGAACAGCTCCAACAGGCCCTGCCTGTCCAGCAGGGGCTGGTTCTTGTGCTGGTAGGCGGCGAACCAGTAGCGCAGCGAGCTGGCCTTGCTGAGCGGATAGGTCACCACGCGCGAGTGGTGGGACGTGAAGATCTGACAGCGGTCGGAGTGCAAGAGGGGCGAGTCGAACGTCACCACGCCCCGGCTGGCCACGAGCCCCGTGTCATGCGGCTGGAGCCCCGGGTTGACGAACCCTCGCGTCGTGGAGGAGACGCCGTCCGCGCCCACGACCAGGTCGAAGTCGAAGCGGTGGCCGTTGGTGAAGGTGAGGCGCACCTGGTCGCCCAGGTTCTCCAGCTTCTCGCAACCCATGTCGTAGTGGATGTCGTCCTCCTCCAGGCTGTCCGCCAGCAGGCGGAACAGCTCCGTGCGAAGGAACATCATCGCGGGCGCGGGCAGGCCCAGCCCGTCCGGACGCACCGGCTGGCTGTGGATGAGCCGGCCGTGCTTGTCGTGCGTGTCCAGGAACTCGATGGGCTGGCCCCGGGAGAGGAACTTCCGGTCCTTGAGCACGAAGCGCAGCACCTGCATGGCCTGCGGCCACACGTAGATGCCCGTGCCCGAGTCCCGGGGTCCCTTGCCACGCTCGAAGACGACGCAGTCCACGCCCAGGCGCTTGAGCATGACGGCGCAGGCCAGGCCGTTGAGGCCCGCGCCGATGATGGCGACCCTCATGCCGCCTCCTCGCGGGCGCTCCACAGGGGCTGGGTGTTGGAGGAGCGCAGCGAGTAGCGGTTCTGCAACAGGCAGAGGCTGGTCAGCTCCATCAGCATCGGGTCCAACAGGCCCTGCTCATGGGCGCTCAACTGCGGCAGGCGGTTGAGCAGGTCGCGCACGCGGGCCGGGTCGAAGAAGGGCAGCGAGTCCAGCTCCGAGCCGTTCAGCACGTCGCGCACCAGCTGGTACAGCCGGCCCTTCTGCTGGAGCGTGGCCGGGGGCGCGCGGAAGTAGTGCTTCTTGCGCTTGTAGAGGGCGTCCGGCAGGTAGGACTTCATCGCCTCGCGGAACACGTACTTCTCCGTGGAGCCGCGCACCTTCATCCAGACGGGCATCTGGCAGGCCAGCTCCACGACGTGGTGGTCCAACAGGGGGACGCGGCCCTCGATGCTGTTGGCCATCTCCATGCGGTCGCCCAGCGTGGTGAGCACGAAGTTGGGCAGGTAGGACTTGGCCCACAGGTACATGGACTTGTGGACCGGGTCGCGGCCCTCCAGGTTGCGGTGGTCCAGGCGGTCGTAGAACTGGCGGTAGGGGTCCGTGCCCTCGAAGCGGTCGCGGAAGTCCTTGCGGTACAGGGCCTCCAGGGCCTTGAACCAGCCGGCCTGGTTGTCCAGCCAGGACACGCCGTGGCTGAGCTGCTCCACCATCCAGTGGATGTCCTGGGGCATGTCCGGCCGCTGGTAGCCGTTCTCGCTCTCCTGGATGCGCTGGCGCAGCTGGGTGACCACCTTCGGGTCCTGGCGCTCCGGGTTGTACAGGAGCATGTCGCGGCGGAAGTGCGGGTAGCCGGCGAACACTTCGTCGGCGCCCTCGCCGGTGAGGACGACCTTCATCCCGGCGTCGCGCACCGTCCGGCTCAGGATGTACTTGGCAACGCCGTGCGCGTTGAAGAACGGCGTCTCGTTGTGCCAGAGCGCCTGCTCGAAGTGATCCGCCAGGTCGTCCTGGGACACGGCCACCGTGTGGAAGCGCGCCCCGTTGTGCTCCGCGGCCAGCCGGGCGAAGCGGTTCTCGTCGTAGTCATCCATGTCCGTGAAGGACAGGTTGAACGCGTCCAGCGGCTGCCCGGACAGCTGCGTCGCCACGCCCAGCATGGCGGAGGAATCAATGCCGCCGCTCAGGTAGACGCCCATGGGCACGTCGGCGCGCAGGCGCAGGCTCACGGACTTCTCCACCGCGGCGCGCACGGCTTCGATCATGCCCTGCTCGTCGGACGGATCCGGCGCGTCCTGGCGGGCGAACTCCATGTCCCAGTAGCGGCCGTGGTGCAGCCCGCCGCTGTCCGCCATCACCCAGCAGCCCGGCTGCACGCTGCGCACGCCCTTGAAGAGGGTGTGGTCGCGCAGATAGAAGGCGCGGCTCGCGTAGGCGTCCTCGTCCCACTCTGCGGGGACCCCGGCGGCCAGCAGGGCCTTGATCTCCGACGCGAAGTACCAGGCGCCCCGGTGCTGGGCGTAGAACATCGGCTTGATGCCCATGCGGTCGCGCACGGCCAGCATCAGGCGGCGCTGGCGGTCGAACAGCAGGATGGCGAACTCGCCGCGCAGCTGCTTGAGGCCCGCGAGGCCCGAGCGGCGGTACAGGTGCAGGGCGATCTCACTGTCGGAGTCCGTCTTGAACTCACACCCGAGCGCCTGGAGCTCCCGGCGGATCCGCTCGTGGTCGTAGAGCTCGCCGTTGACCACCAGGGCCAGGTCACCCTGGTCCGCGACGATGGGCTGCTTGCCGTTGTCCAGACCGATGATGCTCAGGCGGACGTGCCCCAGCACCGCGCGGCCGGCCGGGTCATGCCACAGGCTGCGCTCGTCGGGTCCACGGTGGTGGATGGTGGTCAGCGCGGTGATGAGGGCCCGCTCGTCAAAGGACGAGGGAGTACGCTGGTAGACGCCAATGAATCCGCACATAGCAGGCTGCTTCCTTCGAGATAAAACGGGTCCGTCAGCGCCAGCGACGTGAGGGCCCCCAAGGCACCCACGACACGGCGAAGCACGTGGCGGTCCGTCCTGGAGACGCGTCCAGACCGGCCACGGTTTTCTGGCAATGGATTGGAGCCCGCTGGAAGGAAGAACGCGTGCGCTACCGAACGCCCCTCCAGAGGCGCCTCGTCAGGCGGTCGTCGAATGCATCCCCATACCGCTACAGTGTCTTCCCATCACTCCCCCTCTGAAACCACGACCCATGACGGGTCACGCCGGCGAACTGTTTCATCGCAACCGGCGGCGCGGGACATAGCATCAGAATAGCCAGAGCGATAGCTGAAATCTCGTATCAAGCAACTTAATCCGGTTAATTCAATGTAACTGGACTTGTTCCCCGCTCCTCTGGCGGACGCCCTGGGAAGAGCAGATTACGCCTGCCTTTGGGGCTCCACCGACAGCAGAGTTCGCCTGCCTTCGATGACGAGGGACCGCTGTATGCATTTACGGCAATAGCTGCCTGCCCCGGGCAAGGATTGCCGGCAGAGTTCGCCTGTCTTTCAGTGGCCCCTGGCGGGGCCGAGCGCCGCCTTGGAGCAATGACAAACACCCGTCCTGAGCACGCCAATGACTGGCGATGTCGCGGGCGGCGGCTCCGCGAGAGACGCGGGGAGGCTGTCGACACGGAACCGTCACCCCGGCCAGGCAGGGGCGCATTCGCCCAGGAAACGTGGCCGGAAGTGGCCTACATTCACCCCTCATGAGCTTCGCCGACAAGCTGCGCCCCTGGCTGCCCCTGCACGAGAACGGTGTCAGCCGCGCCGTGCACTTCGTGGGGGCCTACCTGTTCACCTTCTCCCTGCTCGTGCCCCTGTCCTGGGTGCACCTGCCGGTGCCCGGGCTGTCCCTCACGGCCGCGCACCTGCTGGTGCTCGCGGTGGTCCTCTACGCCGTGACGCTGGAGTGGACCGCGGGCCTGCTCATGGCCATCCCCCTGCTGCCCACGCTCGCGGCCGCCGAGGCGGTGTCGCGCCTTCCCACCGGGACCGCGGTGGGCGTGGCGGTGGGCGTGATGGTGGTGCGCTTCGCGCTGGTGGTGGGCGCGCACATCCTCTTCGAGAAGAAGACCCACGGGCTGTCCCTGGGCGGCCCGCTGCTCTTCTTCATCGAGCCCGTGTACCTCATCACCCTCGTGCTCTTCTCGATGGGCTTCAAGCGCGACCTGCGCGCCCGGGCGACCTCCGGAAGCGCCGGGGCCGCCGCCGCTCGCTGAGCATCCCCGCGCCGTCTCAGCGGTGCTGGAGGAGGAAGTGGGCCTCATCCCAGAGCAGCCCATGGCGTCGCAGGAGGTCTTCAATCCCCGTCCCCGCCGGGGGCGGATGGGCCAGGGCCTGGAACCCGAGCAGGTGCACGGTCCGGTCGGAGGCCGCTGACGCCAGGACCGTCCCGTCGGGCGAGAAGGCCAGGGCCGACAGGAAACCCTGCTGGCCCCCAACGCGGCCCATCAGCTCTCCGGATGGCAGGCCCCAGACCTTCACCTCCGCATCCAGGCCCCCCGAGGCCAGGAACCGCCCATCCGGTGACAGGGCCAGGGACAGGATGCCCGCCGTGCCCTCATCCAGCGTCTGCAACAACCGGCCCTGCACCGCGTCCCAGACCCGAAGGGGCTGCCGCATGCCCGCCGTCACCAACCGGTCGCCGGACGGCGTGAACGCCACCGCCCGGACCCGCTCCCCCGCTTCGAGTCGCAGCAGCGGCTGACGCGTGGCCACATCCCAGGTGCGCACGGTCTTGTCCGCTCCGCCCGAGGCGAGCCGATGCCCGGTGGCATCGAAGACCAGGGCCCAGAGCTTCCCCGTGTGCCCCTGGAGCCGTCCCACGGGCGTGCCCTCGGGCAGGGACCAGAGGTGAATGTCCGGGTCTCCCGCCGCGGCGAGCGTCTTCCCATCCGGGCTGAACGCCACCGCGCGCACGGAGCCGTTCACACCCGACAGGTCCAGCAGGGGTCGGCCCGAGCCGGCCTCCAACACCCGCACCCGTCCCTTCAACGTGCCCGCCGCGACCAGCCTCCGGTCCGGACTCACGGCCAGGGACCCCACGGCCTCCGTCCCTTCCGCGCTCGACGCGACGCTGCTCCAGTCCGCGAGGCGCCACCGTCGCAACCCATCTTCCGCGCCGGAGAGCAGCTCCTGCTCCTGGGAGAACGCCAGCGCCTCCACCCACACCTCATGTCCGCGCAGGAGCACGTCCAGCGGAGCACGCGGTCTGGACCAGACCTTCAAGACGCCCTCCATCCCGCCGGAAGCGAAGGTGTACCCGTCGGGAGACAACGCCACGCACATCACGAACCCACGGTGCGCATCCAGCCGCTCCAACAGGGCCCCGCCGCGCGCATCGACAAGTTGGACGCGCCCATCCCATCCCGCCTGGACGACGAGCGTGAACGCGGGGTCGATGGCCGCGGCCGACACATCCCCACTGTTTCGCAGGACGTTCACGAGCTGCCCCGACCGCGCATCCCAGAAGCGCAGGGCGTGGTCGGCCGCCGCGGTCATGATCCGCTGCCCGTCCAGGGAGAAAGCCCCCGACTCCACCTTCTCCTCGTGACCGATGAGGCGATGCGCTTCCTTGCGCGCCTCCAGGTCCCAGACCCGCGCGCTCCGGTCCATGCTCGTCGAGAGCAGCCGCTGGCCATCCGTGGAGAAGGCCACGGCAATCACATGCTCGTCATGTTCGAAGCGCAGGTGTTCGGCTCCGGTGGCCACGCTCCAGACGCGCACCGTCTTGTCCAGGCCTCCGGAGGCCAACCGCTCTCCCCCGGGTGAGAACGCCAGCCCCCGCACGACGTCCGTATGGCCTTGATACAGGGCCACCTGACGCCCCTGCCGCCAATCCCAGACGCGAATCTCCCCGGGCCTGCCGGCGGACGCCAGCCACCGGCCGTCCGGCGCGAAGGCCACGGCGTGCACCTCCGCCGTGTGGCCCTTGAGCTCCGCCAGCAATCCACCGTGCTCCACGTCCCAGAGCCGCACGACGGAGTCGTAGCCCGCGGAGGCCAGCACCCGCCCATCCGGCGAGAACGCCACGGCGAGGACGGAGCCTTCGAACGACTGCGTCCAGCGCAGCGTGGAGGCCCGGCCCGACGCCTGCCCTTGTCCCCACCGGGCCGCCAGTGAGTCCTGGGAGGCGCGGGCGATCGCGAAGGAGGCCGCCGCCACGCCCCATTGCCGGGACTCGGCGGCCGCTTCGCC
Organism: Corallococcus praedator; assembly: GCF_003612125.1. Lineage (GTDB taxonomy): Bacteria > Myxococcota > Myxococcia > Myxococcales > Myxococcaceae > Corallococcus > Corallococcus praedator. The sequence continues at coordinate 28,556 of NZ_RAWI01000029.1, forward strand.
CTTCGCCAGGTAGATGCGCGCGCGCAGGTCCCGCGCCACCGCGTCGTCCCGGTCCTCCGCGCGGGTGGGTTCGTGCGCCGCGCACGAAGCGAGCAGCAACGCCAGGACGCCCCACCGCGGCTTCAGGCACTTCAAGGACTGCTCCCCTCCGGAAGACATGGACGCGGAGCCTACGCGGACGGGCCCTTCCCATGAACGGTGGGCGACCAGACGAGCAGCCAGGGGAGGCGGTGCGATAGCTGGCGCGGCACCCCACCTTGTCCCTCCGCGCCGCGGCCACAGGTTTGGATCAATGGCGCGCTCAGCCCGTCAGGAGGAATCCATGCCCGACAAGCAGCCCCCCGACAAAGCCAGGAAGGACCCACGCGAGGACAAGCGTCCCTTGACCGTCCAGGGGGAGTTCATCCGCGAGGAGCCAGGCCCCGCACGCGCTTCCAAACAGACCCCGCCGGCCCAGGAGAAGAGCGCGGCGCAGCGGGGCAAGCCCCGGACGGGGAGGTAGAACGCGATGGCAGCCGCCACCCGGAAGACGCGGGGCCACAACATGCCCCGCAAGCGCGCCCCCACCCGGAAGAAGACCACCGCGTCCCATGCACCGAAGCAGGGACGCTGGTCCCAGGCGGTGACGGAGCACAGCGACGCGATGACGCTGGAGGATCGGGTCTTCACACTCTCCCCGAAGGAGATCGCACGCTCGGTGAAACGCTCCGCCGAACGCAGCACCCGGCGGAAGGCCTCACCGTTCCAGTCCGCCATGTCGATGCTCACGTTCTACGGAAACCGCGCGGGGCGGAATCTCCCGGCTTCCCGGAAGCGCGCGCTCCAGGAGGCCAAGGAGGAGCTGCGCAAGCTGTACCACCGGCCCTCCAAGTCCCCGTAGTCACAGGGACTTTCGCGGCGCGGACGGCAGGGCGGAAGCAAGCAGGCGAGCAGGACTCTCATCCTCGGAGAATCAAGCAACTCCCGGGGCATCCGGCGCGATAACCCATCGCAAAGGACCCCCTATGACCAAGATCAAGTCTCCGCCGGGATTCGTTTCAACGCCCAAGACCGCGCCGAAGAGCGCCACGACCGAGGGCAAGCCCGCTGGCGCGCCCGAGCTGAAGAAGGCCCCCAAGCGCGCGGGCGACAGCTTCGAGCAGACGAAGCCTGCCCCGAAGTCCGGCAAGGAGGGCTTCAAGGTCAATGACCGCGTCATCGTGAAGGTCATCGCGGACGAGCCCACCACCCCCGTCAAGGGCGAGAACACGGGCCTCAAGGTCAATGACCGCATCATCGTGAAGATCGTCGCGGACGAGCCCACCAACCCCGTCACGGGCGGCGGTGACATCGGCTTCAAGGGCAACATCGGCGGCAAGGGCGACTTCAAGGACATCGGCTTCCCGCACGGGCCCATCAAGGTCATCGCGGACGAGCCCACCACCCCCGTCACGGGCGGTGGGACGCCGGGCCTCATCGACGATCACATCGTGAAGATCGTCGCGGACGAGCCCACCAACCCCGTCACGGGCGGCGGGACGTCGGGTCTCATCGATGATCACATCGTGAAGATCGTCGCGGACGAGCCCACCAACCCCATCAAGGGTGGCACGGACTCCGGCCTGAAGATCGGTGACCACATCGTCAAGGTCATCGCGGACGAGCCCACCAACCCCATCAAGGGCGGCGGTGACGGCAGCATCAAGGACATCGATGACGGCGTCATCGTGAAGATCATCTCCGACGACCCCATCCGTGGCCCGTCCGAGCCTTCGTTCAAGCCGCCGAAGCTCGACATCAAGCCGCTGGACACCCAGGTGCTGAAGGTCCGCATGGACAGCCCGGTCTGAGCAGCCTCCTGGCGGAGTCACGGTCCCCATGGCGTCCATGAAGAAGGTCGTGATCATCGGCTCGCGGACGGATGACGCCACCCGCTTCGTCGCTGAAGCGGTGGAGCGCCGACGCGCGCGAGCCATCGTCGTGGAAACCGACAAGGTGCCCGACTCCGCCACGCTGAGCTGGGAGGACGGCGACGTGCTCTGGGACGGTGAATGTCTCAGCGACCTGCGCTCGTTCTACATCAAGGCCATCCGGCTCTCGCTCCCGGTCCCCGAGGCCGAAGCCCTGTCCGCGCGGAACTTCCCGCGCTGGCAGGAGCAGTACCTCGCGGAACGGGAGCGTCAGTCGCTGCTGCACTCCGTCCTGCGCTCGCTCAACAAGCGCGGGTGTTCCTTCATCAACCCGATGGAGGCGGTGGAGCTGCACTACCTGAAGCTCCACCAGCTGGCCCTGCTGCGGCGGCACAAGATCCCCGTGCCCGCGAGCCTGGGCACCGCCTCCGCGGACGCGGTGCGGGAGTTCGTCGCCCGCCACAAGGCCGTCATCTACAAGCCGCTGGGCGGCGGCGCGCTCGTGCAGAAGATTGGCGAAGCGGACCTCACCGAGGAGCGGATGGCGCTGCTCGTCAACTGCCCGGTCCTCTTCCAGCAGCAGATCCAGGGCGACGAGTTCCGCGCCTACGTGCTCGACGGCGAGCCCGTGGCGGCCTTCCGCATCCCCACCGAGGGTGTGGTGGACGCGCGGCAGAACCTGGACAAGGTGAAGCCCGGCCGCCTGCCCAAGGAGGCCTGGGAGCTGTGCATCCGCGGCGCGAAGGCGCTGGGCATGGTCTTCACGGCGGTGGACCTGCGCCGGACCCCCGAGGGCGAGTTCGTGGCCCTTGAATTCAACCCCACTCCCGCCATCTCCTTCTTCGATGATCCGCGCGACGGAAAAGTCATCACCCGACTCGCCAGCTACCTGGTCGCCAAGGCCTGAGCGCCCCAGCGGCTTCTTCGTCGCGCACTTCGCCGACAGCGTCTTCGGCCACGTCCGCGCGAAGCCGCCGAGCGCGTTCCCTGCGTCCGCGGCCGGGTGGTCCCCGCTCGCGGACGCATCCCCGAAGCTGCACGACGCCATCCGCCACGAGTTCATCTCCGGTGGACGGGTGCCGCACGTCTGCCTCCAGCGCATGCTCCTGCCCGAGCGCGCCGAGGCCATGCACCAGGCGCTCCGCGACGCCCGCTTCCAGCGCCACCACCACGGGCCCTATCCGCTGCACGTCGCGCCGCTGGCGCAGCAGGCGCCCGGCGTCCTGTCGGACTTCTGCGCGTGGCTCGCGAGCGAGGACGGCGCGGACTTCCACGCGGCGCTCGTGGGCTGGCCCCAGAAGCTGGAGACCCGGCAGGTCCAGGTGTCGCGCATGGACGTGGGCGAGCAGTTCCCGGAGCACCGGGACACGGACGAGGAAGGGCTCGCGGTCGTCTACAACTTCACCCGCCCCTGGGAACAGGGCTTCGGCGGGGTCCTCGCCTTCCCGCACCCGGACGGCGACCGGGACCTGATGCGCGTCCCGCCCATCTTCAACTCGGTGTTCATCTTCCGCGCCGTGAACGCCCCGCACCGCGTGACGGAGTGGATGCCCGCGGCGCAGGGCCATCAGCGCTACTCCATCACCGCCTTCATGCTCGCGAAGCGGTGAGCCCTCGCCTGGCCGCCCGCCCGCGCGCGAAGGCCTGGAGGCCGGCGCGCGTTGACGGTCTTGAACCTGGAGGAGACGCGCCATGGCACCGACAGGCCGGACGGAATCGCCCCCCTCGCCCAGACGGGCTTCAGGAGGACTGACCCGCGAAGGGCTCGCCGCGGTGTCCTCCGTGCTGCGCGGCCCTGTCGAACAGGGCGGGCTGCCCGGCCTCGTCTCGCTGGTGGCGCGAGGGGCTCAGGTCCACGTGGATGCGCTGGGCGTGCAGGACCTCCAGTCCGGCGTGCCCATGCGGCGCGACACCCTCTTCCGCATCGCGTCCATGGGCAAGCCCGTCACGGCCGTGGCCACGCTGATGCTCGTGGAGGACGGAAGGCTCCAGCTCGATGGCCCCGTCGACCGGTGGCTGCCGGAGCTGGCGAACCGCCGCGTCCTGCGCGCGCTCGACAGCCCGCTGGAGGACACCGTTCCGGCGCGCCGCCCCATCACGGTGCGGGACTTGCTCACGCTGCGGCTGGGAACGGGCGCGGTGATGGCGCCTCCGAACACCTACCCCATCCAGAAGGCGATGCAGGCGGAGCGGGTGGCTCCCGGCTTCGAGCCCATCCCCCACACGCCCGACGAATTCATGCGGCGTCTGGGCGCGCTGCCGCTCATCCATCACCCGGGAGAACGGTGGATGTATCACACCGGGTTCGAGGTCCTGGGCGTGCTGGTCGCACGCGCCTCCGGGATGGGCCTTGATGACTTCCTCTCCGAGCGCCTCTTCAAGCCCCTGGGCATGAACGACACCGCGTTCAGCGTGCCGCAGGAGAAGCTGGACCGGGTGTCGACCGCCTACCAGCGAGCCCCCGGCACCGGAGCGCTCACGGCCTGGGACAGCCCCCTGTCGGGCCTGTTGTCACATCCTCCCGCCTTCCTCGCGGGCGGCGGGCAGGGCGGCGGGCTGGTGTCGACCGCCGACGACTTCCTCACCTTCTGCCGGATGCTGCTGAACCAGGGCCGCCACGGTGCGACGCGCCTGCTGTCCCCCGAGAGCCTCCAGCAGATGCTGACGGATCAGATCCCCCCCGAGCAGAAGGCCGCCTCGCCCTTCTTCCCGGGCTTCTGGGACACCTCCGGCTGGGGCTTCGGCGGAAGCGTCACGACGCGGCCGGATGGCATCTCCCCCACGGCCGGTCGCTATGGCTGGGCCGGCGGCTTCGGCACCACGTTCTTCATCGACCCCGACCAGGACCTGGTCGCGCTGCTGCTCACCCAGCGGATCATGTCGGGCCCCGACGATGAGGCCTTCGCCGTGGCGTTCTCGAAGGCGGCGTACGCGGCGCTCGGTTAGAGCGCGGACGCGGGCGTCGCCGTGCCGGCCTGGGCGCTCTGGGAGGCCGCCTGCGTTCCGCTTCGCGCGGCGGCGTCCAGGTTCGCGAGCCCCTTCTCGAAGTCCTTGCCCAGCATCGTGTCCATGTTCACGACGAGCGAGAACGCCTTGCCCATCAGGGTGTTCTCCCCCTCCATGCGCCAGCTCACCCGGGTGCCGCCCTCGACGGGCGCGAGCGTGAAGACGGTCTGGTTCGTGGCGGCGAACGGCTTGAAGAACTCCAGCTTGAGGACGACGCGCTCCGAGGGCCGGCTCTCCACGAGGGTCATGCGCCCCGCGCCGGCCTTGCTTCCCCCTTCCCAGGTGTAGCTGGCGCCCTGCCCCGTGGCCGGCCCGTCGAAGGACTTGCTCAGGCCCGGCGCGAGTTCGAAGCGGTACGGCGACCACCCGTCGAACTGGCGCAGGTCGTTGATCATCGCGAAGACGACCTCCGGGGAGGCGTGGACCTGGGCGTGGCGCTCGACGCTGAAGCGGTCCGGGCGGGTGGCAATGAAGGTCCCCAGCGCGGCGAGGAGGATGAGGGCGGCGACGGCGAGCTTGATGGCCATGGGGACGGCTCCTGTTCCAGACGAAGGCGCCTCCCGGGTGCATCCCAGGAGGCTTCAGCTCCACGTCGAACGAGGGGCCGCGAATTCGACACGGCATTTCTGGCCCGGGAGGCCCACCCCGGCCTACCGCACCGTTGCGCCCGGTCCACCGGAAGCTTCGTCGCTCAGAACGTGACGGCCCAGCGGGTGAAGTTGTCGCTCTGGAAGCGGTGCAGGGGGTTGCCGGCCATGGTCAGCAGGATTGTTTCCGTCGAGTTCGACAGGACCGCGGTCACGGTGATGCTGTTCATGTTCCAGTTGTCCCCCGTGGAGAAGATGTTGGGCTGGCCGGAGGTGAACTGGACGGCGAACTCCAGCAGGCGGTCCACGTAGACGTCGCCCGGCACCGCGTAGGTCACGGTGTTCTCCGTGTAGTTGCCCCAGCCGACGTAGTTGTTCAGGTTGCCGCTGGCGGTCTGCTGGCTGCCCGTCAGGGACAGGTACTTGAGCTGGGCGACGGCGAGGCTCGCGGTGCGCAGGTCATCCCCGCCGGTGGTGATCTTCACGCGGATATAGGAGACGCGCAGGGACTCGTCGTAGGCGTGCGCGTCGCCCGGCGCCAGGGTGATGAAGGCCAGGGCGAAGGCGGCGACCAGCGTGGCGAAGGCGCGGCGGGACAGGGCACCCAGGGAATGGATTCCAGACATGGTGTGGCTTCTCTTTCGTGGGGTTCGGGGAATGGACAGACACCACACCCGCGCCTCCCGGAAGCGCGGGCTCACGAAGCACCCTGCCGGGAAGCCCTCGATGCGAACACTGCCAAACTTCTTGCACGGCCCCTGACGGGGGCGGCGACTCACGCATCGGTCAGCAGCAGCACCTCCACGCACGCGCCTCCTTCCGGCGGGTTGGTGGCGCGCAGGGAGCCCCCGCTCGCCTCCACAAGACCGCCCACCAGGAGCATGCCCAGCCCCGACCCGTCCCGCTTGGTCGTTCCCCCCAGGAGGCGCGCGCCCTCCAGCAGCCCCGCGTGGAAGCCCGGCCCGTCGTCGCTCACGCTCAGCAGCAGGTGCGCGGGGCTCGAGCCCGGCCGCACCCGCACCCGGACCGTCCGGGCTCCCTGCTGGCCGTCGCCCTCGCAGGCATTCACGAGCAGGTTGGTCACCACGTGGGCCAGGCCCCGCTCGCCTCCGACGATGCGGGCGCGCAGGGGCGAGGCCTGGGCCTCTGCTTCCACGAGGATGTGGACATGGGAGAAGCGCGCACGGACGACCTGCGCCGCGTGGTGCAGCGCGGCCCCCACGTCCACGCCTTCCGCCTCGTCGATCATCGCGAGTTCCCCCTGCGCACGGGACTTCACGCTGGACACGAAGTCCCCCAGTTCGCGCAGGTCCTGCACGATGGCCTGGGCGTAGCGCGAGGACGTGGGGCCGCCCGGGTCGCGGACCAGGAGCTCCGCGCGCAGCCGCGCCGAGGACAGCAACGTCCTCACGTCGTGGTGCTCGCGCAGCAGCAGGTCCAGGTTGCGGCGCGTCCTCTCCACGCGGGCGCTCTCGCGGCCCGCCCGCAGCACGATCCTCCGAGCGACGTCGCACGTCACGATGGACACCACCCCCGCGCTGCCGATGACGATGACGAGCAGCGCCACTTCCGACAGGCCGTAGGTGACGAAGCGGGCGTTGAGGTGGAGGTCCAGCGCGACCAGCCCCCCCAGCAGGAGCAACGTGGCGAGCGTGCCCGCCCACGCGGCCCGGGGCGACAGGCGCAGGGCGGTGATGAAGACGACCGAGACGGAGGCGGCCGGGTCGGGCATGCGCAGCAGGCCCGTGTACTGGGGGCCATGCCACGCCATCGTGGACAGCAGCGAGGCATGGGCGAACACCGCGTCCAGCACCGCGGAGGCGACCAGCAGCCAGGGGCCGAACAGGCGCCGCCGCGCCGCCCACCCCGAGCCCGCCGACACCGCCATGCAGATGCCCAGCACGGGCAACTCCACCAGCGCCGCCGGCACGCCGCCTTCCGCGTGGATGCCGCCCAGCAACAGGTAACGCACCAGGATGAGCCCGCAGAACACGATGCGGGCCACGCTCAACAACGCCTCACCATTGTTGGAGGCGTCCAACAGCACACGGTAGGCAATCTGTTCGGGAGAGGAAGGCTCGGAGCGTTCAGGCATACAGGGTAGGCTTCCCGGAGTGGGGCGGGCGCGACATCTGTTGCTGGTGGAGGACTCGAAACGTCTGGCTTCGGTGCTGGAGGACGCGCTGCGCTCCCGCGCCGAGCGCATCACCCACGTGACGACGCTCGCGGCGGCACGTCAGGTGTTGCGAGAACAGCCCCCGGATGCCGTGCTGCTGGATGTCAGTCTTCCGGATGGCACCAGCGACTCCCTGCTCGCGGATCTGCAAGCGGTTGAGCCCCTGCCGCACGTCATCGCCATCAGTGGCAACGCCACCGCCGAGCAGGCGTTCCGTCTGGCCTCCGGCGGCGTGCGGGCCTTCATTCCCAAACCCCTGGACCTGGCGCGACTGGAGGCGGTGTGGACGCAAACCCTGGCACGCCCCCCGGACCTGGTGCATGCGCTGCGGGCGAGCGCCGGGCAGGTGCCACTGCACCAGTTGGAGGGCGTCGTCCGGAACACGCTGGTGGATGAAGCGCTGGCGAAATCCCAGGGCAGCGTGCGCGGCGCGGCGAAGCTGCTGCGCATCTCGCGGCAGTTGCTTCAGCACATCCTCAATGGAAGGAAATGAGTCCACGGGCCTCGGGCGACGCGACGGGTGCACAGGCCTTGAGGCACACCGGGGTGACGGTCACTTCGTGGCGGGGCGCAGGGGCGCGAGCCGCGCCTTCTCCAGCTTCGCGACGACACCCACGCTGCGCCCCGCGAGGTTCGCGACGACGTACTGCACGGAGCTGCCCAGCACCTGCGCGCTCTCCGACAGGGTGAGGCCGTACTCCTGCTCCAGCCACTGCGTGAGGCCCTGCGTCGCGGAGCGCAGCGCGTCGTCCAGCGAGCCGCCCTGCCCCAGCGCCATCAGGTGCGTGGGGGACTCCACGCGAGGTGTCGAGGGAGGCGCCTTGCCGTGCACCACGTCCACGGTGAATTCGACCTCCATGGAGGTCTCCAGTGCGTACTGCGACGTTTCACCGTCGCCCTGCGCGGCGTGCGCGTCCCCCAGGTAGAGCAGCGCGCCGGGCTGGGACACGGGCAGGTAGACGGTGTTGCCCTCCACCACCTCGTTGAAGTCCATGTTGCCGCCGGAGCGGCCCGTGTCGCCGGTGGACGGGGACGCGGACCCGAACCCCGGCGCCACCGCCAGTCCTCCCAGCATGGGGCGCAGCGGGACGGTGAAGTGCTTCAAGCGCTCCGTCGGAGCCTCCGGGGTCGCGACGCCGCGCTCCAGGTCCAGCTTCCAGCGCACGGGCTTGCCCAGCTCCGTCGCCTTCGCGGCGAGCCCCGGCGTGAGGGCCCGGCCCACGATGCCGTCCAGGCTGTCGGCGAACGTCCGGTTCAATCGCAGACGTTTGAGCCGGATGACCAGCGTGTCGCCCGGGTTCGCGGTGGCGACGAAGAAGGGGCCCGTCTGAGGATTGCCGAAGAGCGCGCGCGTGACGCCGTGTTCGTCCATGCCGCCGGAGTCGAGCGTCGTCGTGCGCACGGTGTCCCCCGGCCACACCGTGAGGACCGGCTTGCGGTGGGCGGAGAACTCGTTGGACCAGGTGGTCGGCTTGAAGTCGTGCACGCGCGGCGGACCGGCGGGACGCGTGGGCAGCAGCCGGGCCGTGAAGGCATGCATCACGCGCGTCTTCGGGTTGTTGCTGTCCGGGTAGTCCGCGGTACCGCGCAGCGATTCCCCGCCCACCTTGCCGCTGAAGACATACGTCTGCTTGCGAGCGTCGGTGACGACGAAGCGGATGTCGTTGCCCACGCGCTCGCCCTCCAGCGCGTCACCGTCCAGCTCCCCGGTGAGGCGCTTGCCGGCGCGCTCCAGCGTGAGCAGCTGGTACGCGGGGTTGCCCCACAGGTCGGTCGTCACCCACCAGGACTCGGAGGCCGCGAGCACGGCCGTCGGCAGGCAGCAGAGGAGCAGGACGAAGAGTCGGAGCATGCGCGGAGTGTAGTCCGCGCCACGCTCAGCGCAGCCGCTGTCCGAAGGCGCGCAGCCGGTCGCGGGCCTTGAGCAGCTTCTCCCTGGGGATGGAGAACACCGCGCGCACGCGCTCGGGGTCCCCGCACCACGCCCCGCCGTTGAGCACCACGTGGGTGTGCTCGTAGACGATGCGGGGCAGGTTCTCCGGCGTGAGCTTCACCCCGTCCACGGTGCGGCCCAGCCAGGCCGTCATCCGGGGCGCGAGGAAGAGGCCGCCCGCCTCGGTGGCCTCCGCGCGGCCGTCGTCGGGCAGCGCTTCGGACAGCAGCTCGCGCTTCTCCGCCAGGTCGCGCCGTATCCTCGCCAGGAAGGCCCGGAGCGCCTTGTGCCGCGCCGGATAGAGCAGCTGTCCGTCCGGGCCCCTGGCATGGGCCGCGTACAGGTACGCCGCCGCGCGCGCGGTGGGCGCGTGCAGCACGCCCGGGGCGCTGTCGCGCAGCGCCGCCACCAGGGCCCGGTCCTTCGTCGCGAGCCAGCCCACGCGCAGGCCCCCCGCCGCGAACTCCTTGGACAGTCCGCCCAGGAGCACCGTGTGCGCGCCGATGCCGGGCACCGCGCCCTCCAGCGTCACCGGGCTGTGCACCGTCTCCGCCGTGGGGTTGGAGAGGTTCACCAGCCCGAAGATTTCGTCCGACACCCACAGGCAGCGCTGCTCCACCACGTACGTCGCCAGCGCCATCAGGTCCTCGTGGGAGAGGTAGTGGCCCGTGGGGTTCGCCGGCTGGGACACCACCACCGCGTCCGGTGCCCCGCCCCGCGCGCGGCGCGACAGCAGCGTGGCGAGCGGCCCCGACTCCACCTCACAGCCCGCCGCGAGGAACGTGGGCGCCAGCACGCCATAACAGGGCGTGACGAGGAACACGCGCGGCCCCCGGCCCAGCCGCTTGCGCAGCGCCACGCCCAGGTGGTGCATGAGGGGCCAGACGCCGGGGGCCACGACGACGTCCTCGGCGGTGTAGCGGGCGCCTCGCGTCTCCAGGAGGAAGGCCGCCACGGACTCGGCCAGGCCCGTCTGCGTGGCATCCGCGCGCGGGGCGACGCCCGCCGCGATGAGCCCTTCAATCAGGGGCAGCGGCAGCGGGCCTTCGTTCTCGCCGTAGTCCAGGCGCACAAGCTCCGGGTCGTCCTCGCGGAAGAAGCGGGGGGCGAACGCGGGCAGGGTGGAGAGCCGGGCGATGCGCTGGGCGCGGGGCAGCGGCACCTCGGGCGCGCGGGGCGGCGTGGGCGGCTTAGGCTCCGCGAAGGCCATGCGGAAGGCGAGCAGTTCGGAGAAGGTGCGCTCGTAGAACCACTCCGCGAAGACGCTGATGCGCGAGTACGTCACCTCCGCGGCCACCTCCAGGTCGGCGCGCAGCGGTTCGGGCACGGGCAACAGCAGCGTCAATTCCAGGTCCGGCCACACCGCGTTCTTGATGAACCCGTACAGGATGACCAGGTTGGGCGCCTGCGGGGCCCGCGCGAGGAACTCGAAGAGCGTGCGCGGCTCCACCTCGCCGGTGATGTTGAAGAAGGCGCTCTCATCCAACACCACCCAGATGCCGCGCCGCGCGGCCTCCGCCACGATGTCGCGCAGCACCGCGAGGTTCGTGCGCTCGCCCGGCTCCACCGTCAGCAGCACGGCCTTCACATCGAAGGCGGTGAGCAGGCGGCGGATCTCCCCCAGCGCGTTGTGCGTGACGACGGCACGCACGCCCGCCTTGTCCAGCGCGCGGGCGTAGAGCGGGTGCAGGCTGCGCGACACCAGCACCGTGTCGCCCGGGTCGCAGGTGGCGAGCAGCAGCGAATAGACGGCCTGCTCGCGCTCGGGCGCGACGAACAGGGAGTCCTCCGACAGGCGCAGCCCGAAGTGACGGTCCAGGTAGCGGGCCACCAGCCGGCGGAAGGAGGCGTCTCCCGCTTCGTGCGCATAGGGCAGGCGCGGCGACTGCGACATCCGCTCCGCGAGCGCCGTGACGAAGCCGAGCTGTTCGGCGGACGCGGTGCCCAGGTCCAGCTCCTCCTGGAGCGCCGCGATGCCCAGGGTGCGCAACGCCGAGCGCAGGGCCAGCGTTTCACGGGGCAGCGACAGGTGCGCTTCCCACACGGCCACTTCGTGCCAGATGGGATGGCCCGACTGGAGCCAGCCGAGCGCGGTCGCCGCGCGCAGGGGCTCCGGGCTGTGGGCCTCCATGAAGAACTCGAACTCCCGTCCGGTGCGCTGCTCCAGCGACACCAGGGGACGGATGTCCGTGTCCGCCGCCTGCATCACGCGGCGGGCCACGCGCACCCGGGTGGTGAAGCCGCGCCGGGTGAACATGCGCGCGATGATGGCGCGGCCCGGACGGCCCGCGAGGTTCAGCAACAGCCGTCCGCCGGCGTGGAGTCGCTCCGGAGCTTCGTCCAGGAGCCGTGCGATGAGGCCCAGGCCGAAGTGGTCCTCGTAGACGTTCTGGAGCGAGGTGTAGTTGGACAGGTCCAGCAGGGCCTGCTCATCCGCCTGCGCCAGCTCCGCCGGCAGCTCGTCACCGCGCAGCACCTGGGGGATGCAGCCGACGATGAAGTCCCAGTCGGGCTTCTGGGGCAGGCCGCGCAGCAGGTCGCTCTCCCCGAAGGACAGCCGCGACACGAGCTGTTCGTCGCCGTTGAGCCACGCGTTGCAGAGGCCCACGGCGGGAGCCTGGGGATTGAGGTCCAGGCCCCGGATGCGCGACAGGCCGGTGAACTTCGCCAGCGCGATGCAGATCCACCCGGAGCCCGCGCCCACCTCCACCAGGTGCTTGCCGGCGTACTCGTCCAGCGGGACCTTGAGCAGGCCCTCCAGGAAGGTGAAGGCCCAGGCCTCGGGCGCGAAGATGGACGGCGGGATGAGCAGCTCCAGCCGCTCCTGGGACGCACCCACGGCGACGACCACCGACGCGAGGCGCAGCGGTGCGCCCTCGGGTTTGTCGCGCGACAGCTCCGCCAACTCGCGCAGCTCCACCAGCGCGCGGGCCCGCGTCTCCGTTTGGCTCAGCGCTTCGGCGAGCGAGCGAAGCTGGAGGAAGGCTTCACGGGGAGACGCGGGATAGGTGGCCATGGCGCGCGCGACTGTCCGGGCCCGGGTGTCCCCTGTCAACGACGGTCGCGCGACGCGCCTCGTCATCGCGAGGCCGCCGCACGCGGCCACACACTTTCAGTCCTCGTCGCCCGCGGCATTCATCACCGGGCCATCCCTCCACATTGCGACGGTCGGCGCACGGGTGCGCGCGACTTCAGCCTTCCGAGGCGGCCGTCGGAAAGAAGAGGTCCGCCAGGCCCGGCTTGGAGCGGCGCAGCAGGTCCTCCAGCGTGTACTTGTCCAGCGTGGCCAGGAACGCGTCCCGGGCCTCCGCCAGCACGCCCTTGAGGCCGCAGGCCGGCGCGATGGGACAGGTGTTCTGCTCGCGGTTGAAGCACTCCACCAGGTGGAAGTCCGGTTCGGCTGCGCGCACCACCTTGCCCAGGCGGATGTCCCCCGTGGGCTTCGCCAGCAGCACGCCGCCGGAGCGCCCCGGCTTCACCTCCACCCAGCCCTGCTGTCCCAGGGTCTGCACCACGCGCACCAGGTGGTGCTTGGAGATGCCGTAGGCGTCCGCCATCTCCTGCGTGGACGAGGGCCTGTCTGGACGCGCGGCCAGGTACATGAGGACGCGCAGCGCGTAGTCGGCGTGAAGGGTCAGGTGCAAGGTCAGGCGGCTCCGGCGACACGCCCTGCTGGCGGTGTGCTCGGCAGGAAGGCATCCGCGTGGATGTCCTTCAGCGAGAACCCCGCCAGGAAGAGCTTCTTGCGCAGGGATAGCACCCCTTCGGCATTCCCGCAGAGGTAGGCCCGCCAGCCCGTGGGCCGCTTCGGCACGCGGGCGAGCACGAGCGCCTCCAGCGTCCCTTCCCGCACATCCCCTCCTCCGCCGGTCAGCACGGTGGGCCCGTAGTGGAGGTTCGGGTGCCACGTCGCCCATTGCCGCAGCCGCTCCACCAGGTACAGGCCGCCCGGCTCCCGCGCGCCGTGGAACAGGTGGATGGGCCCGGTGTGCCCGGCCTCCAGCGCGTCCCGCACAATCCCATACAGCGGCGCGAGCCCCGTGCCCGTGCCCGCCAGCAACAACGGCGCTTCCGGCTGTCCGGGCACGTAGAAGCAATCTCCCGCCGGGCCCTGCACCTCCACGCGCTCGCCGGGCCGCGCGTCGCGGGCCAGCCACTCACTCATGGCGCCCCCGGGGATGATCCGCACGTGGAGTTCCAGGGTGCTTTCGCGGGGCAGGCTCGCCAGCGAGTAGCTGCGTGCGAGCCCGTCCCCTCGCACCACCGTGATGTACTGCCCCGCCCGGTAGGACAGCGGGGACTCCGTCTCCAACCGCACCGACAGCACGTCCGGGGAAAGCGACTCCAACGCGACGATGCGCGCGGGGATCCGCAGCTCCCCGGCCCCCGCCACCTCCAGCGCCGCGCCGTCCGGCAGCCGGCACGCGCACGCGAGGAAGTAGTTGCGCGCCTGGAGCGTGTCCTTGAGCCCGACCTGCGCGGCCGCGGGCACGCTGCCCTCCACCGCGCGCATCAGACAGGACTGGCACGCGCCCGCCCTGCACGCGTGGGGCACGCTCACGCCCTGCCGCAGGAGGCCGTCCAGCACCGTCTCGCCGGACTCCAGCGGGTACCACGCGGCTTCGTGTTTCACCTTCGCCATGACGTGCCCCTTTCGCGCTTCAGCGGTTCAGCACATCCGCCCGAGCCCCCTCCGCGACCGCCATCACCTTCCCCACCAGCTCCGCGGACACGCCCAGCTCCTCCAGCGTCTCCTTCAGGTGTCCCGCCACGGCGTTGAAGTGCGTCTCGTTCAAGCCGCGCTGGACCAGCGGCCGGTGGCCCTCCCGCATGTCCTTGCCCGAGTAGTTCGCGGGGCCCCCGCACACCATCGTCAGGAACGCCTTCTGCTTCGCGGCCTGGCGCTCCATGTCCACGGTCTCGAAGAAGTGGCTGATGCGCTCGTCGCCCAGCACCTTCCGGTAGAAGAGCTCCACCGCAGCCGCCATCGCCGGTTCCCCGCCAATCTGCTCGTACACGCTCGACATGTCGCCGCTCCCTGCCCGGACCCGGGCCCTTAAAGATGCATTCAGAATGCATCTTTAAGGGCCGGCCCGTCAATGTCCCTGAAGCAGCAGGGCTGTTCGCACCGATTCGGTGGGACGACGCTCGGTTCCGACGTGTGGGGGGGAAGGCCTACGCCGCCCCGCTCACCGGCTGGGGCGGCAGTTGGAGCGTGGGCGCCACGATGCGCGCCAACTGCGGCATCCGCCCGTGCTTGCACTCCACCAGGAAGCCATGGAGCAGCTCCGCGGACAGGCCGTGCAACATCAGCCGGAAGCCCGCGCGCATCGTCGTCAGGGGCACCAGCGGGTGGCGGTTGTTCACCAGCGCCACCAGCCCCGGCGCCTGGAGCAGCGTTGCGACGTAGATGGCGATGGTCTCATCCAACTGCAACGAATTGCTCGCGCGCCAGAAGTCCCGGTCCGTCAGGAACAACTGATACATCGGCGTGAAGATCTCGATGGCCGACTGCAGGTCCAGGAAGTTCGTCCACCGGTTCGGCATCTCCTGGATGGGGAACTCGTCCGACACCCCACTGAAGTCCAGCTTCGCCGGCGGTGACAGCGTGCGCCCCTGGTCCCTCAACGCCCGGCTCAGCCGGATGACGAAGTTGTAGAGGTTCAGGTCGTGGTTCAGGAAGATCTCATCCTTGACGTGCACCAGCTCCGTCGGACAGATGGGATTCGTGGGCACGTTCAGCTCCGACGCGTTCCGGGCGATGAAGTCGAGGATCTCCGAGCCCACGTGGAAGTGCCGCAGGATGAGGTAGTTGGCCTCCGGGCTCACCCACGTCTTCAGCCCCCACGCCAGCAGCCGGTGCAGCAGCTTCGAGGACGTGAAGCGCCGGGGCACGAAGATCTTCAGGCACTGGAACAGGATGATGCACAGCCGCGCGAGGGGCCGGACCACCGGCAGCATGTACTGCCGCGCGCTCGAGCGCTGATCCACCAGCATCGCCGCCTTGGTGCGCTCGTGCATCGGCAGGCTGCGGTCCAGGAACAGCGCGACCCAGGGGTCCGGATCCTTCGGGTCGTGCGGTTCGCTGTTCAGCAGTTCGACGGGATCCATGGCTCACCGGGACAGGGGGACGGAAATGGGCCCCGACGGCGACGGTCGGTGCATGCGCGCTTCGATGTCCGCCGGAGCCGGAACGCGCAGGTCGCTGGCAAGCCCCAGCCGCTCGAACAATCGCAGCACGTGCCAGATGAAGTCGAACTGTCCCGGCAACAATCCGTGGCGCGCGCTCGACGGGAAGCTGTGGTGGTTCGCATGCCACCCCTCGCCCAGCGTGAACCACCCCATGAACACGCCGTTGCGCGCGTGATGCGCCTCCGCGTACGGACGCTCACCCCAGAGGTGCGCCACGCTGTCGATGGCGTCCCCCAGGTTGAAGATGACCACCAGCATGCCCCAGGCC
>NZ_RAWI01000002.1 GCF_003612125.1 Corallococcus praedator
GACGAAGGAGTCCTACGCGGAGTTCGCGCGCGCGTCCGTGGACGAGCTGCTCGAACTTCCGCCGGAGGTGTCGTTCGCGCAGGCGGCGGCGCTGCTCGTGCAGGGGCTGACGGCGTACCACGTGGTGCACACCGTGGGACGGGTGGAGGCGGGGCAGACGGTGCTCGTGCACGCTGCGGCCGGAGGCGTGGGGCTGCTCGCGGTGCAGCTCGTGAAGGCCGCGGGGGCGCGGGTGATTGGCACGGTGTCGGGCGAGGCCAAGGCGAAGCTCGCGCGTGACGTGGGGGCGGATGAGATTGTCCGTTATGACCAGGAGGACGTCGCGGCGCGGGTCCTCGCGCTGACGCAGGGACGCGGTGTGGAGCGCGTGCTGGATTCGGTGGGCGCGAGCACGTGGCAGGCCAGCGTGGACGCGCTGGCGCCCTTCGGCCACCTGGTGAGCTACGGCAACGCCAGCGGCCCTCCGCCGCATGTGGAGGTGGAGTCCCTGTACGCGAAGTCGCTCACGGTGAGCGCCTACTGGCTGCGCACCCCCACGCCCCCGGAGGTGCAGCGCCGGGCGCGCGAGGCGCTGCTGGCGCAGGTCGTGGCGAAGCGGCTGCGCGTCGTGGTGGGGTTGACGCTTCCCCTGGCCCAGGCCGAGGAGGCCCACCGCAAGCTGGAGGGCCGGGACACGGTGGGCAAGGTCGTGCTGGTCGGGGAGGGGTGAGGCTCCCCGGTCGCGCTCAGTGCGGTGAGGCCGTGCTCACGACGACTGGCTCCGTCCGCGCGGGCCCGCGGCCGATGCGCAGCACCACCAATGCCGCACCCAGGCAGATGACTCCGGCGACGACCCACGCGGGCGTGTACGTCTCCAGCGACGTGCGGATGACGCCCGCGCCCAGGGCTCCCAGGCCCGCGCCAATCTGGTGCGCGGCCACCACCCAGCCGAAGGCGATGGGCCCGTCCTCCGCGCCCACCGTCTGCGTCGTCAGGCGCACCGTCGGCGGCACGGTGGCGATCCAATCCAGGCCGTAGAACACCGCGAACAGCGGCAGGCCGAAGAGCGACATCTCGAAAGCGCTCGGCAGGTAGAGCAGCGCGATGCCGCGCAGGCCGTAGTACCAGAACAGCAGCCAGCGGTTGTCGAAGCGGTCCGACATCCACCCGCTCGCCGTCGTGCCCACCAGGTCGAAGATGCCCATCAGCGCGAGCAGCCCCGCCGCCCGGACCTCCGGGATGCCGTGGTCCATGCACGCGGGAATCAGGTGCGTGCCCACGAGCCCGTTCGTCGTCGCGCCACAGATGAAGAAACTCCCCGCGAGCAGCCAGAAGTCGCGGTGCCGCGACGCCCGGCCCAGCGCCCCCAGCGCGTTCGCCAGCGGATTGACGGTGGACACCTTCGCCGGCTCCGCGTCCGGCGCCGCCCCGAACGGCTTCAGCCCCAGGTCCTCCGGCCGGTCGCGCACGAACAGCGCGACCAGCGGGATGATCACCGCCACCACGCCCGCGACCGTGAAGGACACGGCGCGCCAGCCGTGGTGCTCCACCAGCATCGCCAGCAGCGGGAGGAAGACGAGCTGCCCCGTCGCCGTGCTCGCGGTGAGCAGGCCCATCACCAGCCCCCGCCGCGTGACGAACCAGCGCTGCACGACCGTCGCGCCCAGCACCATCGCCGTCGTCCCGGTGCCCAGGCCCACCAGCACACCCCAGAAGAGGACCAACTGCCAGGGCGCGTGGATGAAGTTCGTCAGCGCCACCCCCACCGCGATGATGCACAGCGAGACGAGCGTCGTGCGCCGGATGCCGAACTTCTGCATCAGCGCGGCCGCGAACGGCCCCACGAGCCCGTAGAGCACCAGGTTCACGGACACGGCCGAGGAGACGAGGGCCCGGCTCCAGCCGAACTCCCGCTCCAGGGGCACGATGAACACGCTGGGGGTCGCGCGCACGCCCGCCGCGCACAGGAGCACCACGAAGATGGTCGCGGCGACCACCCAGGCGTAATGGAGCCTTCCAGCCTTCATGACGGTGTCTCCTTGCGGCGGGCTCGACCGGGCCCGCGTATACTTCCCACCGGAGCGCGGGCGTGTCCCCCCGGCTTCACGGAACGGCGATGTCCCAAGACGACACCCTGCGCACCCTCTGCAACTGTCTGGCGCTGCGACAGGCGAGCCGCCACGTCACCCAGTTCTATGATCAGGTGCTCGCGCCCAGCGGCGTGCGGACCACGCAGTACTCCATCCTCCACCGCGTCCAGACCCAGGGCCCGCTGACCGTGAACGAGCTGGCCCATCAACTGGTCATGGACCCCTCGACGCTCACCCACAACCTCAAGCCCCTGTTGAAGGACGGCCTCGTCGCCCTCCAGGTGGGCCGCACCGACCGCCGCCAGCGCGCCGTGGACATCACCGCCGAAGGCAAGGACGTCTACCGCAAGGCCCGGCCCCTCTGGCTGCGTGCCCAGGCGGACTTCGAGCACGCCGTGGGCGACTCCCAGGCCTCCGCGCTGCGCGACCTGCTGGCCTCCGTCGCCCGGACGGGCCTGGGCCAATCCCAAGAAGAGACCCCCGCGCCCAAGGCCGCCTCCCGTCGCCGTCGTTGAGCCGGAGCGCACGGCTCACGCCCCTTCAAGGAAGGCGAGGAACGCGGCGACCTGATCCGCCCACAGCTCCGGGTGCGCCTGGGTGAGGTGGCCGAAGGAGCGCGCGTCGCCTTCCTGCACCACGAAGCGCCCGTGCTTCACGCGGGGCATCAGCGTCTCCAGCGTGCGCAGCGAGACGGGGTTGAACTCGTCGTCGGAGAAGTTGAGCGCGAACACCCGGGCCTGGATGGCGCCGAGCGCGGGCTCCGGGTCGTAGTCGGAGGAGGACTCGAGCGAGTACAGGACGTCATTGGCATCCATGCCTTCCGCCTGCGTCATCGCCGTCGCGATGAAGGCGTCCGCCGCCGCTGCATCCGGCAGCGTGGCCTGCAGGTGGGGCACGCCGTCGAGCATCATGCGGAAGACGGGGAACGCGTCGCGCCAGCCCCGGGGCGTGGTGGTGTAGAAGCCCGCCTTCCATTCCGGGTCGGTGCGGATCTGCCGGGAGACGAACCGGCGCCACAGAAGATTGCGCCCGGCGATGCGCGTGGGCAGCGCCACGATGGGCATCACGCCCTTCACCGCGTCCGGATACAGCTCGCTCCATTGCCACGCGTTCATCCCGCCCATGGACAGGCCCACGATGGCGTGCAGCCGCGCGATGCCCAGCGTCTGGGTCACCAGCCGGTGCTGCAGCTCCACCATGTCCCGGTAGCCGTAGGCGGGGAACTTCGTGCGCGCGCCGTCGCTCGGCTTGCTGGAGCGACCGTGGCCCACGTTGTCCGGGAAGATGAGGAAGTACTTCGTCGCGTCCAGGGGACGGCCCGGCGCGAACAGCGAATCCATGAAGGGCTTGCCCCGCAGCACCTGTCCGCTGGCGCTGGTCCAGTGCAGCAGGAGCACCGCGTTCGTCACCGCGCCGGAGGCATCCCGTCGCGGCGTGCCCAGCGTCGCGTAGTGGATGCGCACTTCCGGCAGCACCGTGCCGTCCCGGAAGCGGTGGTCCTGGAAGAACGCATCCGCTTCGCGCGCCTCCAGCGCCGTCGGAGCCGCCGGGGCGGGCACGGCCTCGGCGGCCTGCTCACGCGGGGGCGCGCTGGCGCACCCCGAGGTCAGGACACCCACCGTCAGCAGGAGGGCGCGAAGGGATGACGAGGCGGACGTCCGGCGTGCGGAGTTCATCACGCCGGAAGGATTGCCTGTATATGCAGCTATTGTAAAGCCACCCCCGTCAGGGCGTGGGGGCGGCCGTCGGCGCGGGCTTGAGGTAGCGGTCGAAGAACTTCTGGGCGCGCTCGTTCACCTCCACCTCGTTCTTCTTCTTCTTGAAGCCGTGGCCCTCGTCGGGGAGCAGGAGGTACTCGACGGGGACGCCGTTCTTCTTCACGGCGGCGACGATCTCATCCGACTCCGCCTGGGGAACGCGCGGATCATTCGCGCCCTGGATGACGAGCAGCGGCTTCTTGATGCGCTCCGCGTGGAAGAGGGGGGAGATCTCCTTGAGCATCGCCTCCTGCTTCTCCGGGTCGCCCACCTCCTGGAACATGGCCTGACGGAAGGCGCCCCACTCGGGCGGCATGCCCTTCAGGGTGCGCAGCCAGTTGGAGATGCCGAAGGCATCCACGCCCGCCTCGAAGGAGTCCGGGTGGAAGGTGAGCGCGGCCAGCACCATGTAGCCCCCGTAGCTGCCGCCGATGATGCCCACGTGCGAGCCATCCACGTACGGCAGGCTCGCCAGGTACTTCCGGGCCTCCACGACGTCGCGCAGCGGCTCCTTGCCGTGCTTCTGGTCATCCGCCTTGTGGAATGCTTTGCCGTAGCCCGTGCTGCCCCGGTTGTTGATGCCCAGCACCACGTAGCCCCGGTTCACCAGGTACTGGATGAAGTTGATGTAGCCCTTGCGCGTCTGGCCCCCGGGGCCGCCGTGCACCCAGACGAGCGCGGGAGCCTTCTGCTCGGGCGTGGCCTGGTGCGGCTTGAAGAGCAGGTTGGGGATCTCCAGCCCGTCGAAGGACTTGAAGCGCACCACCTGCGACTCCACCAGGTCCTCCGGATCCAACGCCTTGCCCATCGTGTCCGTCAGGCGCGTGGCCTTCTTCGTGGTCAGGTCGTAGACGTACAGGTTGGGGGAGGCGCGGTCGCCCTCGTGCAGGAAGGCCAGTTTCTTCTCGCCTCGGGAGAAGACGACCTCCGACACCGCGCCCTCCGGAAGCTGGGGCAGGGACAACTGCGTACCCGCCTTCACGTCGTGCAGCCGCACCTCCGTGCCCGCGTCCACGTTGAGGGTGGTGACGCGCCACGCCCCCGTGCGCGAGAAGGTGGACGCGACGATGTCCCAGTTGGCCTTCTCCACGTCCTCCCACTTCCCGGCCTCCTTCGCCGGGCGCACCAGGCGCGTGAACTCCGAACCGTCGTCCGTGAGCAGGTACAGCTCCCCGGACACCGGGTCGATGTCCGCCACCGAGTAGCTGGCGGTCCCCTGGTGGGGCGTGAGGTTCTTCAACGTCTTCGTCGCGACGTCGTAGCGCCACACGTTCCCGTCGGACGTGGTGAGGGCCTCCTCCATCACCACGAAGGACTCGTCGGGGGCGATGCCGGAGAGGGCGAGGCCCTTGTCGTTCTGGAACAGCAGCGTGCGCGCGTAGGTCTTCGCGTCATGGCGGTACAGGTCCATGGCGCCCTCGTCGCGTTCGTTGGTGACGATGTAGAAGGCGGACTCGTCGCGGCTGAACCCGAAGAAGTGCGCGACCCCCTTCTTCAGGGGCGTGAGGTCCCGCTCCTTGCCGTCCGGCGTGCGCACGTACACGTGCGTCTGCTCATTGCCGCCCTGATCGCGCTCGAAGAGGAAGCGGTTGTCGCGCGGGAAGGCCCCTACCAGCCGGACGCTGTCAGTCTTGGAGTTCGTCAGCGCGGTGGGCTTCCCACCCGCCACCGGCACGCTGGCGACGTTGTAGATGCCCGTGGCGTTCGACGAGAAGAGGATCCGCTTCTCATCCGAGGCGAACGCGGGGCCCGACACCTCCGTCGTCCCCATGAACTGCTCCATCGTGTACTGGCGCGACGGTCGCTGCACGGGCTTGAGCGCGGGGGCCGGGGCCGGCTTCTGCGCGGCGGGCGGTGGGGCGGCCACCGCCAGCAGGGGAACGAACAGCGTCGCGGCGAGGATGCGATGCAGGGGTTTCCGGACGTTCAAACGGCCTCCAGGGCAGCGTTGGACGGACAGGAATCTGCCCCAACCCCACGGGGAAGGTCAGGGGGTTCCTCCAGGACCCGGCAGGGGGGGCGGACAAACCTGACATAAGGCTGTCACTGCCCGGGGGGATAAGGGTCGGGTTCCTTCAACGCGGCACCGGAGACCTCGCCATGACCCAGACCCAGAACGACTCCCAGCAGAACCCCGCCAAGGCCGGCGTGCGGACCTACACGGGCGGCTGCCACTGTGGCGCCGTGCGTTACGAGGCCACCGTGAACCTGGCGGACGTGAGCCGCTGCAACTGCACGTTCTGCACGAAGTTCGGCAACATCGGCAACGTCTCCATGAAGCCGAGCGCCTTCCGGCTGATCAAGGGCCAGGAGCACGTGAGCCGGTACGCGCGCGAGGGGAGCCCGAACTCCCGCAGCTTCTGCAAGCACTGCGGCGTCATGTGCTTTGGCGCGGGCGACGTCCCGGAGCTCGGTGGGGAGTTCCGCTCCGTCGGCGTCAACACGCTGGATGACGTGGATCCCTCGCTGCTCACCTACCAGTACTGGGACGGCCGACACGACAACTGGCAGTCTGGCCCGCGCTCCAGCCCGTGGCCCTTCCAGCCCACGGTTTCTTGAGTCCTTCGGAGGGCAGGGGCTTTCGTGGCCCCTGCCTTCCGGAGCACTACACCCGGCCCGCGGCGTCGCGCCCGGCGGCGCGGCCGGAGAAGATGCAGCCTCCGAGGAACGTCCCCTCCAGCGCGCGGTAGCCGTGGACGCCACCGCCACCGAAGCCCGCCACCTCGCCCGCCGCGTAGAGCCCGGGAATCGTCTCCCCCTGGGCGTTGAAGACGCGGCCCGAAAGGTCGGTCTCGAAGCCGCCCAGCGTCTTGCGCGTGAGGATGTTCAGCTTCACGCCGATGAGCGGCCCCGCCTTGGGGTCCAGGATGCGGTGCAGCTTCGCGGTGCGCACCAGCTTGTCGCCCCGGTAGCCGCGCGCCTGGCGGATGGCGGCGATCTGCAGGTCCTTGCCGAAGGGGTTGTCCAACTGCCCGTCGCGGGCACGCACCTCGCGCTCCACGGTGGCGAAGTCCAGCAGCGGCGTCTCCGTCTTCGCGTTCATGCCGGCGACCAGCTCGCGCAGGTCGTTGGCCACCACGAAGTCCTCGCCCTTCTCCTTGAAGGCCTCCACCGGGCCCATGGCCTTCTTGCCCACGGCGCGGTTGAGGACGCCGAACCAGTCCTTGCCCGTGAGGTCCGGGTTCTGCTCCGACCCGGACAGCGCGAACTCCTTCTTGATGATCTGCTGATTCAGCAGGAACCAGGTGTGCTCATGGCCCGTCTTCATGATGTGTTCCAGCGTGCCCAGCGTGTCGAAGCCGGGGAACAGCGGCGGGGGCAGGCGCTTGCCGGTGGCGTCCAGCCACAGCGAGCTGGGGCCCGGCAGGATGCGGATGCCGTGGCGCGGCCAGATGGGGTTCCAGTTCCGCAGACCTTCGGTGTAGTGCCACATGCGGTCGCGGTTGATGAGGCGCCCGCCTGCGGCTTCGGTGATGGCGATCATCCGCCCGTCCACGTGGTCGGGGACGCCCTGGACCATGAACTTCGGCGCGGGGCCCATGTGCTTGGGCCAGCTCTTGCGGACCAGCTCGTGGTTGCCGCCGATGCCGCCCGACGTGACGATGACCGCCTGCGCGCGCAGTTCGAAGTCGCCTTCCGTCTTGCGGGAGCTGGTGACGCCGCGCGGGACGTCCGTGGGCTCCAGCTTCATGCCGCGAACACCGACGACGGCGCCCGCGGTGACGAGCAATTCGTCCACGCGGTGGCGGAACAGGAACGTGAGCTTGCCGGCGGCCTGCGCCGCCATCGCCCGGCGGATGAAGGGCGCGAGCACGCCGGGGCCGGTGCCCCAGGTGACGTGGAAGCGGGGGACGGAGTTTCCGTGGCCCACGCCGCCGTAGCCGCCGCGCTCGGCCCAGCCCACCACGGGGAACCAGGTCATCCCCTGCTGGTGCAGCCAGGAGCGCATCTCCCCCGCGGCGAAGCCGACGAAGGCCTCCGCCCACTTGCGGGGCCAGTGGTCCTCCTCGCGGTCGAAGCCCGCGGTGCCCATCCAGTCCTCCAGCGCGAGCGCGTGCGAGTCCTTGATGCCCATGCGCCGCTGCTCGGGCGAGTCCACCAGGAACAGGCCACCGAACGACCAGAACGCCTGCCCGCCCAGGTTCTGCTCACCCTCCTGGTCAATGACGGCGACGCGCTTGCCGGCATCCGTCAGTTCGGTCGCGGCGACGAGGCCCGCCAGCCCTCCGCCCACGACGATGACATCCACTTCCTGTCCCATGCGGTTGCCTCCTGGTGACGTTGCGCGCGCGGATGATAGGCGAAGCTTTCGCCGCAGTGGATTGCGGAGCCCATTTCACATGCGCACCTCAGGGGTAGGAGGTGAAATGGCCATGTCACGCAAGATGATGGATTGCCGGGAGACCCCCAGCGAGTCCAACTGCACGCTCACCATCACGGGCGAGGAGGACGAGGTGGTCCGGGCCGCGACCGAGCACGCCGTGTCCGTCCACGGTCACGAGGACGTTCCCGTGCTGCGCGAGATGATCCGCGTCTCGCTCAAGGATGAACCCGGGTTCCCGACCGGCGAATCCGTGCCGATTTCCGGCGCGGTGCAGCCGCCAGGGTTGCACTGAAGCCTCCGCTTGGAGGTCGGTGCGTCCTGGAGGAAGGCAGCAACAGGGCTGGTCGCCCGTTCAGTCCTCGTGGTAGCCCTGTCGCGCGTCCGCCTTCATGCGGGCGCGCGACCTTGAGGAGTGCGGATGCCACACCGTTGCGCCTGGTCCGAGGGCGACCCGCTGTATCAGGCCTACCATGACGGGGAATGGGGCGTGCCGGAGCGCGACAGCCGCGCGCTCTGGGAGCTGCTGATGCTGGAGGGATTCCAGGCGGGGCTCGCGTGGATCATCATCCTGCGCAAGCGCGAGGCCTTCCGGAAGGCGTTCAAGGGCTTCGACCCGAAGGTCGTGGCGCGCTTCACCGAGAAGGACGTCGAGCGGCTGATGGGCGACGCGGGCATTGTCCGTGCGCGCGCGAAGATTCAAGCGACCATCGGCAATGCCCGCGCGTACCTGGACATGGCGGAGGCGGGCGAGGACTTCTCCACGTTCGTCTGGGGACTCGCGGGTGGAAAGCCCCTGCGCAACACCTGGACGGGCAGGGGGGACGTGCCGGCGAAGACCGCGCTGTCGGAGGAGTTCTCCAAGGCGTTCAAGAAGCGCGGCTTCAAGTTCGTGGGGCCGGTCATCGTCTATGCCTGGATGCAGGCGACGGGCATCGTGGACGACCACGTGGTGGGCTGCTTCCGGCACGGCGTGCGGCACCGCTGACGTGGACCCCCGCCCTGAACTAGAACCCCGCGACCACGATTGGGAGAGACACGCAATGCGCATCAACATCACCAGCGTCATGGTGGACGACCAGACCAAGGCCCAGAAGTTCTACACGGAGGTCCTGGGCTTCGTGCTGAAGGTGGACATCCCCATGGGGGGGGAGCACCGGTGGCTGACCGTCGTCTCCCCCGAAGCCCAGTCCGGGACGGAGCTCCTGCTGGAGCCCATGGGGTTCGCCCCCGCGCGTGTCTTCCAGAAGGCGCTGTTCGACGCGGGCATCCCCCTGACGTCGTTCGGCGTGGAGGACTGTCAGGCCGAATATGAGCGGATGCTCAAACTGGGCGTGGTGTTCCGCAGCAAGCCCACGCCCATGGGCCCGGTCACCGTCGCCATGTTCGAGGACACCTGCGGCAACCTCATCCAGATGGTCCAGGTCTGAGCGGTTGAGGACAGGGGCCCATCGGTCAGGTGGCCCCCTGACTTGAGCTGACGCCGGGTTTGCTCCTAATACTCGGCTTTCCAGCTTGACTACAGGGGGATCTCACGATGCGGATCCAGACGAAGTTACCGTCGCCGGAGCCTCGCAAGGCGCTCGCGCCGGCGGGGAATGCTCCAGCCCGGCCGGCGGGCAATGCCGCCACCACGACCACGACCTCCGGCGCCACGGCGCGCCAGGCGGGGTACTCCGAACAGAGTGCGTTCGTGGGCAAGAAGCCGGATCCGACGTCCGCGTTCCAGCGGCAGTTCGGGGCGCTGGCGTCGGACAAGCCGCAGTTCCACGCCACGATGCGCACCGTGTACGGCGAGGGCTACAACGCCGCCCAGGCCGAGAAGTTCCGCCAGCAGGCCCAGGCGGGCGACTTCGGCTGGATGCCCAAGGTGAAGACGGTGTCCGCGGAGACGCTCCAGGGCGCCAACGGCGCCTATGACGCCGCCTCCGGGACGGTGCTCCTCAACGAGTCCCTGGATCCGTCCCTCGCGGCCTCCACCTTCGTGGAGGAGGCGGGCCACCACCTGGACACGAAGCTCAACACCGAGGACTCGGTGGGCGACGAGGGCGAGCTGTTCCGCCGCGTCCTGTCCGGCGAGAAGCTGTCCACCCAGCAGGTGGCGGACATCCGCGCGGAGAACGACAAGGGCATCATCCGCGTCGATGGCAAGGACACCACGGTCGAGTTCTTCAAGCCGCTCAAGTTCCTCGCCGACGGCGCGAAGGCCGTGGGTGGAGCCATCGTGGACGGCGCGAAGGCCGTGGGTGGGGCCATCGTGGACGGCGCGAAGGCCGTGGGCGGGGCCATCGTCGGCGGCGCGAAGGCCGTGGGCAACGTCGTCGGGGGCGCCGTGAAGGCCGTGGGGAAGGCGGCGGAGGCGGTGGGCGGCGCGGTGAAGACGGTCGGCGTGCGTTTGTTCGACGGGGTTCGCAGCCTCGCCACGGGCCTCATCAGCACCACGAAGAACTCGGTGCGCAACATCGGGGAAGGCCTGGGCACCTTCTTCGGCGGCGTTGGAAAGCTGTTCCAGGGCAAGTTCGGCGACGGCCTCAAACAGATGGGCCTGGGGCTGGTGAAGACCTTCGTGCAGACGCCCATCGACGCCCTGTTGATGGGCGGGGGCCGGGCGCTCAGCGCCATCCAGACGCTGATTGGCGTGGAGCCGCCGGCGCGCAAGCTCAGCGCCAATGAGATCAACACCCTGCGCGAAGTCTATGGGGACTCCATCGACTACTCCTCCATGCGCATCAAGGAGGGCAACGCGGGGCTGTTCAGCACTTCCGGCCGGGCCTTCACGCACGGAGACACCATCTACATCCCGCCCGGCGACATGCCGATGACGGACGAGCTGCTCGTCCACGAGTCGGCGCACGTCTGGCAGCACCAGAACGGCGGCACGGACTACATGAGCGAAGCGCTGTGGGCCCAGAAGTTCGGGGACGCGTACGACTTCGAGAAGGCCCTGGACGAGGGCAAGTCGTGGAGCCAGATGGACCCGGAGCAGCAGGGAGAGTTCCTGTCACGGGCCCACCGCGCGGACTACTTCAAGGACCCCAGCGCCGGCTTCCATTTCAACGGCAAGGACTACACGGCCCAGTTGGAGGCCGCGCTCGCGCAAGTGCGTGCTGGCGAGGGAGCTCCCTAGTCCATGAAGCCGACGCGCCTGTCCGCCCCGCTGCTGTGCGTGGGGCTGCTGATGCTGCTGACCGCCTGTCGCCCGGTCATCCAGGTGACGCTGGTGGCCGGAGCGCAGCAGCTTCCCGCCCCCCGTTTCGAGGTGGAGGATCCCGAGCATGCGGACCGCCCCCGCTACGACACCGTCCAGGTGCTGAACCGGGAGGGGGAGCTGTTCTGGCGGATGCGCGCCGAGCCGTTCGGTGACGAGAACAGCGTGCGGGCGCTGACCTACGGGGAGGTCCCCACGGGCTTCATCTCCGTGGAGGGGCCCCGGGCGCTCCAACCCGGGGGGCGCTATGCGCTCTTCGTGGTGGGGAGGAACCGGGGCTCCCTCCACTTCGACGTGGATGCGGAGGGCCGCGTCACCGCGGTTCCTCCGTGACGGCCCGGGTGGGGCGCGGGATGATCACCTGAACCCGCGCCGGTCGGAGGCCTTCCGACGGGCGTGCTCTCAGTGGAGGAGTGCCGCGTGGGTCGCGTCCCGACCGTGGATGAATGGGTGGCCCGCCTCTCCGCGCGGGATGCTCGCGCGCGCGAGGAGGCGCAGGAGGCCCTGGAAGAAGCGCTGGGGTCCGGTGAGGCGGAGTCGCGGGAGCGGACCGCCCGGGCGCTCATCCAGGAGCTGGGGCGCCCCGGGACGGCGGCCGCCAGTCCCATCCTGTTCCTGTTGCAGCGTGGCTGGTGGCCGCCTCAAGCGAGCCTCACCGCCAGCGCCGTCCAGGCCGTCCTGTCGATGCTGCCGCGAATGGAGGCCGGCTCCGCGGACCTGGAGCATGCGGCGCTGGTGCTGACCCTGGTGTGCAGGGTGGATGCTTCCCAGCTCTCCGCATTGGAAGGGGCGTTCGCGCACCCTCACCCGTCCGTTCGGAGCGCGATGGCGCGCGTGGTGGGGCGGCTGGGGCAGGACGCGCTGCCGGCGCTGCCCTGGGTGCTTGCCCTGCTGGACGACGAGGAGTCGGTGGCGATCTCCGCGCTGGAGTCGCTGGGGTCGCTCGCCGTGCTGGCGCCGGACGTCGCAGCGCCCCGGCTGCTGGAGCAGGTGCGCAGGACGGACGGCGTGCGCCTCTATCTGGCCCTCGTGTCACTGCGGGGCCTGCTGGAGGAGCTGCTGTTGGAAGAGCGGGCCGTGCCCTCGCTGGTGGGCCTGGAGTCCGCGCTGCTTCGCGCGCTGGATGAGCCGGAGCCGCCCATCCGCCAGGAATCGGTGTCCCTGCTGGGCCTGCTGGGCCCCGTGTCGCCGGTCGCGCTGGCGGCCCTGCGCGACCGGCTCCGGGATGAGAGTCCTTTCGTGGCGGCGGGGGCCGCCGTGGCGCTGCTCGGGTTGGGGGAGTCGTCAGCGGAGCCCCTCTTCCTGCTGAAGGGGCAGTTGGGGCTGGCGTCGTCGCCCGAGGTCCAGGAGGCCGCGCTGTCCGCGCTGATGTCGGTGGACCCCGCCCGGCTCCGCAGGGCGAAGGGGATGCTGGAGTCGGTGGTCGGTGACACGAGCGGAGCGACCCGTGTCACCCTGGACGACCTGTTGGCCTCGCTGGACTGAGCGCCGGCGTCAGTTGCCGGCGTAGGCGGACATGTTGCTGCCCGGGTAGCCCCCGGTCCCGGTCCAGGTGGAGGGCAGCGTCGTCGTCAGGCCCGGCTGCACCTTGTAGGAACCGGTGCCGCTCGTGTGCCGCCAGTAGACGTTGCCTCCGCCCGATGGACCCAGGACGGCCAGCCAGTACGTCGTGCCCGACGTCACCGCCTGCGACGTGAGGGTGCAGTCGTTCCACGCGTTGGCCGTCACCGTCGCGACGGTGCAGCTTCGCAGCAGCGCGCCGGGCGCTCCGCTTCCATTCGCATACAGGCCGAGCTGGAGCGTGGTGGCCGTGGTCTGTCCGTCCACGTAGATGCGCAGGCGCGTGACGTTGCCGGTGGCGCTCGCCACGTAGCTGAACGCCGCCGCGACGCCCGCGTTCTCGAAGTCGGACGCGCTCAGCACGGTGCTGTTGCCCACCAGGGCCGTGGGCGCGGCGGGGGTCGTCGCGCTGGCGTTGGCGGTGAAGGCCGAGGCGCCCGCGCCGTTGGTCGCCCGGACCCGGTACCAGTAGCGGGTGCTCGCGATGCGGCCCGTGTCACTGAAGGCCGTCACGTTGGCGCCCGGCGTCGCCACCTGGGCGAAGGTGCCCGGCGCACCGGAGACGTCCGGCGCCCGCTCCACCTGGAAGCCGCTCTCGTTGTTCGACGCATCGGTCCACGCCAGGTCCACCTGGCCGGAGGACACCGCCGTGGCCGTCAGGCCGGTGGGGGCCAAGGGCACGGTGACAGCGCTGCTCACGGTGATGGAGACGGTGCTGGTCTGGGTGCTCGCGGCGGGGTTGGCGCTGTCCACGGCCACGGCCCGCACCGTGTGGCTTCCCTGCGCGACGTTGCTCCAGGTGCAGCCGTAGGGGCTGGTGGTGCTGGAGCAGACCAGCGTCGTGCCGTTCGCGTAGAAGTCCACCCGCGCGATGCTCCGGCCAAAGCCGGCGGTGGCGGACGCGGCGAGCGCCACGGAGGCCGGCGCCGTGTACGTGGCATTGGCGACGGGGGAGGTGAGGGCCACCGTGGGCGGGTTGGACAGGGACAGGGGCACCGCGGCGGAGGTGGTGGCCTGGAGCAGGTCGTCGGTGGCCTTCGCCGTCACGCTGTGCGCGCCGTCCAGGAGCGAGCTGACCCCGCAGCTCACGGACGCCGAAGCCGGTGCCGTCACCGTGCACAGCAGCGTGGCGCCGTTGTCGAAGAACTCCACCTTCGCGAGGGTGCGGCCCGGCCCCGCCGTCGCGGTGGCCTGGAGGTTCAGGTTGGCGGGCGCGGTGAAGTTCGCATTGGTGACAGGAGACGTGATGGATACCGTCGGCGCGGAGGTGCTGCCCGCGGAGAGGCCATACAGGGACGCATTGGACGCGCCCGCGTAGACGGTGGAGCTTCCGAAGGTGGGGCCCGGCAGCGCGGAGAGGCCCGTCGGGGAATAGCGCATGGAGCCGGTGGGCTGATCCATGTAGCGGAACACGCCACCGCCGTTCGCGCCCAGCAGGGCCAGCCAGTAGACGGTGCCCGACGTGAGTGTCACCTGCGGCGCGGCGGTGCAGCCGTACCACTGGCCCGTCACCAGGGGCAGCGGATCCACCACCGCCGTGGTGCAGGAGGAGAGCAGGGTGCCCGGTGCACCGGACGCATCGCTGTAGATGCCAATGGACAGCGAGGCATTGGCATTGCCCGGCGCCGCGAACACCTTGAGCGTCCCCAGCGTCCCCGTCGCGACGGCGGTGTACTGGAACGCGTTCACCGAACCGCCATTGTCGGAGTCGTTCTGCGTGCCCACGGTGTCGACGCCCACCAGCCGCACGCCACCCGCCGAAGCGCTCACCGTGAAGCTGATGGGCGCGGAGTTCGTGACGAGCGCCGGGCTGCCGCTGTCGGTGGCGCGGGCGAAGACGTTGGAGTACGTGCCGGCCGTCGCGTTCCACGTGCAGGCCGTGCCGGTGGTCGTGAAGCAGAGCGACGTGGTGCCCTGGAAGAACTCCACGCGCGTGAGGGTCCGCCCCGCGCCCGCGCTGGCGTTCGTGCCCAGGGTCGTGCTCCCGGTCGGCAACGTCGCGCCGGACACCGGACTGGTGATGGTGACGGTCGGCGGGCCCGCGACGGTGAGGGCCACCGACGCGGAGCCGCTCTCACCCAGGCTGTCCACCGCCTCCGCGCTTACGGTGTGATTGCCATTGGCCAGGCTGCTCGTGGCCGTGCACGTGACGGGATTGGAGGCCGGCGCGTTGACGGTGCACAGCACGGTGGTGCCGGCGCGGAACGTGACGCTGGCGATGCTCCGTCCCGTGGTGGCCGTGGCGGTGGCCCCGAGGTTGAGCGTGGCGGGCGCGGTGAAGTTCTGCCCGGCCGAAGGGGCGGTGATGGCGACGCTGGGGGCCGTGGGAGGCGCCCCGGAGATGACGATGACCCCGCTGTTCGAGTGGCGGATGCGCAGCGCGTTGTTGCCGGTGTCGAAGGTCCAGCCGTCCGCGGCCAGGTCCGTGCGCTGCGACAGCGCGGTGCCGCCCGCCGTCACGGACGAGGGCACGAAGGCGAGGCGCAGCACCTCCGTCGCATCGGCGTCATAGGTGGTGTAGCGGACCTCGTTGCCGGGCCCGTAGGTGACGCTCTTCACCACGGAGGTGGTGCGCAGCAGGTGGTTCTGTCCTGCGGGCGCCCAGTCCGGCTGCGCACCCATGCCGATGACGAAGTGACGGATGAAGTCGCCCCAGCCGTCCGTGAACCAGACGTTGTTGGGATAGGGCCCGTCGATGGTCAGCCCGCTGTTGCGCACCATGTACGTGGCCCAGTTGAACGCGCGGAAGGCCTTGTCCTTCGCCGCCGCGTCCCCCGTGAGCTCCGCGTAGCGGGCGTTCACGGCGGCGTAGCGCGAGGTGTGGCTGCCCATCTTGTAGTGGAACGCGTACTGCTCCTTGATGGGGCGCGCGCCGAACTCGAGCGTGTCCCCGAAGTTCGTCTCGATGAAGGCGATGATGTTCTGCACGTGCGCCTGCCAGCTGGGGTCCAGGTCCGGGTGGTCCATGAGGAACTTGGCCGTCTCCCCCGGGACGAGCTGGTTCAGGTTGTTCGTCGCGTCCGAACCCACGTCCTCGAAGTACTGGGTCCAGTTCTGCGTCGCGATGGGGCCGTTGGAGCCGAGCAGCCACGCGAGCACGGTGGCCTTCGTGGACTGCCATTGAGACAACCGGGTCGCGCTGTAGCCGGGCGCGCCGTCGAGCGTGCCTGCCTGCCCCAGCCGGATGAGCTCCTGGTAGAGCTTGAGCGGCTCCACCACGTTGGAGGCGTAGTTGTCGACGATGTTCGTCCCGGTGCGCACGGTGTTGTCGGAGGCCCGCACGCGGTAGGGCCACGGCGACACGGTGGCGCTCGGGGTGCGCAGGTGGCTGGTGAGCTGGTTGGCTGCGTTGATGGCCATGTCCCGGTAGGCCGTGTTGCCATTGAACTTGAACGCCTGCACCGCGGCCCAGGCGAGCGCGCCCACCTTCTCCGGCTGGAGGTAGCCCACGCCGTCCCCCACGCCCACCGAACCTCCCGCCGCCGCGCCGGCATACGTCAGCGAGCCGCTGGCACCGCTCGCGTAGGGCACCTGTGACCAGTGGTCGCCCACCGCCGTCATGCCGTGCGCCAGGTGCCAGTCCAGGAGCGCCAGCGCGGTGGTCCTCAGCCGCGGATCATTCTTGTAGGGCGAATAGGTGAGGCCGGACTCCACGAGCATCGCGTACAGGCCAGCAGGGTTGTGCGGCCAGCCCACCGGCGAGCCCGCGGGGGAACACCCGGGGGAGGTGCCGCTGCACACGTAGGAGAACGCGTAGTACGCGGGCTTCGCCACCGACGGGTTCGTGAGGCCGCTCACGTCGGGCATCGCCAGCAGGTAGTCCTGGTTCAGCGACAGCACGTGGTCATACGCGGCGGACGCGCCGGGGTTCGCGGGTGGCGCCCACGACAGGAGCTTCCCCGTGCCGTCGCACTGCGCGGCGTGCTGGTCGATGCTGCCCCCGCCGCTACAGGCCACGGACTGGCGCACGGTGCCGGGCGGGGACGCTTCGGTGGACTCGGGAGCGCCGGAGGGCGCGACGCAGCCTGCGAGCAGGACGCAGGTGAGCGCGCCGAGGAGGCCCGCGCGGGAGGGGGAGCGGAAGGACCGCTCCGGGAGGGGGGAGTGCATGGCGTGTGTGTCCCTCGGGGCCGTGAGCGGAAGGCTTCACGAGAGGGCTCGCACCAAAGGCAACGGCCCCGGAGATTGCTCTCCAGGGCCGCCGGGGACTGCCTCGTGCTTCAGGGGCTCAGACGGGGATGAACACCCGCTGGGTGCCGTGCGTGCGGATGCCCGCGATGTGGTCGCTGGCTTCCCGGCCGTTGCCCAGCGTGACGGCGATGTGGCCGTGCGGGTTGCCCGGGCTGTTGTAGGCGTCGCTCACGATGATGGCGCCGGGGGGCAGCTGCTTGATCTGCTCGTCGGTGAGGCTCACCTCGCGGAAGCGCGAGTCCTTGGCCAGCACGTTCCCGTACATGTACGCGGACGGGAGCGGATTGACGTTCAGGCCCGCCGCCGCGAGGGCGCGGTTGACGCCCTTGGCGCACCAGCCGGTGGTGTTCATCGACGACGCCATGGACTGGGCGGAGGAGGCCAGCCGGCTGGCGTTCGCACCGAACGAGCTGGGAATTTCACCCATGGGCGCGGCGCCCGAAGCGCCGAAGGAGCCACCCGTCGCGGAGGACCGACCGCCGCCGCTCGCGCCACCGGACTGGAAGCTGTCGCTCTTGCCCGGGATGCTCAGCGAGTTGCCGGTGATGATCAGGTCGGGGTTCGAGATGCCGTTGGCCTTGGCCAGCGCCGACACCGTGGTGCCGAACCGACCCGCCAGCGCGGACAGCGTGTCTCCCCTCTGGATGCGGTAGCTCATGATGATGGTTCTCGTTCTTGGAAATCGGGAGTCGTGGCGGGATTATCGGCGGGAGGGGCCCCGGGTTGCGTCCTTCCCAGAAAACCCGCCCCAGGAGCACGCGTGAACAGCAGCCGGCCCGTGGACGAATGGGTAGCCCGCCTCTCCCTCCCCGATGCGCAAGCCCGGGCGGAGGCCCTGGAGGCCGTCGGGGAGGCGCTCGGATCCGAGGAGGTGGTGATGCGCGAGCGGACCGCCCAGCTCCTCCTGAAGGACCTGGCCCGGCCGGCCTCCACCGCGCATGGCCTCATCCTGTCCCTGTTGCAGGCGGACTGGTGGCCGCCCCCCGCGCGCCTCGCGGCCAGCGCGGTCCAGTCCATCACGGAGGCCCTGTCGCGCATGGAGGTGGCGGATCCCGCCGTGGGGGATGCCGCGCTGGTGCTGGGCAACGTCTGCCGGGTGGACCCCACCCAGCTTCCGGCCCTGGGCGCGGCGTTGGATCACCCTCGTCCCGCGGTCCGGCACGCCATGGCCCGCGCGGCGAGCCGGGCCTTCGACGAGAAGGGCGTGCTGTTGCCGAAGCTCATCGCGCACCTGGACGACCCGGAGGAGCGCGTGTCGTTCGCGGCGCTGGAGTCGGTGGGGGCGCTCGCGCCCGCGGCTCCGGACCTCGCGGGC
Source organism: Corallococcus praedator (assembly GCF_003612125.1). Lineage (GTDB taxonomy): Bacteria > Myxococcota > Myxococcia > Myxococcales > Myxococcaceae > Corallococcus > Corallococcus praedator. The sequence continues at coordinate 18,422 of NZ_RAWI01000002.1, forward strand.
GCCGCGCTGCTGGCCCAGGTGCGCAAGACGGAAGGGATGCGCCGCTATCTGGCCCTGTCCTCGCTGCGTGCCCTCCTGGAGCACTGTCGCCTGAAGGAACTGCCCCTGCCCGCGCTGGGGGGCCTGGAGCCCGCGCTGCTCGGCGCGCTGGCGGATTCGAACCCCGCGGTCCGGGTGGAGACGGTGTCCCTGCTGGGGCTGACGGGGCCGGTGTCCCCGGCCGCGCTCACCGCGCTGGGAGGTCTGCTCAAGGACGCGAACCCCGCCCCGGCCGCCAGCGCGGCGGTGGCCCTGTTGCGCCTGGGTGCCCCTCCCGAGGAGGCGCTCGCGCTGCTGGAGCGGCTGCTGCGGGCGGAGGACGCACCCGAAGGGCAGGGCGCCGCGCTGTCCGCCCTGGAGGCGGTGGAGCCCGCCCTGCTCGTGAAGGCCAGGGACATGCTGAAGAAGGTCGTCCGCTCCGTGAAGGGGCCGGTGAAGGAAGCCCTGAGCGAGCTGCTGTCGGAAGTCGGCTGATCAGCACCACCGGGCGCCGGAGCGGAGAAGGGAAACCCTTTTTTCCGCCCCGGCGATGGGTGGCTAGCAGCCCAGGTTGTTGCCGGGGCTCACGCCCAGCATGCCGCAGAAGCGCACGAAGGCGTCGATGCGGCTCTGCACCTGGCCGGGGTTGGCGCCGTTGCACTCCCGCGACCCGTTGATGGTGCGGATGGTCTCACCGAAGCCCGCGCCGTTGACGATGGCGTTGTGCGCCGTCATGGAGCCCGCGCCGTTCTGCGTGGTCCAGAACCAGAAGCCCGTGCGCCACGCCGCGTTCGCGTCCTGCGCGAGCAGGTCCGGGTTCGCCTGCAGCGGCAGGCCCAGCGCGTTGCCCGCCGCGCAGTAGTTGCCGTTCCAGGACAACTGCATGGGGCCGCGTCCGTAGTAGCGCTTGCCCGGAGCGCAGAAGCAGCCCGGCGGCCCCCACGACGTGTCGCAGTAATCCGCCTTGTTGATCTCCTCGATGTACACGAGGCCGCCCGTCTCGTGATTGACGTTGGCCAGGAAGGCGGCCACCTCCCGCTTGCGGGTGTCGGTGTCGCCCGTGGTCGCGAGCCCCGGGAAGCCCGACGCGGCGGCGATGAGCGCGTCGTAGGTGTAGAAGCCGTTGCGGCTGGGGAACATGGCGTTGAACGTGTCGCGGGTGAGGATGCCGCCGAAGCCCGTTCCCCCGCCGCCACCGCCGGAGACCAGGTCGAACGTCCAGTGCTGGTTGGCGGTGTTGCCGTAGGGGTACTGGAGCAGCGGCGTCCCGTTGTCCGCGGAGCCCCAGGATAGGTCCACCGCCATGTCCGTGTGCCGCAGGTGCATGCTGAACTGCGTGCCGCCCCGGTTCACGAACCGGAACTGCTGGTTGTTACCGCCCAGGTAGCTCCACTGGTGGATGATGGCGTTCTGCGCGGTGCTGACGTCCTTGACGTCCAGCCCCTTGCCGCTGTTCACGTTGATGATCTTGAAGTACCCGCCCGACGTGGGCGAGATGTGGAACTTCTGCGCGTTGGTGCCGTTGCAGTCCCACTCCTGCACCTTCGCGCCGTCCGCCGTGCTGGATGAAGCCACGTCGATGCACTTGTTCGTCATCGCCGAGCGGATGACGTAGTCACCCTCCACGATGGACGACACGATGGCGGGGCTCTCCTGCTGCCCCAGAGCCTCCGGAGCCTCCCCGGAAGGCTCCGCCCCGGAACAGCCTCCCAGCGCACCCACCATTCCCATCAACGACAGACAGCGGAACATCAGCGTGTTGGCCATGACGACTCCCGTGTGGCGAGGTCCGGCCAATATAGCCTGGATGGCGGCGAAATCAGGTTTTGGGGATTAATCCCGCGTCAATCAGGGGAACCCGAAACGTCGGGGATGAACAGGGGAGGTCTTCCCTGCTCGCATGGGGGCTGGCGTTGGATAGGATTGGGTCCCCCTCCTTCTCCCCCCGGAGATTCCAAATGCCTCGCAAGATTGGTGGCGGCTCCAGCTCCTTCAAGGCGCCGTCGTTGTCTCCGCCCGCGTCGCCTTCCCTCTCCAAGCCGAAGAACACCGTCGCCACCAGCGCGCCCTCGACGAGCACGAAGACGAGCCAGAAGCGCCCGCTGGACGCGGTGGACGGTTCAGCCTCCGCTTCCGGCTCCAACAAGAAGACGAAGGTGGATGCGGAGCCCAAGGACAACACGACCGAGGCCCGGCTGAAGCGGGCGGAGGTGCGCGCGAAGCGCCGCCAGGAGTCCACCGGCGCGGTGGACGCGTCGGGCGGTCGCAGTGGCTTCATCGGCACCGCGCAGGGCTTCCAGAAGATGGACCCCAAGACGGACGGCAAGCAGCGGGTGGAGACGCCCTTCGGCCCGGTGAACGCGAGCAAGTTCCCCACGACGGACCCGGCCTTCAAGATCACCAGCCAGAAGAAGGACTACGGCAAGCAGTCGGTGGGTGACCGCTACTCGCACCTGGTGCCGGCGCTGAAGGCAAGCGGCGCCAGCGACAAGGACATCGCCACGGACCTGCTCAACGCGCTGGATGGTGGCAAGCCGTCGGTGCTCACCGACAACAAGTCGAAGAACGCCGCCGCCAAGCTCACGGCCATCATGAACGTGTCCGAGCCCATGCGCGTCGGAGGCTCCGACAAGGCGGGGCGCGCGGCGCTGCGCATGGTGCAGGAGGGGAAGATCTCCCTGGAGGATGCCTTCACCGGCAACAACCCCTCGTTCCCCATGGCCGTCAAGCCGGACTACATGCGCCGCGCGGTGAACTACGAGGACAAGAACTACCGCAAGCCCATCGAGACGCCGACGCAGTTCAGCAAGATCGGCGAGTACATGTCCGACAGCAGCGACGACGAGTCCTGAGCCGTCCTGCTCGCGCAAGGACGCGGGCCTACAGGCGCGTGAGGAAGCGCTGGGCGAAGAGGTATGCGTCGCCCGGCCAGCGCGCGGACACGTACCGGCCATCCTCCACCACGAAGGCGGAGGTGTGGTCCGTCGCGGTGCCGCGCTTCGTGCCCGCGCGGGGGCCTCGCTCGAAGTGGCGGGCCTCCGCGAGCGAGGCGACCACCTCCTCCTCCACGTAGGCGGGGTAGGTGCGGTAGTAGCGCCCCAGCTTCCACGCCGTCAGCAGGTACGCGGAGCGCTCCATGTACTTGGGCAGGCAGGTGGTGCGCGTGCCGTGCAGCACGCTGCGGCCCGTGGCGGGGTCCTTCGCCCGCGCGAGCACCAGCACCCCGTGGCAGATGGCCGCGACGGGCCGCTGGAGCGCCCAGAACGCCGCCACCTTCGCCTGGAGCGCCTCGCTGCCCAGGTACTGCCGCATGCCCGGCGCGTGGCCTCCGGGCAAGAGCAGCGCGTCGAAGTCCTCCGGCACCACCGCGTCCCACGTCAGGGGCTTCTGGAAGCCCTCCGTCAGGGTGAGGTCGCCGTAGAAGCGGCGGGGCTCCGGATCCGCGCCCAGCTTCCCGAAGAGCACGCCCGTGAGCAGCAGCGGATCCGCGGCGGGCATGTGGCCCTTCTCCGTGGCGAACACCACGTGGTGGCCTGCGTCGGTGAGCATGCGCCAGGGCACCGCGACCTCCGTGACGTCGAAATCGCGGTCGGGCAGTGGGACGAGGACGCGGCGGGAGGAGGCCATGCCGCCAGTCAAGCCCGCCCCTCCGCCCCCTGACAAGCTGTCGCTTCGTCTCAAGGTGCCTCCCGCCCCATGCACCGGGCGGGAGGCCCTGCGTGAAGTCACGGTCCGTCAGTGGATCCGGCCGGCGGGCAGGTTGGAGCGGGGCGGGAAGCCCGGCACGGCGGGCCTGCGCGCGCCCTCCTTCCGCCACGGGGCGAGGAGCGCCTCTCCAACCCCACCCGTGGAGGACTTCAACGTGGGCGGCTCGCCGCACACCAGGGCGGACAGGTCGTCCCTGCGCCGCTCCAGGTCATGGAACACGCGCCCGGGACCCGCGCCCGTCGGATCCGGCGTGGGGGACGGGTTGTCGAGGAAGGGGGAGAGGAAGGCCTGCTGTCCCGCCGCGCGCGGTCCCACGTGGAGGAAGACGGTTCGGGTCTCTCCCGCGTGGCAGCCATTGCAGGTGTTCACGGAGAACTGGTGGCGTGCTTCCGGATTCACGCCGGACGCATTGAAGAAGAAGAAGAAGGGCGTGATGGCGGAGCCGGCCTGGAAGACCTGGCCCTGGAACGTGGCCGGCACTTCGTGCGTCCCCGCGAGGATGGCGACCTGGTTCTGGTTGATGTAGCTGGCCAGGAAGGGGGTGTTGTCGAGGAAGAACTCGGGCGTGAGCGCCACCGGGGCGGGGGCGAGGCCCATGGCCCCGAAGTGGAACTCGCGCAGCTCCCATTCGAAGTCGAGCGCGTTCTCGTTGGTGCGCACCTGGCTGATGGCGCTGCCCATGAACCGCCCGGGGGCTACGAATGCCTTGGTGAAGCGGTCCGTGAGGGCCTGGAGCTTGGGCCGGTAGTCCGGGTGCGCGATGCCCAGCCGGGTCAGCTCGTGCCAGTCACGCGCCCAGCGCTGGAGCTCCTCCGGGCTTCCTCCCGGGAGCGCGTATTCGAGGATGACGGTGAACGGCGTGGGATTGCCGGAGGGGTCCAACACCCCGAACACGAAGCGGCCCTCGCCCGCGGTCACGCCTTCCTGGCGCAGGTCGAGGCGGTTGACGATGGCGAGCAGTCGGAACGGCGCGGTGTTGAAGTCGAGCGGCTGGCCAGGCCCGCCGCTGCGCGCTTCCCAGGCATTCGTCACGAGGTCGCGGATGCCAGGGCGGGGCGGGATGACCGAGGCCCCGAGGAACTGGGGCTGTTCCCAGGTCCGCAACCAGGCGCGCACCAGCGGGGACGGATCCATGCCGCCGCTCATCTCGCGCATCAGCGTGCCGAACGTCCAGGCGCCAGCGCCGGTGGTCCGCACCGGGTCTTCCACCACGGACAGGTCGGTGATGAGCAGCTCCTGGGAGGGATTGACCGAACACGTCGCCGGGTCGCATGCGGTGGCGGATTCGCAGCCGTTGGCCGCGCTCCCATCACAGTCGAACGTGCCCACCCCGCAGCCCAGGCCGCAGGTGCCCGCGCCGCAGACCGCGTTGGCGGAAGCGGCCCCGCCGCACGTCGTGCCGCAGGTGCCGCAGTTCGCCTCGTCGGACAGCAGGTCGGCTTCACAGCCATTCGCCGGGTTGCCGTCACAGTCGCCCGTGCCCACCGCGCAGCCTGGCTGGAAGGACACGCAGCCGGAGCGGTTCCCCGCCGCGTCGCGCGCGGAGACGAAGAGCTGCGCATTCAATTGGGTGGGCAGCAACAGCATCATCACGACGTCGGTGGCTCCCGCCCTGGCTTCCGGATTCATGGGCGCGGGCACGGTGCAGGCGGCGTCCGTGAACAGGACCACCGAGGCCCCCGGTTCGGTCTGCGTGCGCACCGCCGCGACGAACGGTGGCAGGGAGAAGGGAATGACGCCGGACAGGAACGTGGGCGGCGCCGGAGCGACGTTGTCGTGCACGTAGGTGGCGGTCGCGGAGCAGGCGGAGAGGTTGCCCGCCGCGTCCACCGCTCGCGTGGAGAAGGACACGGAGGCATTGGCGGTGGCCGTGAGGGCCACCGTGAAGGCCCCCGTCGTCGCGTTCGCGCTGACGGTGGTCAGCGGTGTTCCCGCGCAGCCCGCGCCCGTGAAGACTCGCACCGAGGCGGCGGCCTCGGTCGTCCCGGTCAGCGACGGCTGGAGCTGGAAGGAGGGTGACGCCGGGGTAAAGCCCGTCAGCGCCGGTGCCCCGGGCGCGACGCTGTCATGCCGGTACACGGAGGCGGTGGAGCACAGGGACGTATTGCCCACGGCGTCCGTGGCGGTGGCGCTGAAGGAGCTGCTCGTGTTGGCCGTGACGGAGACCAGCCTGGAGAAGGCGCCCGTCGTGGCCGCGGCCGTCAGCGTGGCGAGCGGTGTGCCTTGGCAGGAGGCGCCCGCGAAGAGGCGCACGGTGGCGTTCGGCTCGCCCGTACCGGACAGCAGGGGCTGGAGGTTGGTGGACGGGGAGACAGGCGTGAACCCGGTGAGCGTCGGCGGCGAGGGCGCGATGCTGTCGTGCTGGTAGCTGATGCTCGACGAACACGCGGACGCGTTGTTCGCGGCGTCCGTCGCGGTGGCGGAGAGGGTGCTCGTGGTGTTGGCGGTCAGCGACAGCGTGGAGGAGAAGCCGCCATTCGACGCGGCCGTCACGGTGGCCAGCGGCGTGCCCTGGCAGGACGCGCCCAGGAAGAGCTTCACGGTGGCGCCCGCCTCCGTCGTGCCGGCGAGCACGGGGTTCGTGGTGGTTTTGGACGGCGACACGGGGGTGAAGCCCGTCAGCACCGGGACCGTGGGCGGCACGGTGTCCGTCTGGCATCGGAACAGCTCCAGTCCGCCCAGGGAGATGACCTCGATGCCGGCGCGGCTGTCGTTGTCCTCCGTGACGTTCAGTCTGTATTTGGCGTAGGCGCCGGGGGAGGTGACCGCGTACTCGCGCCGCTCGAAACCGCTCCAGTTGATTTCATTGGGGCGGGTATCGACCACGACCCACGCGCTGCCGTTCCAGCCCTGGAGGGTGAAGGTCCGGGGGGCGCGGGTGGTGATGCCGCCGTTGGCGTACTGGAGGGCGTAGTGGGTGACCGTCTTCGGGCCGTCCGCCCATTCATAGGCAATCCAGGCGGGGGCAACGCCCGCACTGGAGATCCACATCGAGTTGATGTTGCGGTCGAAGGTCTGCCACGCCTCGTAGGTGGTGCCGTACGCGCCGGAGCGGGTCACGGTGCCGCTGGGGAGCGTCGCGCCGGTCATCTGGGGGACGAGGCTGCTTCCACAGTCGAGTCCCTGCTGGCTGGCGCGCATCGCGAGCGGTGGGGGTGGGGCGGCTTCTTCTCCCTGACATCCCGGCGCCGTGGCCAGGGCCAGGGCGCCGGCCAGGAAGAGGCTTCTTCTGGAGGTGGGAACGCTCATGCGGTGCTCCTTGCTTCCATCGCTTCAGGTGACGGCCCGGGCGCTCTCGCGCGGGCTGCGCGAGCGTTGGGCCGTGCCGTGTTTGTACGGGCGCCCGTGAGCGCGCCGTGGAGCGATGTGTCGGAACCGCCGGAGCGGGGGATGAAACGTCCGCCGGGTGGGACGAACTCAGAACGACTGCCGCAGCAGGTCCTCCACCGCGGCCTTGCGGCCAGGGCTCAATCGCAGCCGCGTCCCGTCGCGGAGCACCACCACCCAGCCCTTGTCCACGTCCGGCTCCAGCTCCCGGATGCGGTCCACGTTGACGAGCACGGAGCGGTGCACGCGCACGAAGCGGCGTGGATCCAACCACTGCTCCACCTGGCTCAGGGTTTCACGGAGCATGGGCTTGCGCGTCCCCGCGTGCAGCACCACGTAGTTGCCCTCCGCCTCGCACCAGTCCAGCTCCTCGACGGGGATGAGCAGCACCTTGCCGCCTGTCTTCACCGCGATGCGCTCCACCGGGGCGCTGCCGCCGCCCGTGGGACGGACGGGTTCGGGGGGCGGGGCCCGGTGCTGTTCGAGCAGGGACGACAGGTGCTTGAGCAGCTCCCGGTCCCGGCCCTGGGCCCGCTGCCGGCGTGCGCGCTCCAGGGCGTCCCGGAAGCGCTGGTCGCTGAAGGGCTTGAGCAGGTAGTCCAGCGCGTTCGCCTCGAAGGCGCGCACCGCGTACCGGTCGAACGCCGTCACGAAGATGACCGGGGGCATGCGCTCCACGCCCACCTCGCGCAGGACGTCGAAGCCGTCCAGCTCCGGCATCTGCACGTCCAGGAAGACCAGGTCCGGCGCTTCGCGCAGGAGGTGGTCCACGGCCTCGCGGCCTCCCTGGCATTCGCGCACGTCGGTGACCTCCGGCGTCTGGGCCAGCAGGTGCCTCAGGCTGTCCCGCGCCAGGGGTTCGTCGTCCACGACCAGCACGCGCCAGCCTTCTCGTCGGTGCGCCTCAACCACGCGTCCCTCGGGTCATGTCTGTCTTCTCCTCCACGAAGGGCAGCTCCACCTTCGCGAGCACTCCGCCCCCGGGCAGGTCCTCCAGCGTCAGGCCGTAGCGCTCGCCATAGAGCTGCCGGATGCGGGCGCGGGTGTTGGCCACGCCGATGCCCGTTCCTCCGGCGCCTCCCGCGCGCAGGCCCGGACCGTCGTCCCGCACCTCCAGAAGCAGCCGGTTGCCCTGCCGCGCGGTGCTCACCTGGAGCTGCCCCCGGGCGGCCTTTCGCGCGATGCCGTGCTTGATGGCGTTCTCCACCAGCGGCTGGAGGATGAGCGCGGGCACCCGGGCCTTCAGCGTGTCCTGGCCGGGCGTCAGGTGGACCTCCAGGTGTCCGCCGAACCGGAGCTGCTCAATGCCCAGGAAGCGGCGCACCAACTCCAGCTCATCCTCCAGCAGGACTTCGTGGTCGCCCCGCCCTTCCAGGCTCGCGCGCAGCAGGTGCCCCAGCTCCGCCAGGGCCTCCACCGCCTCCGGGTTGCGTTGCTGGCGGACCAGCCCCGCCACCGCGTTGAGCGTGTTGAAGAGGAAGTGCGGATCCAACTGGGCCCGCAGCGCCTGGAGCCGGGCCTCCGCGAGCTGGACCGCGAGGCGCGACTCCGCCAGCTCCCGTTCGCGCAGGTGCCGCGTCGCGCGCAGGGCCGACCAGGCGGCCAGGAAGAGCAGGTACTCGAAGTAGCCCAGCGCGCCGCGCTCGAGCAGCAGGCGCCACAGGCCTTCGGTGAAGGACACCCCGTGCGCGCTCCATTGCTGGAGCGCCGACAGGACGGGCGCGAGCAGCAGCACGTGCACCTGGACGAAGCCCGCGCCCGCCACGAGCAGCAGGCCCAGGTGACGCAGCAGCCGGGGCCGTTCGGGGGGAATGCGTTGGAAGACGGCCAGCACCAGCGGCCCGAGCAGGGCCCACGCGCTGTAGGGCACGAGCGCGAGGGCGAGCTTGAGGAGGAAGTCGCGGGGCTCTTCCGCGTAGGCGCGCAGGGCATGGGGCACCGCGCCCAGGAGGCCCGCGGCCATGCCCAGCATCCAGACCCGCCGCATCGCGGACAGCCCGGCTGACTCCAGCGCTCCCCCCTGCTTCATGGCGTTCCCGGTCCCCTGGCGGAGCAGCCTAGCGGGAGGAACCGGGTTTCGTGAGGGGGGCTGACGGAAAGGGGCTTCCGCTTCGGCTAACGTCCCGCCGCGCCGTGACCCAGAGCGCCCCAGGGCCCGACCCTGATGATGATCCGCCCGCGCGTCCACCCGAGCTTCGGGACGGCACGCTGTACGTGCAGGGCGCGGAGGACGATGACGGCGAGTCCTCCAACGGCAAGCGGGAGGTGCGCGGTGGCCGTGCGTCCACGGTGCTCACCGCGCTGCTGGTGGCCGTGGGGCTCGCGCTGCCCGGGGTCGCGATCTTCCTGCGGCGTCCGCCCGCGCAGGGGCTTCCGGTCCCAGAGGCGTCCTCGGGTGTGACGGCCCTCCCGGGCGCTCCTTCCATGAGCGGAGAGACGCGCCCGGCGCAGGGCTCCTCCACGGAGGTGACGGCGAAACCCGGGACCGTGAGCCTGGAGCAGGTGCCTTCGCGTGCCTCCTCCACGGAGTCGGCCTCCTCGCGCGGCTCATTGAAAGGCTCGAAGCCCACTTCGGGCGGTGCGTCCGCGCCTCCGTCCCCTTTGGTGGGCGCACTGGCCCGGGGGGAGCCGCGGCCCCCGTCTTCCTCCGCGCATTCGAGCGAGCGACTGCGTGCGGACCTGGAAGACACGACCCTTCCTCCGGAGGCGCGGTCGCTGGCGGCGCTGGCGTTGCTCGATGCCCACTTGAACCGGGAGCGCTGGCGTTCACTGGCCATGGACGCCGAGCGCATCTCCCAATTGGACCTGCCCCGCTACCAGCTGCGCCTCCCGGCCGAGCAGGCCGCGTGGCTGCGGATCCACGCCGCCCGGAACCTGGAGCAATGGGACACGGTCCTGCGCATCGGCCCCACCTTCCGTCAGGCGTATCCGGACAGCCCCCTGGTGCCCGCGGTCGACGCCATCGTGCGGAGCACCCTCGTCCATCGCTCCAACGCGGAGGACAACCAGCGGGTGCTGCGGGCGGACCTCCGCGCCGAAGAGGACCGGGCCGCGCGGGACATCGCCCGACTCGAGGGATTGGGGCGACCTGCCACCGAGCCCCGCCGGAGGCTGGACTTCCAGCGCTGCCGCCTGCCCGCGGACAAGGGCTTCCACGCGGAGGCCCTCGTGCCCTGCCGTGCCTTCCTCGCGACCTGGCCCGTGGCGACCACCCCGGCGGAGCTTGGTGAGTATCGGGATGTCCGGGGCCTGGAGATCAAGGCCCTGGTCGGCCTGCGCCGCTACGCCGAGGCCCGCGAGCGCCTCGCCGCGTTCCTCGCCTCCGACCCGGAGGGCGAACCGCGAACCCGGGCCCGCGCCGTCATCCAGTCCATCCCCGTCGAAGCGGAGGAGTGACCGCGCGGCGCCCCGTGCGCCGCGCGGTCCCGGGCCTTCACCTCACGGCGCCGCGAGCTTCGTCACGAACGCGTCGTAGGTCCCCACCAGCGTGTTGCCGCCGAAGTTCCCCTCCGTATAGCCACCCAGGTAGAGGCTGCCGTTGAACTCCCGGTTCACGCCGTTGCTGTAGACGGGGGCCGGCCCTCCGGCTGGCGACACCGCCGGGTTCTGCTGGACCACCCACAGCCGGTTGCCCGCCGTGTCGAACTTCGCGACGTAGTTGTGCCCCTTCAAGACCGTGGTGTTGGTGAGGTTGCCCACGTCTCCCTGCGCGCCGCCGCTCACGTAGATGCCCGTCTCGTCGATGAAGATGCCAGAGGCCCAGATGCCGTTCGCGGCGCTGAACTCCCGGGTCCACAGCCGGTTGCCGGAAGGGTCGTACTTGGCCAGATAGGCATCCGAGCCCGGGGTGGGGTTCGGGTTCCCATCCAGACCGCCGCCGCTCTGGCCCGTCAGATAGACATTGCCCGCCGCATCCGTCGTCGAGCCATACAGCCACACGTTGTTGCCCGAGGACCCGAGCTGTCGGGTCCACTGCTTCACGCCGGCGCTGTCGTACTTGATGACGAAGGCGTCCTGCACGCCCTGCCGCGTGTTCCCGTCCAGCCCCCCGTAGGTCCAACCGGAGACATAGACATTGCCGGCCGCGTCGGTGGCCGCCCGCCGTCCCACCGTGTTCTGGCCGGCCGCGCCCATCTGGCGGGTCCACTGCCTGGTGCCCGCGGCGTCGTACTTGGTCACGAAGACATCCTTGTCGCCGGTGCGGGTGTTGCCATCCAGGCCGCCCGTCGCCGTGCCCACGAGGAAGGCATTGTCCGCGGTGTCGACCGCGACGTCATAGCCCTCCGTGGAGGTGCCGGCCACGCCCTGCTGGCGGGTCCACTGTCGGACGCCGGTGTAGCGGTACTTCGTCACGAACGCATCCCGGGAGCCGACCCTGGGCGTGCCGTGCATGGACCCGTCCGTGAAGCCGCCGACGTAGATCTCCTCCCAGGTCCGGTTCGTCGCGATGCCGTAGCCCAGCGCGATGCTGTCCGGCGCGCCAAGCTGGACCGACCAGATGCGGTCACCGTTCCAGTCGCGCGCGTGAAGGAAGGCATCCATCCCGCCAATCATGGGGTTGCCATCCAGGCCTCCCGTGGTGAAGCCCGTGATGTACGAGCGTCCCGCCGGGTCGCCCACCAGGTCATGCACACGCACGGGAGTCCCCACCGCTCCGGAGGTCCGCGTCCAGAGGGCCGTGACGGGGTTCGTGATGCCGTCGTTGACGCAGGTGATCAACTCCAGCCGGTTGAGGGAGATGACGACCACGCCCGCACGGGTGTCGTTGTCGTCCGTCACGTGCAGGCGGTACTGGCTGTAGGACGCGGGCGCGGAGAGCGTGAACTCCCGCCGCTCGAACCCGCCCCAGCCCGTCTGGTTCGTGCGCGTGTCGAGCACCACCCAGGCGGAGCCGTTCCAGCCCTGGAACGTCCAGTCCTTGGGCGCGCGCGTGGTGAGGCTGGGGCCGTTGGCGAAGGCGAGGGCATAGCGGTGGACGGCGGCGGTGCCCGCGGGCACCTGGTAGGCAAGCCACGCGGGCGTCTGGTTCACCGCGGAGATCCACAGCGAGGCACTGTTCGCGTCGAACGCCTGCCAGGCCTCGTAAGCGGCGCTGTAGACCCCCGAGCGCGTCACGCTGCCCGCCGGGGTCGTGGGGCCCGTCATCGCTGTCACCGCGGAGGAACAGGTGAGGCCCTGGGCGGTGGACTGGAACTCCTCCTCCGGCCCGGTGTCAGGCGTGTCCGCGCCCTGGCAGCCGGGCAGGGACGTGAGGACGAGCGCGCTCGCCAGGAAGGTGCTGCGGACAGCGGTAAAGGCTTTCACGGTGACTCCTCGGGAGTCGTGCGAAGGGCGCACGAGGCCCCCGAGGAGTACCGGCACGCCCCGGAGTGACGGGGCGTTATGTGACGAAACCGCCGGCGCGCGGGACGAAGGCGCCGGACGGAGGGATGGCTGGGATTACCGGGTCGCTTCGGTCATGCACGTGGCGAACGCGTCGGCCGGCGCGCAGAAGCCCCCGATGTTCTTCGTGAGCTCCTTCATCAGCGCGGCCTTCTTCGCCTTGAAGGTCTTGGTCTCGCAGGAGGAGACGGCCCACTGGTTCTTCTTGTTGCACATGGAGTCGGCGGCCCAGGCGTTCTTCTTCACGACGCACTCGTCGACGAACTGCTTCAGGCCCGGGGACTTCGCGACGGCCGGCGTGACGTGGGTGTCGAAACACGCCTGCACCTTCTTCGCGACCTCCGCGTCGACGCTGCCCTTGCCCACCTTCTTGCAGAGGTTCGTCTGCTGCTCCTGCACCTTCTGCTGCGCGGTCATGAGCTGGCCGATGGAGCACTGTCCCGCGGCCGCTCCCTGGGGCTGGGACATCGCCTTCCAGCCCGTCATGTGGACGACGGCACAGTCCTGGATGACCAGCGAGCGCACGCTGGCGGTGGCGCCCGAGGCCTCCAGGGCCTTCCACGCAGGACCGCAGACGGCGTCGTTCTTCTTGCCGGCGCCCTGCAGCCAGTTCTCCGTGTACATGACGACACAGTCGTTGCTGACCAGCGCCTCCGCGTTGTCGAGCTGGCCCGCCTTGGCCACCGCGTCGAACGCCGTGGCGCAGTCCTGCTTCTGGGCCTGACCCTGGAGCGGGAGGAGGGTGAACAGCGCGACAACGAGTGCTCCCGTGGATTTCAGCATGTCTTCGTGCCTTCCGTGTGTTCGTGCGGTCCATCCGCCGGCCCGGGCAGGCTAGGCACGCTACCCCAGGGCTCAGGGGCTCTTCTCCACCTCCATCCGATAGCCGACACCGCGCACGGTCTGGATGGAGAAGCGCGACGCGGGGGTCCACTGGAGCTTTCGCTTCAGGCTGGAGACGAAGTTGTCCACCGTGTGCGGATCCACGACGACATCCGCGCCCCAGACGGCATCCAGGATTTCGTCCCTGCGCAGGGCGCGCTCGCGCTCACGCACGAGGAAGGCCAGCAGGTCGAACTCCTTGCGCGTCAGCTCCACCTCCGCGCCCTCCGGCGTCACCACCCGGCGCCGGTCCAGGTCCACGCTGTAGCCCGCGAAGCGCAGCAGCTTCGTCGTCGCGATGCCCGCGCCCGCGCGCTTCACCTGGGCCCCCACGCGCGCCAGCAATTCCCGCAGCCGGTAGGGCTTGCCCAGGTAGTCCTGGGCGCCCACCTCGAAGCCGCGCACCACGTCCTCCTCCAGCGTGCGCGCGGTGAGCATCAGCACCGGCACGGTGGAGCCCTCCTCGCGCAGCGCGCGGCACAGCGCATAGCCGTCGCCGTCCGGCAGCATCACGTCCAGGAGGATGAGCTGGAAGTCGCGGCGGGCCAGGTGCTCGCGCGCCTCCCGCACCGTGGCGGCCTCCTCCACCGCGTAGCCTCCCTGGTGCTCCAGGTTGTCCCGCAGCGCGAGCCGCAGGTTCGGGTCATCCTCCACGACGAGCAGGGTGGGGGCGGCGTTCATGCGGTGCTCCGGGTCCGTGCTCCGGATGGAGTTTCAGGAAGGGTCAATTCGAAGGTGGTGCCTTCGTCGCTGGAGGCCGCCACGCGCAGCGTGCCCCCATGCAGCCGGGCGATGCGGCGGCACAGCGCGAGCCCCAGCCCGCTGCCGGGCACCTCGCGGCCGCTCCTGCCGGCCAGCCGGTGGAACTCGCCGAAGACGCGCTCCCACTCCGCCTCCGGGATGCCGGTGCCGTTGTCCGTGAAGTGCACCCGTCCTCCGGGCAGCGTCGCCACGTGCAGACGCACGGGGCTGCGGGTGTTGTACGCGCAGGCATTGCGCGCCAGGTTCGCCAGCAGCAGCCGCAAGAGCTGCGCGTCCGCGTTCAGCTCGCGCGCGTCCACGTCCGCCGTCAGCTCCACCGGCACCGGAGTTCCTGACGCCAGGTCCCGGCGCAGCCCGGACACCAGCTCATCCAGCCGCACCGGCGCGAGCCGGGGCACCCAGCGCCCCTTGTCGATGCGGTTGAAGGACAGGAGGTTCTCCACCAGGAAGCCCAGCCCGTCCGCCTCGTGGATGATGCGCGCGGGGTAGTCCTTCGCGTCCGCGCCTTCCGCCAGACGCCACTCCAGCGTCTCCGCGAGCAGGCGGATGGAAGCCAGCGGCGTGCGCAGCTCGTGCGACACCGTGGCCACGAAGTCGCTCTTCAGCTCCAGGAAGCGGTACTTGCGGTGCTGCGCCACGAAGGCCAGCGCCGCGATGGTGAGCGCCAGCGCCGCGCACAGCACCAGCATCAGCGACTTGAGCCGGTAGCGGTTCTCCAGCGCCACCTCGCCCTTGGCCCACGCGGAGGACTCTACCGCCACCGGCAGCGACGCGAGCACCAGCACCGGCGCGTCCCCGGGCAGGGACACGCGTCCGTCCGCTTCCAGCAGGCCCCGCTCGCGCATCTCGCGGGTGAGTCCCTCCATCAGGCCAGGCAGGTCCAGCGCCAGGCCCAGGGCGCCGTGTCGCTGGCGGGGCTCCAGGTACCAGCCCGTCCGCGTCAGCAGCGGCTCCGGAACGGACGCGGGCAGCTCCAGCGGCGTGGCGGCCAGCTCCCGGGCCCGCGCCTCGAAATCCGCCACCGGGACGCCCACGCGCAGGGAGAGCGCCGCCACCCGCCCGCGCAGGAAGTCGAAGTCCTCCGGCGTGAAGCGCGAGCGCTTGAGGAGCAGCAACCGCTGCAGTCCCTCCAGCCGTCCTTCGCCCTGCCCATCCCGCAGCCCGTCGCGCACCAGCGCCCGCATCAGGTCGGGCACCAGGTCACCCCTCGCCGCCACGTCCTCCAGCACCATCAGCAGCGACGGCAGGTCGCGCGTGGACGCGAGCACGAAGCGGGCCCGGTGTCGCGAGAGCGCCATCACCGCCTCCAGGGTGCCCTTCGGGTCCTTCGCCGCCAGGGCCCGCTCCACCGCCTGCATCTGCTCCAGCCGTTCCCGCCACGGGCCTTCGTCCTCGTCCGCGACCTCCTGGCGCGCTCGCAGCCGCGCGTAGCGGTCCTTCGCGGGCGAGTCCCCGGCGGTGTCGAAGAGGGCCAACCGGGGCAGCAGTTGTTCCTCCTGTTCGCGCAGGTACAGCCCCTGCGCGGCCACCAGCGGATCCTCCTTCGCGGCCTCCAGCGTGGGGCGCGCCGACTCCAGCCCTTCGCGCAGCGCCTGTCCCAGGGAGACGCGGGCGTACTGCTCCAGGACCTCGCGCCGGGCCTGGAGCGAGGCCCGCGCATCCTCGCGCTCAGCGGCGAAGATGCGCTGGAGGTAGCCCAGGCCGACCCCGAGCCCGGCGAGGCCGAGCACGAGGGCGACGAAGGTGGGCAGCAGCCGGCTGAACATTCGGGCGGGGCCTTACTTGAAGGTGGGGACGCGGTCGGCGTCCATGGTGCGCACCGGCGCGAAGGACTCGAAGCGGTCCTTGCGGCGGTCCAGCTTCCGCGCCTCGCGGATGAGCGTCCCCAGCTCCGCCACGTCCTCCTGGTCCTTCAGGGGCGTGCCCAGCTCCTCCCACAGCGATACGAGCGCGTCGTAGGTGAGCGGACGCGCCCAGTAGGAGCCGCGCAGCTTCTCCGCGAAGGCGGCCGCGACGTAGGACAGGCGCGTGGGCGAGGCGGCCTGCTCGAAGGCGGGGCGCATGAGGGAAGAGGTCATGTCCTTCTCGATGAGGCGCGAATCGCCGCCCTCGGGCTGCTTGTAGCGGATGCGCAGCGTGCCGAAGGTGGGCCGGGACGCTTCGCGCAGCTTCACCTCGTAGAGGGCGGTGACGGCGTGGCCCGCGCCCACCTCGCCCGCGTCCACGCTGTCGTCGGAGAACTGCTGCCGGGTGAGCAGGCGGTTCTCGTAGCCGATGAGGCGGTAGCGGGACACCGTCTTGCGGTCGAACTCCACCTGGAGCTTCACGTCCTTGGCCACCACCTGGAGCGTGCCGCTCAGGTTCTGCACGAAGATGCGGCGGGCCTCGTCCAGCGCGTCCACGTAGGCGTAGTTGCCCTCGCCCACCTGCGCCATCCGCTCCATCAGCGCGTCGTTGTAGTTGCCCATCCCGAAGCCCACCGCGGACAGGGTGATGCCCGCCGCCGCGCGCTCCTTCACCCGCGCCCACAGGCCATCCGCGTCGGTGATGCCGCTGTTGGCCACGCCGTCCGAGCACAGGATGATGCGGTTGATGCCGCCCTCCTGGAGGTGGTTCGCGGCCAGGGCGTAGCCCAGTTCGAGGCCCGCCTGCGCGTTGGTGGAGCCCTCCGTGGTGAGCCCGTCGATGGCGGCGCGCAGCAGGGACTTCTGTCTGGCGTTGGTGGGCCCGAGCACGAGCCGCGCCTCGCTGCCGTAGACGACGATGGACACCCGGTCCCGCTCATCCAGCGCGTTCACCAGCAGGTTCAGCGCCCGCTTCACCAGCCCCAGCCGGTTGTCCATGTTCATGGACCCGGACACATCGATGACGAACACCAGATGGCTGGGTTTGCGCTGCGCGTGGCTGACTTCGCGCGCCTTCACGCCGATGCGCACCACGTGGTAGCCCTTGCGCGCGGGGGACGGGAAGCCCTCCACGTTCACGCTGAAGGGGGCGTCCGGCGCGGCCGGGTAGCCGTAGTCGAAGCTGTTGACGAACTCCTCCACGCGCACCGCCTGTTCATCCGGCAGCGAGCCGCGCTGGAGGTAGGCCCGCGTCAGCGTGTACGAGGCCGTGTCCGTGTCCACGGAGAAGGTGGAGAAGCGCTCCTCCTCGGTGTCCACCGTGGGGTTCACCCCGTGGCCCTTGAAGTACATGTCGAAGAAGCGCTTCCCTGGCGGGGCCACGGTGCGCTCCGGTGGGGCGACGATCACGATGTCGTGGGTGTCATTCAACGGTCCCCGGGGGACCTCGGGGGCGCGGTACACCGTCTGTGGCGTGCCGTCCGGGACGACGATGTGCATGTACGGCAGGGCCCAGGCCGGAGCGCGCTGCCGGTCGTTCCTGCTGGATTCGCTCACGTAGTCATTCGTGCTCAGGCCATCAATCACGTAGCCCCCCTCGGGGACGCCGGACATGGCTGAGTCATGGAGGGAGACACCGTACGAATCGGACGCGGAGCCGGGCGCGACTTCTGCCAGGGACTCGAAGCTGCGCGCTCCCCCTTTGCCCACCGGGCGGGCCATCGCGATGCGCTTGATGAACTCCGCGTCCACGACGGCGTTGGAATTCGCGGAGTTCATGTCGACGAGGGGCGCCGCGCTGGTGCTGAAGGAAGGGTCGGGTTCCAGCTCCATGTCGACCCGTACGGTGCGCTGCTCCTGGAGGTGGAGGCCCGTCCGCGCGGACGGCTTGTAGACCTCCCTTTCCGCACGCAACGCGTAGACGCCCGCCGGAAGCGCCTCGATGCGGAAGTTCCCCTGGCCATCGGAGACCGCCACCCGCTCGAACCGGAGGCTCGGAGAGGTCGCGGTGATGACCACCTCGAAGACGGGCTTCTTCGTCTTGCCGTCGAGGACCGTTCCAAGGATGACGCCCGTGCTCACGTCGCCCGCGTCAGGTTGGGCCAGCACTGGCGCCGCGAACAGCAGCAGGAGCGCGAACAGGGGACTGCGAAGGAGGGACGTCATCGTGGGCCACCTCGGTGCCTCAGGGTGGAGCCATCATCCCGATGCACCCCGCATCGAACCGCACGGGAGGCTCGTCTCCTCATCATGGTTTCATCATGACGGGAACGCGGGCCCGGGCGCGAGCGTCCGGCGCCCACACCCACATCATCCGGCCCCGTCCGCGCGGGAAGTCGTGCCGGTGGCGGGGCGCTTGGTTAAAAAGGGCGCCCATGACGACGGCACTCGACGACCTGTTCCCCACCGACGCGCAGATTCCTCCTGGTGTCCGGCTCCCCGCCTATCTGGAGCAGCGCGAGTACCTCGTGGGAGGCGAGCTGCGCACCTGGGCGGGCGAACTCAACCCCGTGCAGAGCCCCGTGTTCCTCCGGACGCCGGAAGGGCTCCAGCAGAAGGTGATTGGCGCGACGCCGCTGCTCACCTCGCGCGAGTCCCTGGACGCGCTCGCGGCGGCGGTGAAGGCGTACGACCTGGGCCGGGGCGTGTGGCCCACCCTGAAGGTGGCCCAGCGCATCGAGCACGTGGAGCGCTTCCTCGTCGCGATGCGCGCCCAGCGCACGGCGGTCGTGAATCTGCTGATGTGGGAGATTGGCAAGACGCAGCCGGACTCGGAGAAGGAGTTCGACCGCACCGTCGACCTGATCGTCGAAACCATCCGCGCGCTGAAGGAGCTGGACCACACCTCGTCCCGCTTCGTGCAGGAGCAGGGCATCATGGCGCAGATCCGCCGGGGCCCGGTGGGCGTGGCGCTGTGCATGGGCCCGTACAACTACCCGCTCAACGAGACCTTCAGCACGCTCTTCCCCGCGCTGCTGATGGGCAACACGGTGGTGTTCAAGCCGGCGAAGTTCGGCGTGCTGCTGGTGCGCCCGCTGCTGGAGGCCTTCCGCGACTGCTTCCCGCCCGGCGTCATCAACATCATCTACGGCCGGGGCCGGGAGACGGTGGGCGCGCTGATGGAGAGCGGGCAGGTGGACCTGTTCGCCTTCATCGGCACCAACAAGGGCGCCAGCGAGCTGAAGCGGATGCACCCCCGGCCGCACCGGCTCAAGGCGGTGCTGGGCCTGGACGCGAAGAACCCGGCCATCATCCTGCAGGACGCGGACCTGGATAACGCCGTGAAGGAGTGCATCACCGGCACGCTGTCCTTCAACGGCCAGCGGTGCACGGCGCTCAAGCTGCTGGTGGTGCACCGGAGCATCGTGGACGCGTTCCTCGCGAAGTTCACGGCCGCGGTGGACAAGCTCAAGCCCGGCATGCCCTGGGACCCGGGCGTCGCCGTCACGCCGCTGCCTGAGCCGGGCAAGGCGGCCTACCTCCAGGGGCTGGTGGACGACGCCGTGTCCAAGGGGGCCCGGGTGGTGAACACGACGGGCGGCCAGTCGTCGCGGTCGTTCTACGCCCCCACGGTGGTGTACCCGGTGACGCAGGGGATGCGGCTCGCGAGCGAGGAGCAGTTCGGTCCGGTGGTCCCGGTGATGGTGTTCGACGACGACGCGGAGGCGGTCCGGCTGGTGGTGCAGTCGCAGTTCGGCCAGCAGCTCAGCCTGTTCGGCAAGGACTCGGCGCGCATCGGCCGGTTCATCGACGCGTTCTCCAACCAGGTGGGACGCATCAACCTCAACTGCCAGTGCCAGCGCGGGCCGGACACCTTCCCGTTCAACGGCCGCAAGGACTCCGCGGAAGGCACCCTGTCGGTCGCGGACGCGCTCCGGGTGTTCTCCATCCGGACGCTGGTGGCGACGAAGACGACGCCCGACAACACCACCCTGGTCCAGTCCATCCTCACCCGGCGGGAGTCGGACTTCCTCACCACCGACTTCCTCTTCTAGTCGTCTTCGGGTTGCCTGGGAAACGGAGGGCAGGGGAGCAGGTGGCGGACGGGGCCAGGGTGGTTCCGCTCCCTCCGCCCTTGGTGCTAAGCCCTGCGCCATCCCCATGGCGCGCACAACGACCATCGAGCTGCACAAGGAAGAGATGAAGTTCTCCGCGGGGCACTTCACCATCTTCTCCGCCACGCACCGCGAGAACCTGCATGGGCACAACTTCACCGTCTACGTCGCGTTGACGGGCGAGGTGTCCGAGGAAGGCCTGCTCGCGGACTACGGCCCGCTGAAGCAGGCCGTCATCACGCGGTGCAAGGCCTGGAATGAGACCTTCTTCCTGCCCGGCCGCTCACGGCACCTGCGCCTGGAGCAGGACGCGCAGGGCAACTACAAGGCGCACTTCAACGGCGAGGAGCTGCACTTCCTCGCGCGCGACGTGACGGTGCTGCCCGCGCCCAACGTGACGCTGGAGGAGCTGGCGCGCGTCTTCGGCGAGGAGCTGGTGGGCGACGGCGCCGCGATGGCGCGCGACCGCATCACGCACCTGTTGGTGAAGTGCGCTTCGGGCCCCGGTCAGTGGGCCACCTGGGAGTGGGGACAGCATGGCTGACTGGGCCCTCATCACCGGCGCCAGCCGGGGCATCGGACGGGCGACCGCGGAGCGCTTCCAGCGGGAAGGCTGGCGCGTGATGAACGTGTCGCGCAACCCGTGCACCGTGCCGGACGTCGTGAACGTGGAAGTGGACCTCGCCGTCCCGGGCTGGGAGGCGACGTTCGTCCCGGCGCTGCGGGAAGGTCCCGGCAGGGGCGGCGGCCGCGTGTGCCTGGTGCACAACGCCGCCCGCTACGTGCATGACGAGGCGCTGGCGATGGACGCGGAGCACTTCCGCCAGGTGCTGGAGGTCAACGTCGTCGCACCCCTGGTGCTCAACCGCCTGGTGCGCCCGCTGCTCACGGACGGCTCGTCCATCCTCTACGTGGGCTCCACGCTGGCGGAGAAGGCCGTGAAGGGCATCGCGTCCTACGTGACGACCAAGCACGCGATGGTGGGGATGATGCGCGCCACCTGCCAGGAGCTGGTCGGCACGCAGATCCACACCGCCTGCGTCTGCCCCGGGTTCACCGACACGGAGATCCTTCGGGAACACCTGGGCGGAGACGCGGCCGCCCGCGCGAGCGTGGCGGCACGGACGACCTTCGGGCGGATCATCACGCCCGAGGAGGTCGCGGACTTCCTCTACACCTGCGCCAGGACACCCATCCTGAATGGCGCGGTCCTCCACGCCAACCTGGGACAGGTGGAGACCTGAAGCGTCAGGCCGGCGCCGGGAACACGGTGCAGGAGGACATGCAGGTCTCCGCCACCTTGAGGCGGGAGACGCGCACGCCGGGGATGTCCAGGCGCTCGTAGAGCCACGCGGCCAGCAGCTCGCTCGTGGGGTTCTCCAGGCCGGGCACGTCGTTGAGCAGCCGGTGGTCCAGCTGGGCGTGGAGCGGCTCCCAGGCGGCGTTCAGCTCCGCGAAGTCGACAATCCAGCCGAGCTGCGGGTGCAGCGGGCCCTGGAGGGTGATTTCGATGCGGTAGCTGTGGCCGTGCACGCGGGAGCACTTGTGCCCCTGGGGCACGTGCGGCAGGTGGTGCGCGGCCTCGAAGGTGTATTCCTTCGAGATTTCGGTGATGAGGGGGGTCTTCTTCACGGTACGGCCTCCATGCGGCGGCCTTGTACCTTCGATATCCCCCCCCGTCCATGGGCCCCGGCGGGAGGGCCCGGACGCCTGGCGGCCTACTGGCGCGTCCCGATGAACAGGCGGCGCTCCTGGCACTTCTTCGCTGCATCGTCGCTCTCGAAGCGGAGCTCGCCCGAGTAGGTCAACGGCTGGCTGTCGGTCCGGGCCTCCGCTGAAAAGCGGCCCGAGACCTCGACAATGATCGGGGTGTCATCCGGCGCGAACGTTCCAATCGACAAATCGAGGCGCGTGTTGCTCGACTCGTAGATGCCGCCAGACAGCCCATGGCCCAGCAGTCGCCCCGTGACGTAACCGCTGTTGCCCTGGCGCTCCAGGACCAACTCCGTGGGCAGCGTCAGGCCCAGGTCCGTGCAGCCTTGCGACAGCGGGGGAGCCTCCTCGAAGACCAGGGCGTAGGTGCCCTGGACGTTACAGCCGTCCTCGCAGTCCGGGACGCCACCGCTCCCACAGCCCGGGTTGCCCAGGCCGCTTCCCATGGTCATCCCCCCGACCGCGAGGAGCAGCGGGATGCGCAGGTGCTTGAAGAGGCTCGGGGAACGGGGACCGCGGGAGGACGTGTCGTGCATGGGGTATCCGGATGAGGGACCGGACGGGTTCCGGCCGACGCGGAGATTACCGGGAGTCAGATGCTTGTGCCGTCACCGCCCTCGGTGCGCGGCCCCCGGTGAGGTGATGCCCCGGCAATGCCTGCCGGGCCATGGCAAGCCTTGCCAGTCCGTGACACGGCAAGGCTTGCCGGGCCGGGGGGCTCCCAGGGGGGAGGGCCTCCTGGCACCGCCGTTGCTCTACCGGGTTCCCGCCCGCCCTGCCGGCCCGCATGGCGCGATGCCGCGCGAGGGCGACCCACTCCCATGATGAAGAGCCGCACGTTCCTGTCGGAGTCAGTCCGTGTCCTCGCGCTGCTGGAGCTGCACGGCCGCCCCAGCCAACGCCAGCCGATGACGTCACGCCGATGAAGACCGGTCCGCGACCGGGGCGCACCCGTCCATCCCGTCCGGACTGTCCTCCTGGGCAAGGACGTGACAGCATTGGAATTCGCGCGATGTCCTCCCCGATTCCCAGTGCCCGTGAGACGCGTCCCCTCGGAAGGGTGGGGTCGGAGCCCCCGGACTCCGGTGCCGCCTACCTCCTGGTGATGGAGGGCGACTCCTCGTGGCGCTTCACGCTGCCCGCCGAGGGCACGGTGCTGGTGGGCCGGGACGAGCCGGCGGACCTGCGCCTGAAGGACGAGAGTGTTTCCCGGCGGCATGCCCGCATCCTGGTGACGGAGGAGGGAGCGCGGGTCGTGGACCTGGGCAGCCACAACGGCACGCTGGTCAACGGCCGGCAGGTGGAGGGGGCGCACCTGCTCCTGTCCGGGGACGTGCTGTCCTTTGGCGGGGTGGTGGCGGTGGTGCGTGCCCGCGTCCGTTCCGTGGCGGCCCGGCGCACGTTGGAGTCCGAGCGGCTGATGGAGCACCTGCGCGAGGAGGTGGACCGTGCGCTGCGCTATGGCCGGCCGCTGTCGGTGCTGGTGCTGGCGCTGCCGGACTCGCCCTCCGCAAGCCGTGAGTCGGTGGAGGCCCTGCTGACGGCGGAGGCGGGGCCGGCGGAGGCCGTGGGGTGGTTGGACGCCGCGCACCTGCTGTGCGTGCTGCCGGAGGTGTCCGGCGAGCCGGGCGAAGAGGAGTTCGGCGAGCGCATGGAGGCGCTGCTGACGGCGTTTCCCCGGGCACGGCTGGGCACGGCGGCCTGTCCCACGGATGGCTGTGACGCGGACACGCTGGTGGCGGTCGCGCGCACGGCGGCGCAGGCCGCGAAGCCGGGACGGGCGGCGGCGGCGGCGGAAGGGGCGACGCGGCTGGACCTGGCCGGGCGCACGGTGCTGGTGGCGGACCCCGCCATGTCCCAGCTCTACGCGCTCCTGCGCCGGCTGGCGGCCAGCGAGCTGCCGGTGCTGGTGTGCGGTGAGACGGGCGTGGGCAAGGAGAACGCGGCGTTCGCGGTGCATCACTGGTCGCGCCGTGGCACCGGGCCGTTCATCGCCGTGAACTGCGCCGCGCTCCCGGAAGGCCTGGTGGAGAGCGAGCTGTTCGGCAACGAGAAGGGCGCCTTCACGGGGGCGACCACGTCGCGCGCGGGCCTGCTGGAGAGCGCGCAGGGCGGCACCGTCTTCCTCGACGAGGTGGGGGAGCTGCCCGCGTCCGCGCAGGCCAAGCTGCTGCGCGCGCTGGAGGTGCGTCGCATCACGCGCGTGGGTGACACGCGCGAGCGTCCCATCGACCTGCGCGTGGTGGCCGCCACGCACCGCGACCTGGAGGCGGAGGTGGCGGCCGGGCGGTTCCGGGAGGACCTGTACTTCCGCCTGGGCGCGGCCACGGTGTTGTTGCCGCCCCTGCGGGAGCGCCCTCGGGAGGTGCCGCTCCTGGCGCGCGACTTCCTGGCGCGCGCGTGTCTGGCATTGGGGCGGCCGGAGCTGGTGCTGGCCGCGGACACGCTGCACGCGCTGTCGCGCCATGCGTGGCCCGGCAACGTGCGCGAGCTTCGCAACCTGATGGACTACGTCGCCGCGGCGGTGGCGGGGGACGTGGTGGAGCCGCACCACCTTCCGCCTCGCATGATGGGACGCAAGGGGGCCGCCCCGGTGGCTGGAGCGGAGAGCGCGCCGGAGGCTGGACGTGCTGTCGCCGCGCCCGAGGCAGGGGCGCGGTTGCCATTGGCGCAGGAGCTGCGTGAGCTGGAGCGCCGCCGGATGATGGAGGCGTTGGACGCGGCGGACGGCGTGCAGACGAAGGCCGCGGCGCTCATCGGCATGCCGATCCGGACGTTCTCCTTCAAGTTGAAGCAGCTGGGCGTGCAGGTGCGTCCCGGCCGTCGGGGACCCACGACCGAATGAGCTCGCCTCCCGGGCCGCTGTTGGAGCCTCCGCGCGAGTTCGAGGAGTACCGGCTGCTGCGTCCCCTGGGACAGGGGGCGATGGGGCAGGTGTTCCTGGCCCAGGACACGTTGTTGGACCGGCAGGTGGCGGTGAAGTTCATTGCCACGCCGGCGGGCCGGCTGCCGGATGCGACAGCCCGCGCGAGGTTCTTCCAGGAGGCGCGGGCCATCGCCCGGCTCCAGCACCCCAACGTGGTGGCCATCCACCGTGTGGGCGAGGTGCGCGGGCAGCCATACCTCGTGTCCGAGCTGATTCGAGGAGAGTCGCTGGACCGGCTGGCTCGACCGGTGGAGGGAGGGCTGGCGCTGCGGCTCGGCATCGACCTGGCAAGAGGACTGGCCGCCGCCCACCGCCGAGGCATCCTCCACCGCGACCTCAAGCCCGCGAACGCCGTGCTGTCGGAGGACGGCGAGGTGAAGCTGCTCGACTTCGGGCTCGCGGAGTGGAGTCAGTGGACGGAGCCCGCTGTTGCGCCGGAGAAGGATGGGACGGACGACGGTGCAGGCACGCGGTCGCTGACGGACGACACGGCGGCTCAGGTGCGCGCCGCGCAGGCACTCGGACTCGCGGGTGCGCGTGCGACGCAAGACCTTCCAGCACTGCCCACCGCATCTGAATCCCTGGCGCAGGCAGTGGCGCACGCCACGCAAGACGTTCTGCCGCGACCCACTGGGACTGACGACGGGGCGCAGCCGGGGACGCGTGCGACGCGAGACTTCTTGCCGCCGTCTTCCATGTCTGACGCCGCCGTGCATGCTGCGACGGGTGTAACGCGAGACTTCCTGCCGGCGCCTTCCGTGTCTGACGACATGGCGAATGCAGGGACTCGTGTGACGCAGGACTTGCTGCCTCCGCGCACCGTGTCTGGTGACACGGCGCCGGAGGGATTGCACTCGACGCAAGACTTGCTGCCTCTGCCCGCCCTGTCGGGTGCCAGGACGCAGGACGGGGCGCATGCCACGCAAGGCATGCAGCCTCTACCCACGCTTTCTGGTGCCAGGACGCCGGAAGGCTCGCGTGCAACGCAAGACTTGCTGCCTCTGCCCGCCCTGTCGGGTGCCAGGACGCAGGACGGGGTGCATGACACGCACGGTTTCAGGCCTCTGCCCGCCCTGCTTCATGACACGGCGCCGGAAGCCTCGCGTGCGACACACGCTCCTCGTTCGCTGCCCACCGTATCGGGTGACACGGCGCCGGAAGCCGCGCAAGACCCTCGCTCGCTGCCCGCCGCGACTTCCGCGCGCGGTGTCGCCGCGCCCCCCGCGACCGGTGGGAACAGCTCCTTGCCGGTTCCCGCCGCGCTCGCGGGCACTCCGCTCTACATGGCTCCCGAACTCTGGCGCGGCGAACCCGCGAGCCGGGCCAGTGATGTCTACGCGCTGGGCGTGCTGCTCTATGAGCTGTGCGCGGGCGTGGCACCCCACGACGGCGTGCCCCTGGAGGCCCTGGGTCGCGCGGTGGAGGAACATCCACCGCGTCCGCTCGCAGACGTGGCGCCCGCGCTTCCTCCGGGTCTGGCGGCCGTGGTGGACCGGTGCCTTTCCACGAACCCCGCCCACCGGTTCGCTTCCGGCGATGCCCTGCGCGAAGCCCTCGAAGCGCTGAGCCTTCCCGCCCGCGTGGGCGCGCTGCCCACTGGCAATCCCTACCGTGGTCTCCAGCCCTTCGAGGCCGCGCACCGGGGCGTCTTCTTCGGCCGTGAAAGCGAGGTGCGCGACGTGCTGGACCGCCTGCGAGGCGATGCCTTCGTCCTGCTCGCGGGAGACTCGGGCGTGGGCAAATCGTCGCTGTGCCGCGCGGGCATCCTGCCCGCCCTCGCCGCAGGTTCCCAGTCCGGGGAGGGTGGGCCCGCGTGGGCCGTCGTCTCCTGCACGCCGGGCCGCCGCCCGTTGGACTCCCTGGTGGAAGCCCTGGCCCCGTTGCTCGACGTGTCGGCCGAAGCCCTGCTCGCGACCGTGGAAACCGAAGAGGGCGGCGCCCTGGCGCGAGCCCTGCGCCGCCGTCCTCCCCACGCGCCCCAGGTGCTGCTCTTCGTCGACCAGCTCGAGGAACTCGTCACCTTCTCGGAGCCCGCCCAGGCGGCGCGCCTCTCCGAGGAGCTGGCGCTGGTGGTGCGCCGCGCGCCCCGGACGCGCGTGCTGGCCACCGCGCGCAGCGACTGTCTCACCCGCCTGGTGGCCCTGCCCGGCCTGGGCGAAGAGGTGCCCCGCGCGCTGCACCTGCTGCGAGCCCTGTCCGAACACGGACTGCGTGAGGCCGTCGTCGGCCCGGTCCGCGCGCTGGGCGTGCGCTTCGAGTCCCCGGAGCTGGAGCAGGCGCTCGTCACCGCCGCGGCCCGCACGGAAGGCGGGCTGCCGCTGTTGCAGTTCACGCTCGCCGCGCTCTGGGAGGCCCGCGACCGCGAGCGGGGCCTCATCCCCGCCACCGCGCTGGAGACCCTCGGAGGTGTCGAAGGCGCGCTGGCCCGTCACGCGGACGCGGTGGTGGCCCGGCTGCGGCCGGAGCAGCGCCCTCGCGCCCGCGAACTGCTCCTGGAGCTCGTCACCCCCGAGGGCACGCGCCTGCGCCGCACCGTCGCGGAGCTGCTGCGGGGCCCGGACGACGCGGCGGGGCGCTCGGTACTGGAAGGGCTGGTCCAGGGCCGGCTCCTCACCGCCGGCGAAGGCGAAGGCGGCGAGGGCGTCTACACGCTCGCGCACGAAAGCCTGCTCACCGGCTGGGACACGCTGCGCGGCTGGATGGGCGAGGACGAGCAGCGGCGCGCCGTCCGCCACCGGTTGGAGCGCGCCGCCGCCGAGTGGGACCGCCTGGGTCGTCCGGTGGAACTCCTCTACGCGGGCCGTCAGCTCACCGAGGCCTCCGACGTGGGCACGCGGCCCGGACGCTCGCGGGAGCAGGACTTCCTCGCCCGTTCCCGGCAGGTCGCCCGCCGCCGCCGCGCCGTGCGCTGGACCGCCGCCATCGCCGCGCCCCTGGCGCTGCTGGGCGCGGTGGTCGTCACGCGCCTTCAGGCCAGGGCCCAACTGGAGTCGCGCATCGCGCACCAATTGAGCGAAGCCCGGAGCGCCGTGGTCGCCGCGCACACGGCGGATGTGGAGGCGCAGCGGCTGCGCACGGAGGCCTTCGCGCACTTCGATGCGCTCGGGAGCGAGCATCGGGATGCCGCGGAGAAGGTGTGGTCCCACGCCCTGGAGGTGGAGCGCGCCGCGGAAGCCCAAGCGCTGCGGGCCCTGTCCGCGCTGGAGACCGCGTGGGGGTTGGACCCCGGCCGCGCCAACGTGAGGGACTTCCTGGCGGACCTGCTGGCGGAGAGGGTGGCTCGCTCGGCGCTCCACCAACAACCCGAAGCGCGTGAGCAGTGGTTGAAGCGCCTCGCGTTGTACGACGCCTCCGGAGTCCGGAGGGCGGAGCTGTCCGCGCCCGCGCGCCTCTCCGTCGTGACGTCGCCTCCGGGCGCTCGCGTGCGACTGCTCGGTCCGAAGCCAGAGGACGCGACGTCACCGGGGCGTGAGCTCGGGCAGGGCCCCGTGCGCGACGCGGGCATCCCGCCGGGTTCGCACGTGCTCCTGCTGGAGGCCCCGGGCCGCGCTCCCGTGCGAGCCCCCGTGCTGCTGCGGCCCGGTGAAACCCTGACGCTGGACCTGAAGCTGCCGCCGGTTTCGGCGGTGCCCGAGGGCTTCGTCTACGTGCCCCCCGGCCGCTTCCTGCAGGGCGCGTCGGAGAGCGAATACCTGCGGCGCAACTTCTTCTACGCCGCCCCTCTCCATGAAACGCGGACGGACGGCTACCTCATCGCGCGGCACGAGGTGACGTTCGGTGACTACATCGCCTTCCTCGCGTCGCTGTCCGCGAAGGAGCGCGCCCTGCGCCGCCCCGGCAACCGTCAAAGCCTCACCGGGGTGGAGCTGGTGGAGGAGTCCGACGGGCGCTGGCGCCTGGAGTTGAGCCCGGCCTCGGCGCACTACCGCGTGAGGGAAGGGGAGCCCGTGCGCTACGGGAAGCGGGACCGGCGCGCGGTGCAGGACTGGCGCCGCTTCCCGGTGTCCGCCATCTCCTTCGAGGACGCGCAGGCCTACGTCGTGTGGCTGGACCGCACCGGCCAGGTGCCCGGGGCGCGCCTGTGCACGGAGCGGGAATGGGAGCGGGCGGCCCGGGGCGCGGATGGGCGCCGCTACCCCGGGGGCGACGGGCTGGAGGCGGATGACGCCAACGTCGACCGGACCTATGGCCGGGAACCCCAGGGCTTCGGCCCGGACGAGGTGGGCAGCCATCCGCGCTCGCGCAGTCCCTTCGGCGTGGACGACCTGGCCGGCAACGTGTGGGAGTGGACGCGTTCGGACGTGGTCCCCGGCCATCCCTCCGCCCAGGGTGGAAGCTGGTACCAGAGCGACCTGAGCGCGCACTCCGCGAACCGGGACGTGGTGGAGCCCACCCAGCGCGAGGCCCTCATGGGCATGCGCGTCTGCGCCACCCCGCGCTTCTGAAAGCCTCCGGCGCGGCAAGGACCGCCAGCCCCCGGCAAGTCTTGCCGGCCACTCCTGCCAGCAAGCGTCGCCCGGCGCCTTCCCTCCCTCGGCGTGAGCCCTGGCACGCCGGCTGCTCTGTGCTCCGTCCGATCCCCTTGACCAAGGTGTCCGCCTTGAAATCCGTCTCCCGCTTTCTCCCAGCATGTCTGTCCGTCTGGTTCCTCGTCGCCTGCGATGTGCCCTCGCCGGGGGAGGCCACACCAGCACCCGTCCTCGTCACCCAGGACTTCGCGGACGGCACCGACGGCTCCCACTCACAGGGCAAGCAACTGCACGGGACGCCGCACGGGAGCGTCGCCTTCTCGGACGCCTCCATCCTGCGCAGTGGGGAGCGGCGGGGCGTGACGCTGGAGTTGGACCGGGGAGAACTCGTCGCGGACCTGGCGCTGCATGTGGAAGGCACCACCCCCAGCCTGGTGGGCTGCGCTTCCCCGAACGAGACCGGGCCGGACCGCTCCTGTGGTCTGACGGTGCTGGGCCAGGGCACCTGCACGCCCGGCGCGCGGTTCACGCTGAGCAGTGGGGCCCTCTGCCAGACCCGGCCGCCCGGAAGCTGCCAGGGTGCGCCGGTGATGCGGGTCTGCTCGGGGGAGAGGCCCTGTGAGGACCAGGACGCGAACCACCTCGTCACCGGGGCTCCCATCTGTGCGTCGTCGACGTGTCCCTCCGCCAACGTCCAGTGCCCCGCGAGTGGCGTCTACACGGTGCTCGCCGGCCCCTACACGCCGGGGACGCCCTGGAGCCTGACCCTGGGCGCCTCCCGGGGT
Organism: Corallococcus praedator; assembly: GCF_003612125.1. Taxonomy (GTDB): domain Bacteria; phylum Myxococcota; class Myxococcia; order Myxococcales; family Myxococcaceae; genus Corallococcus; species Corallococcus praedator. Next base: position 48,293 of record NZ_RAWI01000002.1, read on the forward strand.
GAGTTCCCCGCGACGCATCAGGAGCTGCGGGGCGACCGGTTGGTGGGACTCATGATGCGCTCCGCCAGCGGCCTGCCCATGCTGGAGGTGACGGCCGCCATCAATGCCCAGGATGTCGTCATCCAGGAGTCTCCCGGGACGTGGGACCCCAGTGGCTACACCTACCTGTACCGCGTGAAGTCCCTGGGCGCGCAGCCCCTGGGCAACATCTGCAACAGCAATCCCAATCCGAACGGCGGGGACGCCCTGGTCGTGCCGGTACGGGGGCTCTATGACAACCTCGGCGAGCGGACGGAGAGCTCCACCGCCTTCACGCTGGCGTGTGAGTACGCCGTCATCGCCAAGTGCTACCGCTGGGGCTACAAGCCGTGGCTGGACGGCGTCCAGGCCGGCAAGACGACGGAGGCGCACTGGGCCTGCACGCGCATGGCGCGAGCGGACTACTGCGGCGCTGGCCAGTACTACACGGAGGACGGAACCCCCATCCGCCTGTGGGATGGCATGAAGCCGCCCATCAATGCGGCTCCCGCCAATCCCATCCCGCAGCAGAGCATGTCATTCGAGGCCGGGTGGACGACGGACGGCGCCGTGTGCCTGAGTCACTGGCGCTGGAAGAACCTGGATGCCAACACCTGCACCAACCTGCACTGGCCCAAGTATGACGCGAACGGAAACGTCATCAATGACTGCCAGGCCACGGGCGGCGCCGAGGGGTGCTCGGCCATCTGCGACAACGCGGACGATGCGGAGCGGCTGTATGGCGCGAAGGTCTTCAATGAATCCGCCAGCAACGGGCCCAACGCCGGCATGCCGTAGCCTCGAACCTGTCCGGAGCGCGGGGGCCTTTTGACTCCCGTCATCCGCCGCGAGGAGGGGGGCGGCGGATGGCGGGGCTGTCAGCCGAGCAGGGGCCGGTTGAGCTCCGTGCGCCACGTCTTCGGATCCGGGCCCGACTCCGGGCCCGCGACGTAGACCTCCCAGAGGTCCTGGGCCGGCGTGAGCCCCTGCTGTTCAATCCACGCACCGAACTCGCCCCAGGCCTGTCCCAGGCCCTCGTAGGGCCCCTGGTAGACGCTGCGCGCGACCTTCATCGCGGGCCAGAGGCCGGGCTTGACGCGGCCCGCGGCCTTGACCGGCGTGGTGACGGGGACGCCAATCTCGAAGTCGAAGGTGTCGGGGGTGATGCGCAGGTGGTGGGTGAACCACGGCCCCGTGGGCTTGAGGCCCTGCGCGGCCACGGTGGCCATCAACTCGGAGATGCCCGGACCCATGACCTGCTGGATTTCGGCGCGGGGAATGGTGACGTGGATGACCGCGATGGGCTGGTCCTCCGTCTGTGTGATTTGTGGTGTGGCAATCCCTGACAGCGGGGATGCCAGCAATTGCTCGAGCATGTCGTAGCCCGAGGCCACCCCTTGCTCCATGGGGGAGCGCAGCACCTCGTCGCGGGCGTCCTTGGACTCGAACCGCATCGTGCTCGTGAGCGTCGTCTTCCCGCCCTCCTCGGTGAGGAGCAACGTGTTCAGCGCTTCGCCCGTGTACCAGGCGTCGTCGAACCGCTCGGTGTTCACCAGCCGCTCGGGCGCCACGATTTCGCGGAAGACCCCGCGGACGCCCATGTCCTTCCGGTCGGGTCCCCGCCACACGTAGCGATAGGCGCCGCCCACCCGCAGGTCGATGTCGCAGACCGCCAGCGACCAGCCCCGGTGCACCCCCAGCCAGCGCTTGAGCAGCTCCGGCTTCGTGTGCGCGTCGAACACGAGCCGGCGGGGCGCGTTGAAGACCCGCGTCATCGTGAGTTCGAGATCGCTGGGGGTGGAGACCTTCAGGTTTCCGGTGTTCTTCATGGGTGCTTCCTCCTCTTGCGCGGAGTGGGGCGCCGCGCTTCCTGTTCCTTCAAGTCCTCGAGCACGGCGTCCAGCGCCTGGAAGTTCTCCTCCCAGAACTGGCGGTAGTGCTCCAACCACCGGGTGGCCTCCGCGAGCGGCGCGGCCTCAAGCCGGCGGGGCCGCCGCTGCGCGTCCCGGCCGCGCGAAATCAGCCCGGCGCGCTCCAGCACCTTGAGGTGCTTGGAGATGGCGGGCTGGCTCATGGCGAACGGCTCGGCGAGCTCGCTCACCGACGCCTCGCCCGACGCCAGCCGCGCCAGGATGGCCCGGCGCGTCGGGTCCGCGAGCGCGGCGAAGGTGGCGTCCAGGTGACCAGGAGAGGGGCTTCCATAACCGGTGAGTTCCATGACCTATTGGTTATATAGGGCCGCTGCGTCCACGGGTCAAGGCAACGGAGCGCTTCGAGTCATCCGGTCGCCAACCAGGACGGCGCGGTGGATTTTCGCGTGTTAGAGGTCCGGGGAGGCGGCTGCCGGAGTGTTCCCCCGCGAGGCAGCCGCAGTGTGTGTCATTGCTTCCAGGAGCCCTTGTGTCCTCCACGCCCCCTGCCTTCCGGGTCACCGGAACCGAATACGAACGCCTGCTCGCGAGCCTCCGCCTGAAGAGCCCCTGGGCGCTCCAAGGTCACGCTCCGGCGGCGGTGCCGGAGGTGCTGGACGGCCTGGGGCAGTCCTCACGGGTCGACCCCGGACCGTGGCGGTCGGTGGTGGAGGTCATCGTCGCGCAGTGCCGACTGCACGCGGATCGGGTCGCGCTCTCGGACGGGTCCACGGAAACGACCTATGGACGGCTGGAAGAGCGCACCCGTGCGCTGGCCGCGGACCTTCGAGCGCGGGGCATCGGACGGGGTGACGTGGTCGCGCTCGTGCTGGAGAGGGGCCCTGGCTTCGTCGAGCTCGCGCTCGCCGTCTGGCGGGTGGGCGCGGCCTATCTCCCGCTGTCGCCGTCGCACCCCCAGGCGTGGCGGGAGGACATCGTCCGCAGGGCCGGTGTGGTGCTGGTGGTCGCCCTGGCGCCGGACAGCGCGGTGCCCGGGGTGCCGTTCCTGGCGGCGGGTGCCGAAGCGGTTTCTGTCGCGGCAGCGGAGCAGGACGCGGTGCTTGCTCCGGAGGACCTCGCGTACATCATCTGCACGTCGGGTTCGACGGGTGAGCCCAAGCTGGTGATGATCGAGCATCGCGGGGTCGCCAACCTCCTGCATGCCCAGCGGGACTTCCTGGGCGCGCTGGGGCCGGACACGCGGGTGCTCCAGTTCTTCCACCCATCCTTCGACGCGTCGCTGTTCGACCTCCTGCTGGCGCTGTCCAACGGCGGGCGGCTGGAGACCGTGGAGGCGGCGCAGTTTTCCGGTGAGCCCCTGGCCCAGGTGCTGGTGCGCCGGCGCATCACCCACGCGGTGCTGCCCGCGGCGGTCCTGCGCACGCTGCAACCGGGCGGCTTCCCCGACCTCCAGGTGGTGATGAGCGTCGGAGACGTGTGCCTCCCGGAGACGGCCCGGCAGTGGGGCGCGCGGCACCGCTTCGTCAACGGCTATGGCCCCACGGAGGTGACGGTGGCCAGCACGCTCCAGGCGGTGGGCGCCGTGGACGGCGAGCGCGTGCCCATTGGCCGTCCCATCTCCAACTACCACGTGGTTCTCCTGGACGAGCATCTGCGCCCCGTCCCGGAAGGAGCGCCGGGCGAGCTGTGCCTCGGTGGAGAAGGAGTCGGGCGCGGCTACCTGGGGCGGCCCGCGCTCACCGCGGAGCGGTTCATCCCGGATCCATTCAGCGGCCAGCCGGGAAGCCGGCTGTATCGCAGTGGAGACCTGGGCCGGCGGCTGCCAGACGGCACGCTGGAGTTCCTGGGCCGGCGCGACGACCAGGTGAAGATCCGGGGCGCGCGCATTGAGCTGGGGCAGGTGGAGACAGCCCTGGCCGCGCTGCCGGACGTGCGGGACGCGGTGGCCCTCGTGGACGGCACGGGGGAGCGTCTGCTGGGCTACGTGATGCCGGTCGCCGGAGCGGTGCTGTCGGGCGACGCGGTGAGCGCGGAGCTGCGGCGCCGGCTTCCCGGCTACCTGGTGCCGGATGCGGTGGTCGTCGTGGACGCGTGGCCGCTGAACACGAACGGCAAGGTCGACCGCGCCCGGCTGCCCCGGCCCCAACGGACGGAGCGGGCCGGCTACCAGCCGCCGGAATCGCCCGGCGAAGAGGCCCTGGCGGCCATCGCGGCGGGGCTGCTCGGGATGGAGCGGGTGGGGCGGCATGACAACCTGTTCGAACTGGGAGGGCATTCGCTGTTCGCCACCCAGCTCGTCGCGCGGGTGCGCCGCGTGCTGGGCGCGCAGTTGGAGTTGAGCGCGGTGCTCCAGTCGCCCACGGTGGCCCAGCTCGCGGCCGGGTTGAAGGAAGGGCAGGGTGGGGTGGAGCAGGGCCCGCGCGCGGGCGCGGCGGGGACGGCCCTCATGCCTTCGTATGGTCAGGAGCGGGTGTGGTTGATGCACAAGCTCAACCCGGATGCGCGGGCCTACCACTCGCAGTCGGTGTTCCGGCTGGTGGGGGCCCTGGATGTCAACGCGCTGCACGCGTGCCTCACCGACATCGTCCGGCGCCATGACGTGATGCGCACCCGCTTCCCTGAAGTGGATGGGGAGCTGCGGTGCGAACTGGAAGCGCCCTGGGAGGTGGAAGTCCCGCTCCAGGACTTCAGCGACGTGGACGAAGCGCTGCTGGGGGCCCGGGTGGGCGAGGCCGTTCGCGACGCGGTGCAGGCGCCCTTCGCGCTGGCCGAAGGCAGGCCCTTCCGTTGGCGGTTGCTGCGACTGGGCGCGGAGGAGCACGTCTTCGTGCACGTCGAACATCACATCGTCCACGACGGCTGGTCTTTCAACGTCTTCGTGCGCGAGCTGATCAACGGCTACGCCGAATCCGTGCGCCACGGACAGGTGCGACGCCCGGCGCTGGCCGTGCAGTACAACGACTACGCGCGCTGGCAGCGGGAGTGGGTGGGCACCGAAGCCGCCCAGGCGCAGCGCCGCTTCTGGCGTCAGGAGTTGGAAGGCGCGGAGACCCGGCTCCAGCTCCCCCGCCGCGCTTCGCCCGGGGGAAGACGGTTCCGGGGTGTGGCGCCCCGGATGGAGCTGGACGGAGACCTCGCGCGCCGCCTGCAGGCCCTGGCCGACAGGAACAACACGTCCCTCTTCACCACGCTCCTCGCGGCGTACTTCGTCCTCCTGCACCGGTACACCGGCTCCCAGGACCTGCTCGTCGGCTCCTCGGTGGCCAACCGGCGCTGGCAGGACACGGAGGGGCTGCTGGGCATGCTCATCAACACGGTCGTGCTGCGCGGCCGGTTGCATGGGCACCCCTCGTTCGAGGAGTTCCTGGCGCGGATGCGGCGCACCACCCTGGACGTCTACGACCACCAGGAGCTGCCCTACGAGCAGATCTTCGCGGAGTCGCCCGCGCGCCATCAGGGTGGGTTCAACCCGTTGATGCAGACGATGTTCAACTTCCACGATTCGTCGGTGGGCACGCTCGACGCGTCACCGCTCGACGTCACCTACGTGGAGGGGCTGGGCAACGGCTCCTCCAAGTTCGAGCTGGCCGTCGTCGCCGTACCCCTCTACTCCGAGCCCGGGCACATCCGCCGACTGGCCGGGGATCTGGTGAGCATTCCCCGCTCCGACACCCCCGTGCGCTCCAGTCCTCGCGCTTCCCTGAGCGGCATCCTGCTGTCGTGGGAGTTCGACTCCGACCTCTTCGAGGGCTTCTTCATCACCGGCATGCTGTCCGCGTACCAGCAACTGCTGCGCTCCATCACCGCCGCGCCAGACACCCGCGTGTCGCGGCTGGCATTGATGACCGAAGCCGAGCAGCGGGCGCTCGTCAGCGTGGGCCCCAGGCAGGAAGCTCCCGCGCATTGGGTCCCCGACCTGCTGGCCCGCTGGACGCGGCTCGCGCCCGAAGCTCCGGCCGTGACGTCTGGCACGTCCGTGTTGACGTACGGCGAGCTGACGCGTCAGGCGGAGCACCTGGCGCACCATCTGCGAGGCCTGGGCGTCGGGCGTGAGTCGTTGGTGGCGGTGTGCATCCCGCGCTCGGCGGAGCTGGTCGTGGCCCAGTTGGGCATCCTCAAGGCAGGGGCAGCGTTCCTGTCGCTGGATCCAGGCGCCCCTCCGGCCTACCTGGAGCCGCTCGTGCAGGACGCCGGGGCCCGAGCCCTGGTGACGACGGCGGCGCTGGCGGGCCGTCTCAGCGGCCTTCCCGTCATTGTGTTGGACGACCTTCCGCCGGTGTCCGGGCCGCCGCTGCCTTCGGGAAGCCCGTCGGACCTCGCGTACGTGCTCTACACGTCCGGGTCGACCGGCAAGCCCAAGGGCGTCCAGATCGAGCACCGCTCGGTCGCGTCACTCCTGCACCGGACGGCCCTGGCCGAGGACCTGGGGCCGGGCAAGACGATGATGGCGATGGCGTCGGTGTCCTTCGATGTGTCGGTGCTGGAGGTCTGGGCGGCGTTGCTCAACGGTGCCGCGGTCCACTTCCTGCCGCCGGGCTGGGACGTGCCGGGATTGGCCCGGTGCCTCATCGACCAGCGCATCACCCATGCGGTGATTCCCCCTGTCGTGCTGCCCCGGTTGGTGGCCGAGGCTCCGGAGGCCTTCGCGGGCCTGGACCGGGTGGTGGTGGGCGGGGATGTCTTCCCCGTGGAGGCGTTCCATGCGCTCAAGCGCGAGGGCTTCACGAAGGTGACGAACGCCTACGGCCCCACGGAGATCACCATCATGGCCAGCGCGTTCAAGCTCGACGACTGGCAGGACACCGAGGCCACGAACGCGCCCATTGGTCGGGCGCTGTTCAATGCGCACCTCGTGGTGCTCGACGAACGCGGGCAGGTGGCTCCGCCCGGGGCGGTCGGGGAGATCTGCATCGGGGGAGACGGGGTCGCGCGAGGCTACCGCCACAGGCCGGGGCTCACCGCCGAGCGGTTCGTGCCGGATCCGTTCGCGGCGCATCCTGGCGGTCGGCTCTACCGCAGTGGGGACCTGGGCCGGTGGCTTCCCGGGGGCGTCATCGAGTTCCTGGGCCGCCGCGATGAGCAGGTGAAGGTCCGGGGCTTCCGGGTGGAGCTGGCGGAGGTGCGCGCCGCCCTGGCCGCGCATCCGGGCGTGGTGGATACCCTCGCGGTCGTCGACTCGCGCGGGGAGGAGCCCCGGCTCGTGGGCTACGTGGTGGCGGAGGCGGGGACTCCGGTGTCGGCGCAGGCCGTGCGCGAGGACCTGGCGCGCCGGCTGCCGGGGCATCTCGTGCCGTCGGAGGTGGTGGTCCTGGAGGCGTGGCCGTTGACCCCGCACGGCAAGGTGGACCGGGCCCGGCTGCCCGCGACCCAGCGGAGTCCGGACGCGCCGTTCACCGCGCCGAGGACCGAGTCCGAGGTCCGCATCGCGGCGGTGGTCGCGGACCTGCTGGGCGTGGCCCGGGTGGACGTCCACGAGAGCCTGCTCGCGCTGGGCATGCACTCGTTGCAGGCGATGCGGCTGGCCTCGCGGCTGGGAAGGATGGTGGGCCGCGAGGTCGGGCTCGCGACGATCCTCATGGGGCCCACCGTCGCGCAACTGGCCGCCGCGCTGCCCGCGTCGCCGGTCGCCGCCACCACCATCAAGCGGTTGCCGCGCGCATGACGACCGTGTTCCCCATGTCGTTCGCCCAGCAGCGGCTGTGCTTCCTGCACCGGATGGATCCCTCCGGTGCCGCTCACGTCACGGTGCGCTGCCACCGCGTGACGGGACCGCTGGACCTTCGCGCCCTGCGGGAGGCCCTGGACGTGCTGGTCGCCCGGCACGAACCGCTGCGGACCGTCTTCCCACTGGGAACACACCAGCGCGTGTCTCCGGACGGGCGCGGGCACGTGGACGTCGTGGACGCGACGACGGAGGAAGAGGCCCTGCGACACGCGCAAGCGGAGGTGGCCCGTCCGTTCGACCTGGAGCACGGGCCGCTGCTGCGGCTCACCGTGGTTCGGCTGGAGCCCCGGGTGCACTTTCTCGTCTTCGCGGTGCACCTGCTGGTGGCGGATGGCTGGTCGTTGCAGGTCTTCTCCGAGGACCTGGCCCTCGCCTACCGGGCGGCGGTCCTGGGCGAACCCACCGGCCTGTCCGAGCTGCCCGTGCAGTACGCGGACTGGGCCGCGTGGCAGCGGGAGCAGCTCACCGCCGCACGGCGCGAGTCGCTGTCGCACGGGTGGCGCGAGCGGCTGTCGGGGGTTCCCCTCTTCCTGGACCTCGTCCCCCCACGTCCCGTGCTGGGGCAGGGACGTCGCGCGCACCGGGTCCTGCCCGCTGCGGTCGTCGACTCCGTGCGAGCCCTCGCGAGCGCCGAGCGTCAGACGGTGTTCACGGTGCTGGCCGCCGCGTGCGGCATCGTGCTCGGGCACCACGCAGGCCGTGAGCAGGTGTTGCTGGGGCTGGCCGTGGCCAACCGGGACCTGCCAGAGGTGGAGCGCGTGCTCGGGTTCTTCGTCAACACCGTCGTGCTCAAGGTGGACCTGCGCGGCGACCCCGACTTCCGCGAGCTGCTCGGCCGGGTGGCCGGGGCCACGGCGGACGCGTACGCGCACAAGGACCTGCCCTTCGAACAGCTCGTCGCGGACCTCGCTCCACCGCGAGACCCCACGCGGTCTCCCGTGGTCCAGGTGAACTTCGCCTACCACCCGGCGGGCACGGCGGGAGCACTGGCCCTGCACGGCTGCGAGGTGACAGAGCCCCTGCTGGACCTCCCCACCGCGAAGTTCGAGCTCACCCTCCGGGTCGAGGAACGCTCCGACGGTCTGTGCACCGTGTGGGCCGAATTCGATGAGAGTCTTTTCGACCTCGCGTTCATCGAAGGACTGCTGGCGGCCTACGAAGACATCCTACGGACCGCGGCCCCCGGTGCCCGGATGCCGCGGCTGCGCCCCGTTCGGACCGCGACGGAAGAACACCTTGCCCGCATCTTCGCCGACGTGTTGAAGGTCGCATCGGTCCACGCGCACGATGACTTCTTCCAGCTCGGCGGCCATTCCCTGCAGCTTGTCGAAATCGCGGCCCGGGTCCGGACCGAAATGGGTCAGGACCTCGGGTTGCGTGAGCTGTACCAGCATCCCACCGTGGCGGGCGCCGCTGCCCGGCTCGCGCGCACAGGAGCATCCCGATGAGCGATTCCTATCCATTGCCCAAGGACTGGCAGCATCCGTTGGATCCTCCTCCCGACTACAAGCGGTTGAGGCAGGAGGCCCCGGTGTGTCCTGTCCGGATGTGGGACGGCAAGACGCCGTGGCTGGTCAGTCGCTACCAGGACGTGCTCGCGGTCCTGAGCGATCCCCGGCTGGTCCTGGACTCCACGCTGCCGGGGTTCCCGCACATCTCGCCCTCGTCGTCGGCCCGGCAGGGGCGGCCCCTGCCTTTCTTCCTGCGGCCGGATGCGGAGTACCGGGTGCAGCGGGCCATGCTCGTGCAGGAGTTCCTGCCCCGGCGGATGGAGCTGTTGCGGCCGAGCATCCAGCGCACCGTGGACGCGGCGCTCGACGCGATGCTGGCCGGCCCGCGTCCGGTGGACCTGATGGGCGCCTTCGCGCTGCCCGTCGCCCTGCAAGTCATCTGCGACCTGCTCGGAGTGCCCCATGCCGGCGCCGAGCGCCTGCACGTCCTCAGTCGGACGATCGGCTCCCGCGCCTCGTCGCGCGAGGAGGCGACGCAGGCCCTGGTCGCCCTGGATGACTTCTTCCTGGAACTGGTGGAGGCGAACCTGCGCGAGCCCACCGACACGCTCATCGGTCGCGTCGTGGCCGAGCAGGTGGCGACGGGAAGGCTGAGCGCCCCGGACGCGGCCTCCATGTTCCATTCGCTGTTCTACGCAGGGCACGGGCCGCCCGCGTACATGTTCGGCCTGGGGACGCTGGCGCTGCTGCTCGACCCCGGCCAACTGGAGAAGTTCCGTGAGATGGAGGACCCCGCGGCCATCACGGCGGCGGTCCAGGAACTCCTGCGCTTCATCAACGTCTCCCACCTGGCCCGGCAACGCGTCGCCACGGTGGACGTCACCATTGGCGGCCAGCTCATCCGCGCCGGTGAAGGCATCCTGGCCCAGCCGGATTCGGCCAACCGCGACGAGACGGTCTTCAGCGATCCAGACCGCCTGGACCTCCACCGCGAAGTGCACCGCCACTTCGCCTTCGGCCATGGCATCCACCTGTGCACGGGGCGGGCGCTGTCCCTCATCGAGTTCGAGGTGGTGTTCAAGACGCTGTTCCAGCGCATCCCCACGCTGCGGCTGGCCGTGCCGCCGGAGGAGGTCCGTTTCAAGAAGGATGAGAACCTGCTCGGCGTGCACGAACTGCCGGTCACCTGGGAGCCCGCTTCCCTATACTCACCCCGATGAGCCGACCGCGCCCCGCGAGCCTGAGACTCGACGCGTTCCTCCCCTACCGTCTGTCGGTCGCCGCGAACGTCGTCAGCCAGCGGGTCGCGCGCGTGTACGCGGAGCAGCACGGCCTGAGCACGCAGGAGTGGCGGCTGATGGCCGTGCTGGGGGAGGACGGCGAGCGCACGCAACTGGAGCTCGTCAAACGCACGCGGATGGAGAAGGTGCCGGTGAGCCGTGCCGCGCACGCCCTGGAAGCGCGGGGCCTGGTGCGGCGCGCGCCCAGCGAAAGCGATGCCCGGTCGCGGAGGCTGTCGCTGACCGCCGCCGGCCGCCGCATCTATGACCGCGTGGCCCCCGCCGCGCTCAAAGCGGAGGCGGAGGTGCTCGCCGGTCTGGATGACCGTGAGCGCGCGCTCCTGCGCTCATTGCTGGAGCGCGTCGAACAGGCGGCGAGCGAGGCCCTGACCCGCGACCCCTGATGGTTGTCAAACTGGTTTCATTTGTTACCATCCCGGGCATGGAACCGCTCCAATACCTCACGGGCTTTGGGAACGAGCACGCAACGGAGGCCGTCTCCGGAGTGTTGCCGGTTGGCCAGAACACGCCGCAGCAGGTCGCGTTCGGTCTCTATGCTGAACAGATTTCGGGCACGGCGTTCACCGCGCCGCGTTCGGAGAACCGGCGGACGTGGATGTACCGCCTGCGTCCCAGCGCGGCGCACCCGCCGTACCGGAAGACCGAAGCGCGCCGCCTGCGCAGCGGTCCCTTCGACGAGGTGCCGCCTCCGCCCAACCGCCTGCGCTGGGATCCGCTGCCGCTGCCCACGGACCCGACGACGTTCCTGGACGGGCTGTTCACGCTGGGAGGCAACGGCTCCGCGGCGGCGGGTGATGGCGCGGCGGTGCACCTGTACGTCGCCAACGCGTCGATGGTGGACACCGCGTTCTTCAACGCCGACGGCGAGCTGCTGATTGTCCCGCAGCAGGGCACGCTGCGCATCGTGACGGAGATGGGCGTGCTCGCCGTGCCTCCGGGTCACGTGGCGCTCATCCCGCGCGGCGTGCGCATGCGCGTGGAGCTGCCCGAAGGCCCCGTGCGCGGCTACATCTGTGAGAACCACGGCGCGCCGTTCCGGCTCCCTGAGCTGGGCCCCATCGGTTCCAATGGCCTCGCGAACCCTCGGGACTTCCGCGCGCCGGTGGCGAGCTTCGAGGACGTGGAGCGCCCCACGCGCGTGGTGCAGAAGTTCCAGGGGCACCTCTGGGAGACGACGCTGGACCACTCACCGTTCGACGTCGTCGCGTGGCACGGCTCCCATGTCCCGTACGTGTATGACCTCGCGCGGTTCAACACCATCAACACGGTCAGCTTCGACCATCCGGATCCCTCCATCTTCACGGTGCTGACGTCGCCTGGTGAGACGCCGGGGACGGCGAACTGCGACTTCGTCATCTTCCCGCCCCGGTGGATGGTGGCGGAGCACACGTTCCGGCCGCCCTGGTTCCACCGCAACGTGATGAGCGAGATGATGGGCCTCATCCACGGCGTCTACGACGCGAAGGCGGATCAGTTCGTTCCGGGCGGGGCGTCGCTCCACAACTGCATGAGCGCGCACGGCCCGGACCGGAAGACCTACGAGGCCGCGGTCGCCGCGTCGCTGGGGCCCAAGAAGATCGACAACACGCTCGCCTTCATGTTCGAGACGCGCTACGTGATTTCTCCCACGCGCGCCGCGCTCGAAAGCCCCACGTTGCAGGCGGACTACGACGCCTGCTGGGGTGACCTGCGCAAGGCCCAGCTCCCTCCGCGCTGAGCGCGCGGGCCGGGGGGCATGGGCCGATACATTCTTGAGATTCAAGCGTCGCGGTCATTCATGACTTCGGTGTGTGTCAATTCGTGCGAGCCATGAACCCATGAGGTGACGGAGATCCAATCGGAAGTCGCGCGCGCAATCTAGCGAGCGAATCATTCCGAAAGGCTCTCCTTGTGAAAGACGTGTCTCGCATGTCCCGCCTGCCTTCTGGCTGGCGAAGTCTGTTGTTCGTTCCCCAGTTCGCGTTCACCCGAGCCGCGCGGCTGTCCGCGGATTGCTTCGTCCTGGACCTGCAGGATGCCGTGCCGCTGGCCGCCAAGGCCGCCGCGCGCGCGGGCGTGGTCGAGGCGTTGACGTCAGGGCTCTTCGAGGGACGTCCCGTGGTCGTCCGCATCAACGAGGCGGACCTCGCTGAATTGCACACCGCCGACCTGGATGCGTGCGTGGGATTGCCCGGCTTGACGGCGCTGATGCCGACGATGACCCGAGGGCCGGAGGAACTGGATGCGCTGCACGAACGCGTGGCCCTGCTGGAGGTCGCTCGGGGCCTCCCCCGGGGGCACACCCGGTTCCTGCCGCTCCTGGAGACCCCCGCGGCCGTCCTGGAGGCGCGGCGGATGGCGCTCGCGGGCGGCGGGCATCGAGCCCTTCGACACGCCCTACACGCATGTGGGGGACCGCATCGGGCTGGAGGCGCATGCCCGCGAGGGGCGCCTGCATGGCTTCACGGGCAAGTGCTGCCTGCACTCGGATCAACTCGAGACCGTGAACCGGTGCATGACCCCCTCGGCCACCGAACTGGCCTGGGCCCGTCGGGTGACCCAGGCGCAAAGACAGGGCACGTTGTCCACGCTGACACGCAAGGTGCCGGGACTCACGACTCCTGGCGCGAGCGAGGCCCCCGCCGCCTCGGTGAACGAAGGCATGGCCCTCGTGGAGGGTCAGCTCATTGGCCCGCCCCACCTGAAGGCCGCGCACCGGATGCTCGCGCTCGCGCCCCTCCTGGAGCCGGTCGAGGATGCGCGCCAGGTCGTGGTGGGACGACGGGTCACGCATGCGCTCGAGCGCCCGCCGATGCCCGATGACCTGCTGCCCAATCCGTACGAGATGACCGCGACCGCTGGGATGCGCGACCTCTGGGTCCAGTGCTTCTACTCACACGACCGCGTCGTGACGAGCGCGCCCTTCGCGACCCGGCTCGGGCTCACCCCGGCGGGCACGCTCCCGCTGCCCTTCATGATGGGCCTCTATCTGGCGTGCTGCATGTCGAGCACCCACGGCGCCATCTACCACCTGGGCTTCCGCAACGCGCGCCAGCTCGCCCCGCTGCGGGTGGGGGACACGTACCGTCAGGAGATCCAGGTCCGGCGGGTGCGCAACACGGGCGACGGAAAGCGCTCGGTCGTGACGACCCACCGCCGGCTCCTGCGCGTGGGCGACGAGACGCCGGTCTTCACGCTCGACAAGCGTGAGCTCTACCTCCGCCAGCCGGAGTCCTTCGAGCCCTCGCCCGAGGCCGCCCGGAGGGATGAGGAGGAGCGCTCGCAGGCCCTGGCCTTCCGGACGACGCTCACGCAGCGCGCCCATGAAGTGCTGCCGCGCGCGGAGGCGGGCACCGCCCCGTCCTTCGAGGCGGGGGACCTGCTGCTGCACAGCTTCGCGAGGCCGCTGGGCATCACCGCCAACCTGGCGCTGTCCACCCAGCTCCTGGTGACGCATCCCATCCATCTGGACCACCACCGCTTCGACCTGGGGCACGGCAGGGGCGTGGTGGTGAGCGGTGGACTCGTCGTGTCCATGACGCTGGCCGCGGCCGCGAGGGACCTGCACGAGGTCCTCTGGGAGGAGTTGATCGCCGCGGACAACATCCGTCCGGTGGCGCCCACGCAGACCGTGGGGGCGCTCTCGTATGTGCTCTTCCGCGCGCCGGTCGAAGGGCTGGATGGATTGGAGGAACTGGTCGTGAGGACGCTCGGCGTGCTGGAGCTCACGCCATCGGCGGAGCTGGCGGAGGTCCCGCTTCCACGGGCGCTCTTCACGCTCGAGAGCGAACGGCCCTCCGCCTACGATGAGTTCTGTCGGCAGCACGGCCTCCAGGCACTGGAGGGGCGGGTGGTGTGCGTCGCCACGCGTCGCCTCGTGCGCATCCGTTAGTGAGGCGGAGTGACGTCCGGGGCGGAACGGAGCTGGCGGCGGTACTCCCCGGGCGTCTTGCCGACGTGGCGTTTGAAGGCCTTGCCGAAGGCGCTGTCGGTTTCGTAGCCCACCGCTTCCGCGATGGCCGTGAGGGATTGGTCGGGGTTCGCCATCAGCCGGCTGGCGGTGTGCATCCGCCAGCCTGTGAGGTACGTCAGCGGGCTCTCCCCAATGACTTTCTGGAAGCGCTCCGCGAACGTGGAGCGCGACATGCTGGCGAGCTTCGCCATGGACTCCACCGTCCACGGATGCCGGGGCCGTTCGTGCAATTGCTGGAGGACCTTGCCCAGCTGCGGGTCCTCCAGGGCCCGGAGCCATCCCCCCTTCTCGGCGGGAAACGCTTCCAGGTGCGCGCGCAGGGCGTGAATGAACAGCACGTCGGCCAAACGGGTGGCGACGATTTCATGGCCGGGGCGTCCGGCCTCCATCTCCGCGGCGACGAGCTGGATGATGGACGCCACCCACCGCGTGGAGCCGACGCCATCTCCCTTGATGTGCAGCACCCGGGGCAGGCCCGCGAGGAGACGGTGGAGCCACGTCCCCGCGAACCCGAAGCTGAAGGAGATGAGGGTCGTCTGGGGCCCGTCTCCTCCGTGTCTCAGGACGCCGCCACACTGGGCGCCCTGGGCCGCGTAGATCTCCGGCAGGGGCTGCGTGCGCGTCCGGGGTGAGTCCCGGAGCAGGTGCGGCGCGTCGCCCAGGATGAAGACCCAGTCGCCCGCGGCCAGCGCGATGCGCCGCCCTTCGACCTCCAGCCAGCAGCTCCCGCGAGATACGGCATGGAAGAAGCCCGGGTGTCCCAGGTCCAGCTTGAGTCCCCACGGGGCGCTCAGCTCCAGGCGGCCATAGACCTCGGTCTTCAATTGAAGGCTGCGGAGCGAGTCCGTCAGAACGTCCATGCATCGCCCTCCCGGTCGGACGATTGAACCAGAGAACCGGCGTTTCGCACATGGGGCGTCCGGCGTCGCGGGGCTATCCCTGGGGCATGACCCTTGTTCAAACCACGGATGTCTCCAGGAAGCCGGCACCGGGGGCGCTCGCCCTGACCTGGGCCGGGTGGGCCGCTTCGGTCTCCGTCGTCGCCCTCGTCACGCTCGCCCTCCACGTCACGCCGCACGTCCGGGGCATCGGCTTCTTCCCGGTGCTTCGCTTCGCGGTGGTCACACCCGCGTGTGTGCTCGTCGCGGTGGCCTCGGCCTTCCTGTACCGGGCCCTGATGGGACGGTCCCCGCGCCCGCGCGCCACGCTGGCGGCAGCATTGGGGGGACTGGCGCTGCTGATGCTTGCCGGGCTGGCGGCGGTGGGACCTTCCGGCCTTGTCGCGGCGGCCCTGCCGGCCCTGCTGGGAGGCGCCGCCGCGCTGGCCCTGCTCATCCCACGCTTCGTCGAACGACCGCGCCGCTCGCGGGTCGGGACCGTCGCGCTCATCGCCTTCGGAGCGCTCGAAGTTCTCGGTGTCGCCCTGGCGCTGTCGAGCGAGCGCGTCGCGCCGCGCGGACCGGAAGGGCTCGCGTTCGACATCCCCCGCGAGCTGTTCGACGCGGACTCCCGCTTCCTCACGCTCCCCAGCGGCGCGCGCGTCCACTACGTGGATGAAGGGGAGGGTGAGACGCTGCTCTTCCTGCACGGCAATCCGGCGTGGTCGTTCCAGTGGAGGGACCTCATCCGGGAGCTGCGAGGCTCGTATCGCTGTATCGCGATCGATTATCCCGGCTTCGGTCTGTCGGAGGCGCCCGCCGGCTATGGCTTCACCCCGCGCGAGCAAAGCCTGGTCGTGGAGGAGTTCATGGAGCGCCTCCAGCTTCGCGACGTGACCCTGGTCATGCAGGACTGGGGCGGTCCCATCGGTCTTGGCCTCGCGGGGAGACGCCCGGAATGGGTGCGGCAGGTGGTGCTCGGAAGCACGTGGGCGTGGCCCACGAGCAGGAGCGAACCTCGCGGCATCTTCTCGGTCATCGCGGGCGGCCCGCTCGGCGAGTTCGTGCAGGTGAACTTCAACGGCTTCGCCTCGTTCGGCATCAAGAACGGCGTGGTCCGTGCGCTGCCTTCGGACGTCCTGGACGCCTACCTGCGCCCGTTCCGCCCCCTGGAGCGCCGTGGCATCGCGGCGTTCTACCCGGGGCTCATCACCGGGGACTCGGAGTACTTCGCGGAGGTCGAAGCCGGCCTGCCGCGTCTGGCGGACAAGAAGGCCCTCTTCTTGTGGGCGCTCCAGGACCAGGGCTTCCCCCGGTCCGACCTCGAGCGCTTCCAGCGGACCTTCCCGAACCACCGGACGGTGGAGCTTCCCGACGCGAACCACTTCTTCTTCGAGGACACCTCCGCCCAGGTGGCGTCGGAGCTTCGCGCGTTCATGTCACTGGAGCCGTCCGCTCGTCACGGCTCCGGCCTGCTTCAGTAGTCGCCGCGATCGTTCAGCGCGGACTCCCTCGCCACCACCGCCTGGACCTGCTTCGCCAGGAGCTTCGCGTCCGCCTTGCTCTCGCAGATCTTGGTGCACGTGACGATGCCGTGGTAGCTCAGCCACTGACCACCCTTCTTGGGATAGACCTGCTTGTACTGCTCGACGACAGCGGCGGCTTCGCTGAACAGGTCGTGACGCTTGTTGCCGCGCGCCAGCTTCCCCACCGAGAAGCGGATGCCTGCCTTCTGGCGGTGATCTTCCCCGGGATCCACCAGGACCGAGCGGGTGGCCTCCCAGCAGCCCACGATCTCCGCCGGAGTCACCACCAACGTGGCGTGTTCGTTGAACTGCCAGACGCAGCAGGCATTGTCGCTGTCGTCCTCATTGGGGTCGTACGTCCAGCGATCCTTGTCCATCCAGAAGTCCTTCTTCTTGGGCAGGAAGGACCCCTCCATCCGGTTCGTCTCGACGGCCTCGGCGATCTTCTGCGCCTTGTAGGTGTTCGTCGTCCAGCGCGGCGCCACCGCATAGATGTAATAGCTGTCTGAAATCTCCTCGCTCTGGTCGTCCGTCAGCGGAAAAAAGGCGGCGCCCCGGATGTCGCGCGCCAGGCAAACGCCCGAGCTGAGTTCGATGTCGTCATCGGAGCAACGCCAGACAACCTTGCCCGCGTTGGCGTTCACGGGGGTTTCACGTGCCCAGGCGGTATTGAACCCCTGCGCGAAGACCTGGGTGACCGTCCTGCCAGAGCCCGTCGCGTGCCAGAACAACTCCGTCCCGTCGTGGGTCTCGTCGTAGGGGTAGCGACCGTTTCCGACGGACAGCACCAGCTCCGCATCGTCATCATCAAGGGGAGACAGTCTCAACGCGTCGCGCTTCCTCGATTCCAGCGTCATGATGAACCCGTTGCCTTTCGGGGCTCCACGCGTGCCCGGCCCGGTCTTCCATCCTATCTGGATTGGGGGGCCGCGCGGACCGCCGTGCGCTCCACCTGCTTGAGCAGGTCCAGGAGGGCGCGCAGGGAAGGGTCCTCCACGGGTTCGAGCAGCTGGACGGTGTTGCGGCGTCCCTCGTCCTCGATGGTGAGGACGTAGCGGGTCTGGTCCGCCGCCCCCTTCGAAGCGGTCCCCACGCGTGCGGGCCGCTCGAAGAAGGAGGCGGCCTGCACGCTGCGCGCGATGGCGTCCGCCTGCGCCGGGGGAAGGTCCCCCAGCTTGAACACATGAGGCCTGTTGAGGCCTGGGATGAAGGCGAGCCCTCCCTCCCGCTTGAGTTCGATGCGCATCGCACGCGCTCCCGGACGCCCGTCAGGACGTCCCATGGGGTTCAGGCCTGGGGACGACGGGTCGACGGCTTCGAGGCCTGGACGCCTTGAGGCGGGGTGAACGCCACGGCGACCTTCTCGCGGGTGACGGGGACGCCCACCTGGTTCCAGGCGTCGCGGACCGCCGTGTCCTCGGCTCCGCCCTCGCCGTAGAGCCGGGAGGCGGCCATCAGCGTGATGCGCGCGAAGCGGGCGAAGCCGCAGTCGGGGCGCAGCCGCGTGTCGCGCAGGGCCTCGTACCAGATGTGGCCCGCCTTCTCCCAGGCGTAGCCGCCCAACTGGGTGGCCACCAGGAAGAAGGCCCGGTTGGGGATGCCGGAGTTGATGTGCACGCCGCCGTTGTCCTCCCAGGTCCTGACGAAGTCGCGCATGTGGCCGGGCTGGGGATCCTTGCCCAGCACCGGGTCGTCGTAGGCCGTCCCCGGGGACTTCATGGAGCGCAGCGCCTGTCCCTGGATGCTAGAGGCCAGGAGTCCCGCGCCGATGAGCCAGTCGGCCTTGTCGGCGGTCTGGTTGAGGGCTCGCTGCTTCACGAGCGACCCGAAGACGTCGGACATGGACTCGTTGAGTGCTCCCGCCTGACGGAAGTACACCAACGGGCCTTCATCCTCCGTCATGCCATGGGAGAGTTCGTGCCCGATGACGTCAATGGCGATGGTGAAGCGGTTGAAGAGCTCCCCGTCCCCATCCCCGAACACCATGCGCTGGCCGTCCCAGAAGGCGTTGTCGTAGTTCCGGCCGTAGTGGACGTGGGCGTTGAGCCGCAGGCCGCTGTCGTCGATGGAATTGCGCCCGTAGACTTCCCAGAGCAGATCATACGTGGCGCCCAACCCATCGTAGGCCTCGTCGACCGCGGCATCGCCGGTGGCGCCCTGTCCCTCGGAACGGACCAGCTTGCCAGGGAAGGTCTCCTGCCCCTCCACGTCGTAGATGGAGCGGTAGCACTGCGATTCCGCCATCATTCCCGCGATGACCCGGCCAGGCGACCGTTGGCCCAGCGGGTTCGAAACGAATCGCAGGCTGCGGAACGTGTTGTCCACGGCGGAGGTCCGCAGGGCCGCGGCGCGCTGGGCGCTGGAGCCATTCTGCGCGATCGACCGGAGGAGATAGGGCGGCAGGACGCAGTGGAGGGAATGCCGGTGCCATCTTGGATGAAGAATCATCGTGTCTCCCGTTGAGGTGTCCCTGAAGCTAGGGACGCCTCCCCTCGCGCAAGCGGCAGCGGGCCGGCGCAAGGCCCCGTCGTTCCCCCGGACGACGCGTGAGCACTCCGGGTGTCGGACCTTGGCCCGGGCTCGCCGCGAACCCCGCGACGCCTGGTGTCCAGGCAACCAGGGGGGCCCGCGGCGCCGTGCTGTCAAAGGCCCGCACTGCGCACCGCGTTGGCCCGCAACTCCTTGGGATCCGGAGCCAATCGTTGGTGACTTGACGAAGGGTCAGCCTCCAATCCTATCGTCCACTCAATCACCCGTTTAAGGGGTTATGAGGCAATCCGGTTAATGGGCGTCCATGCCCCTGGGGGTAACCATGTCGAAGATCGGTGACGGCAGGCCCGGCGTTTCCGCGCCCAAGCAGCAGCCCGCGACTGACAAGGCGGCGACGAAGAGCGTCTCCGCGCAGCAACTGGCCAACCTGTTTGGTTCGCTGACGACTGCCTCCGCGTCGCCGGCGAAGCCCGTGACGGCGACGAGCGCGAAGCAGGCGATGGTCGCCACGCCGGCGATGACCGCGGCCCTGGCGCAGCCCCAGGCGGTGGGCCGGGAGGTCCTGCCCAACCTGTTGGGGCCGCTGACCAACGAGAAGATGACCGAGTGCTTCAACAAGGCCTTCAACGAGGTCTACCAGGGCACGAAGCTCCCCAGCGGCCAGGAGCGGACGGAGCTGTTGGCCTTCGCCACGAAGCTGCGGGAGAAGCAGCCGGACATCACGGCGGCGGACCTCCGCGAGGCCCTCGTGGGCGAGCTGCGCAAGCGGCGTGACGGCGGCGACGTGGTCACCCCGGCGAAGATCCAGAAGTACGTGGAGGAGGCGGTCAGTTGGACGGCGACCTGCTACGAGGGCGGTCCGCGTGGCCCGACGTCCTCCGAGATGGCCGAGTGGACGGCCTTCGCGAAGCAGCAGATGGCGGACAACCCGGAGATGACGCCGGATCAGCTCTCCGCCGCCATCATGGACGCCGTGCGCAACAAGGCCACGGGCATGTCCGCGGGCGCGAACGGCAAGGTCAACGTCGACAAGTTCATCCAGGACGCGGTGAGCTGGTCTTCCAATGTCTACCAGGGCGGCTCACGTTCCGCGACGTCGGCGGAGCTCACGAAGTGGCGGGCCTTCGCGGACAAGACGATGGAGGAGAACCCGGACATGACGCCCTCGCAGCTCGCGAGCGCCATCATGGACGCCGTGCGCGACGACATGACGGGCGTGTCGGGCCCGGTCAGCAAGGCGAACGTCGACAAGTTCATCAACGACGCGGTGAGCTGGGCGGCCAAGGTCTACCAGGGTGCTGATCGCAATGCGACGCCCGCGGAGCTCTCGAAGTGGCGGGCCTTCGCGGACAAGAAGATTGAAGAGAACCCGGACATGACGCCCGCGCAGCTCCAGGCCGCCATCCAGGACGCCGTGCGCGACGAGGTGACCGGCGTGTCGACGGGTTCGGGTGGCGCGAACCTGGACAGGATCATCAACGACGCGGTGAGCTGGGCGGCCAAGGTCTACCAGGGCGGCGAGCGCGGCGCGACGCCCGCGGAGCTCACGAAGTGGAAGGAGTTCGCCAAGAAGAAGCTGGCGGACAACCCGGACATGACGCCCTCGCAGCTCGCCAGCGCCATCCAGGACGCGGTGCGCGACGACATGCGCGGCGTGGGAGGCCCGGCGTCGTCGGCCCCGCTGGAGCGCTTCGTGAAGGACGCCTTCAAGTGGGTGTTCGAGCTGTACATGAACCAGCCCACGGACAAGCCGCGTGAGCCCACGGCGCGGGAGATTCGCGACTGGTCCAACTACGCCAAGGAGCAGCTCAAGAAGAACCCCGACCTGACGGCGGAGGACCTCCAGTCCGTCATCCAGGACGGCCTGCGCAGGGCCCTGGGCAACCTGTAACGACGCTCGCGGGAGGGGGCCGTCCGCCCCCTCCTCGCAGGCGCGGCGGGTGTTTCAGCTCCGGGGCTGCTGGGAGGGGGTCCAGGGAGCGGTCTCGGTCAGGATGGGCTCCGGCTTGTCGCTGGACATCGCCAGGAGCCCCTTGATGCACCGGACGGCGAGCAGCCAGCTCTTCGGGTTCTTCATGTCGAGCCCCCCGATGAGCTGCTTGAGGATGCTGAGCGTGTCGAAGTAGACGCGCTCGCAGACCAGCGTCTCGTTCGCGTCGAAGATGAAGTACCCCGTCATCCGCGCGCGGAACCGGTTGCCCGTGGGGGGAATCCTACCCAGCGGGCCCAGGTGGGTGCCCTTCAGCCAGAACTCCACGATGACGGCGTCGTCGCTGTGCCGCAGCGCGATGATTTCATGGTCCTGGTCCGGGAAGGCGATGCGGGTGTCGCGGTAGTAGTCGCGCACCGCGCTGTTGCCGTCGTGCACCGTCAGGGTGGGGATGAGCTCGTAGTGGGGATGCGGGAAGGTCGACAGGACGTCGTCCCAGTCCTGCCTCACCTCGTCGTGGAAGTGGTCCAACACCAACTTCTCACGTGCCTGACGTACCTGTTCGGTGATCACGTTTGTCTCTTCCGGGAGTGGGGATTTCAGGGCGCGCGGCGGTCCAGCACCCCCAGGCCAGTCCTGCTGGTGCTCACGCGCCAGCTCAAATCCTATCAGGGATAGGTGGGCACCGAAGCTGTGATTCAGGACTGAAGCCAGCCAGGCGGAGGGTCATGCGGGCCGCGTGAAGTACCCGTTGTCCCGCATGTCGGTCAGGAGGTCCGGCTCCTGCGGGCGCCACCCCAGGGTGTTCCGGGTGATGGCGCTGGAGGTGGGATTGTCGATGGCGACGAAGCCCGCCAGCCAGTCGAAATGCGTGCGGGCCTCGTTCGCGGTGATGCTCCGGACGGGGACGCCGAGCCCCGCGCCAATCGCCTCGGCGAGCGCGCGCAGCGTCACGCCTTCTTCCGCGACGCCGTGCAGGCGTGTTCCGGGGGCTGCTTGTTCGAGCGCCAGTCGGAAGAGGCGTGCGGCGTCCAGCCGATGCACCGTGGGCCAGCGGTTCGCTCCCTCACCGATGAAGGCGGAGACGCCCGTGCGGCGTGCGATGTCGATCAGCGTGGGCACGAAGGCGTGGTCACCCGCGCCGTGGACGGAAGGCGGCAGCCGCACGACGCTGGAGCGCACACCCCGGTGGGCGGCTCCGAGCACTGTGGCCTCTGCCGCGGCGCGAAGGGTCGCCGCGCTCGCGGGGGCGGGTTCATCCGCTTCCGTGCCGGTGCGGCCGGGCGCGAGGATGGCGGTCCCGGAGGTGGAGACGAAGGGTTTGCCCGAGCCCTCCAGCGCGCCGGCCAGCGCTTCCACCGCCTGCCTGTCTGTCTCGGCGGCGGCCGCATACGCGGAGAAGTCGTGGATGAAGGCGGTATGGATCACGCCTTCGCAGGCGCGGGCGCCCGCGACAAGGCTGGCGGTGTCCGTGAGCGAGCCCCGATGCGCCTGGATTCCCGACCGCGCCAGGGTGGCGGCGGCTTCGTCGCTGCGCGCCAGTCCCAGCACTTCGTGCCCTGCGCCCATCAACTCGCGCACAATGGCTGTACCAATGAACCCCGTTGCTCCTGTTACAAAAACACGCATGCGGACCTCCTCGTGGTCTTCACGCGGGTTATCTTCGGGGGCTCAGGAATGGAAAAGCCGGGAGGTTATACAGGTATGAACACCAACACCCTGCCGGGCCCGGCCTCGACCCTTGGTGGTTTCCTCCGCGACCGAAGGGCGCGTCTGGCGCCGGAGCCGGGCGCTCCGAGCCGGCGCCGGACGCCGGGACTCAGGCGGGAGGAGGTGGCCACGCGGGCCGGCGTGAGCGTCACCTGGTACACGTGGCTGGAGCAGGGGCGCGGCGGCCCGCCTTCCGATGAGGTCCTGGAGCGGCTCGCGCGTGCGCTGGAACTGGATGCTGCCGGCCGGGAGGTCCTCTACCTGCTGGCCCAGCAGCGACCGCCGCCGTTGAGAGCGGCTCCACTGCCTCCGGTCGCGCCCGCCCTGCAGCGCGTGCTGGATGCCCTGCCGACAAGCCCCGCCTATGTGCAGACGCCCGCGTGGGACATCGTGGCCTGGAACGCAGCGGCGACGGTGGTGCTGAGCGACTATGCCGCGATGCCAGCCCACGAGCGCAATGTGATCAGACGCCTGTTCGGCCCCTCCGCCATGCGCGCCTCGCTGCCCGATTGGGAGGCGCACGCGCGCTTCGCCCTGGCGACCTTCCGCGTCGACGCCGCGCGTGCGGGCGACTGTCCTGAAGCCGCGGCGCTCGCGGCCGAGCTCCAGGAGACCAGCGCTGAGTTCCGTCGGCTCTGGGCCGAGAACGAGATGCGCAGCCACGGGTCCGGTCTGAAACGCATTCAGCACCCCCTCGCCGGCCCGCTGACGCTGGAGTACTCGGCCTTCGCTGTCGACAGCGGCAACGGACTGCGCATGGTTGTCTTCACGCCGGCTTCACCGGCCGACGCTCGGGCCATCGCCACGCTCCTGTCGGACAGGGCCCGCACCGTGTGAAGGAAGGCGGTGGCGGCCCGGGTTCACGGAGCCCTTGGAGCCTTCTTCCGTCGCGCTCCAATTGCTCCCGACGCGGCGGCCCGCAGGAGGCGGCGGAAGGTGGGGCATTCCATGTGGCTCGGCGCGCGACAGGCAGCGGCGTGCCGCAGGCCGTCCCGCATGGCGCTGAGCTTGCGGAGCGTCCTGTCGAGTTCCTCCGCCTTGGCCGCGAGCATCCGCCGGTCGATGCGCGGCCTCCCGTCCGAGGCGAACATGAGCGAAATCTCCTCGAGCGAGAAGCCGGCGGCGCGCCCCAGTGCGATGAGCGCCAGCCGTTCCAGCACGTCAGGGGCGAACAGCCGGCGCAGGCCCCGTCTGCCGACGGAGGTGATCAGGCCCTTCTCCTCATAGAACCGCAGCGTCGAGGCGGGAACGCCGGACCGCTTCGCCACTTCGGTGATGTCCAGGTCTTCCACCCGCTTGACCTCAAGTCGACTTGAACTGGCACAGTGCAATCTCCACTTCTTGAAGGCAAGTCAGTAGAGGGAGACGGACATGGAAGACACGCGTCAGGCCGGCGAGCAGACGAGGCTTTGGAATGGTTCCGCGGGACGCGCCTGGGTCGAGAACCAGGAGGTGCTCGACCTGATGTTCAAGCCGTTCGAGGACCTGCTCGTCGAAGCGGTGTCCGCCGAATCCGGAGGTCGGGTGCTCGACGTCGGCTGCGGCACGGGCAGCGTGCTGCTCGCCGTCGCGCGGCGGCTGGGAGCGAAGGGCCGCTGCCTGGGCGTCGACATTTCAGAGCCGATGATCGCCGCCGCCAGGGCCCGCGCTGAGCGGGAAGGCACGCCAGCAAGCTTCATCTGCGCCAACGCGCAAAGCCACGCGTTCGAGCACGCGGGCTTCGACATGATCCTCTCGCGCTTCGGCGTCATGTTCTTCGACGACCCTGTCCGGGCTTTCGCGAACCTGCGGCGTGCCGCGAGGCGCGACGCCGAACTCCGGTTCATCGCCTGGCGGAGCGCCGCTGAGAATCCCTTCATGACGACAGCCGAGCGCGCCGCGGCACCGCTCCTGCCGAGCCTCCCCGTGCGCCGGCCAGACGCGCCGGGGCAGTTCGCGTTCGCGGATCGGCGCCGGGTCGACTCCCTCCTGGCGGAGGCCGGCTGGACCGCGATGGACCTCCAGCCCATCGACGTCGCCTGCACCCTGCCCGAGGCGGAGCTGGTCCGTTACTTCACCCGGCTCGGTCCCGTCGGCATGCGCCTGCAAGAGGCTGACGACCGGACCCGCACGCAGGTCATCGAAACGGTCCGGGCCGCCTTCGAGCCCTTTGTGAAGGGGGCGGAAGTCCACTTCACCGCGGCCTGCTGGGCGGTCAGCGCTCGGGCGCCGTAGTGCGTGGGGCGCGCACCGCCCGAGTGCTCACGCGCGTTTCGTGCCCTGGCGCGCGGCGTCGACGCTCCAGATGCCGGAGCCGTGCGCGGCGATGAAGAGGAACACGAAGCAATAGAGCGCCGCGAGCTCGCCCTGGTTCGCGATGGGGATGAGGTTGCCCTTGTTTGGAACCACGTGCCCGAGAAAGAAGGCGAACGCCATCGTGCCGCTCGCGATGAAGGCCGCGGGGCCGGCGAACAGACCGAGCGCGACGAGCGCGCCACCCGCGAACTCGATGATTCCCGCGCCGTAGACGACGAACGCCGGGGCCCCGGGGGGAACACCGCCGAACAGGCCGAAGAGCTTCTGCAGCCCATGCTGCATGAACATCAGTCCCGCCATGATTCGGAGCAGCGCGTAGATGCGGTCAGCGTGGGGTCGCAGGAATCCCATGACGTCCTCCGGTCGTGAGGTGCGGCAGTGTATGGCGGCCGCGTCCTGGACGCGTTCGCCCGCGCCGCATGCTCGACGACGGGGAGGCTCCGGCGTCCGCACGTGAACAGATGTCTTTCGGCGGGGGAGGCCCAGGGATGGCGCAATGCGCAAAAGCTCTCATGCGACGAAGTTGATGCATGATTCAGGAATCATCTGGGCGCTTGCCCTCCAGGTGATACCTTGCGCCCTTCTTCAAGGGAGGCTTTCCATGCAGGGTCAGCGCTTCGGACGTCTTGGCTGTGGGCTCCTCGCGGTGACTGTCCTGGGGTGCGGACCCCTGGGGATGCCGGAGGAAGGGCCTTCCACGGAAGCCTCCGGGGTCGCCGAGGTCCAGAGCGCGCTGACGCAGGTTACGAGCTTTGGCACCAACCCCGGCAACCTGCGGATGTGGACGCACGTGCCGGCCAGCATGCCCGCCAATGCGCCCCTGGTCGTCGCGCTGCACGGCTGTACCCAGTCGGCGGCCGCCTACGCTGCCACCGGATGGACCGCGCTGGCCGACCCGCTCAAGTTCTACGTCGTCTATCCGGAGCAGGTGAGTGGCAACAACTCGACCAGCTGCTTCAACTGGTTCGAGCCTGGAGACACCGCGCGCGGCCAGGGCGAGGCGCTCTCCATCAAGCAGATGGTGGACCACATGAAGGCCACCTATTCCATTGATCCGGGCCGCGTGTTCGTCACCGGCCTGTCGGCCGGCGGCGCGATGACGCACGTGATGGCCGCCACCTACCCGGATGTCTTCGCCGGAGCCGCGGTGATGGCGGGCATCCCATACAAGTGCGCCACGTCGATGACGGGCGGCTTCAGTTGCATGAGCCCGGGCGTGGACAAGACGCCCACCGCGTGGCGGGACCTGGTGCGGGGCGCCTTCCCCTCCTATACGGGCGCCTACCCGCGCGTCTCCATCTGGCACGGCACCTCTGACTTCACCGTGAAGAACTCCAACCTCACCGAGGGCGTGGAGCAATGGACCGCGGTGCACGGCATCGACCAGACGGAGGACCTCTCCGAGACGGTCGCTGGCTACCCCCACAAGGTCTACACGGACGCCGCGGGCAAGGCGCTGGTGGAGTCCTACTCCCTCACCGGCATGGGGCATGGCACGCCCATTGATCCGGCGTTCAGGTTCCCCGGAACCACCGTGGCCTGCGGCACGGCGGGCGCATACGTGCTGGACACGGACATCTGCTCCACCTGGTACGTGGCGAAGTTCTTCGGACTGGATTCCTCCGACTCGGTCGCGCCCACCGTGAGTCTTTCGGCGCCGGGCCAGGGCTCCACCGTGAGCGGAGCGGTGCAGGTGACCGCCACCGCTTCGGACAACGTGGGCGTCTCGCGGGTCGAGTTCTTCATCGACAATGCGCTGGCCAGCAGCGACCCGTCCGCGCCCTACGCGTTCACCTGGAACAGCAACACGGCAACCAATGGCATCCACGCGCTCGTGGCCAGGGCCTACGACGCGGCGGGAAACACCGCCACGTCGAGCACGGTCACGGTCACCGTCACTGGCGGCGTCTCCGACACCACCGCCCCCACCGTGAGCCTCACCTCTCCCACGGGCGGCGCCAGCCTTTCGGGCACCGTCACGCTCATCGCGAACGCGGCGGATGACCGGGGCGTGGCGAAGGTGGAGTTCCTCGTGGATGGCGCCGTGGTGGGCCAGGATGTGTCGGCGGGGCCGACGGGGCTCTTCGAGTTCAACTGGGACACCGCCTCCTCCGCGACCGGGACGCACACGCTCCAGGCGCGCGCCTACGACGCGGCGGGCAACTCGGCCGCCTCCGCGTCGGTGCAGGTGGCGGTGGCCCCGGCTCCGGTGGGCTTCACCGAACGCTTCTCGGCCAACGGGCCGGACAACGCTGGCTGGACCCTCACCGGGTGGGCGCTGGATGCCAGCGACCAGACGGGCAGCACCGGCAGCAAGTCCATCCTGGGCGCGGCCACCGCGGCCTTCAACACCGTCACCCGGACGGCCAGCGTCAGCGTGGCGCTGCCGGCCAACCCCCGGCTGACCTACTGGCGCAAGCTGGACCTGTCCTGCGCCAACACCACCGCCTCGGCCGCCTTCCGCGTCATCGTCAACGATGGCGTGGACACCGTGGTGGACTCGGCGGTGAAGAGCGGCCTTGGCACCCTCACCGAGGCCAACTGGACGCAGCGCGCGGAGCTCGACCTGTCGGCGTTCGCGAACAAGAACGTGACCCTCAAGTTCGTCGTCACCGTCACGGACACCAGCACCAACAACCTCAGTCGGGCCAAGGCGTGGGTGGACAGCATCCGGGTGGGGCCGGCGGGCAGCTCCGCCTTCACCACGCTCTCCCCTCAGTAAGCCCCGTCGAGGCGGGGAGCCAGGGGGCCTCCAGCCGGAGCCCCCCTCCGCGCGCGGTGCTCGGGCCTACGGCTTGGGCTTGGGCGGCACGGTGATGGTGCCCACCTCGAAGCGGTCCTCGGGCACGGGCGTGCCATCGTCGGTGAAGGCCTTGAGGCGGGCGCCGTCGTCGCCAGCGTACCAGAGGCCCACCAGCACCTTCCATTCACCCGGCTCCCAGTCCTTCGCGGACAGGGCGAACGCATCGCGCAGCAGCGCGCGGCGGGGCGCATCGCGGAAGAAGAAGGTGCCTCCCACGACGGCATGGTCGGCGGTCTTCCGCTCTCCGGGGCCGGCGACGTGCACCCAGATTCCGACCGAGCGGGGCACCTTCCCCCGCACCTGCCAGTAGAGGACCACCGGAACGATGCCGCGTGCGTCGGGCGCGGACGGCACCTGGGCCGCCACCAGCTCCACGGGCCGCTCGAAGCGCCCGTGGATGACCCGCGCGTTCGCGGGCAGCTCCGCCGTCCCGAGAAGCGACCCATCCGTGTTGCGCAGCACGGGCATCGCCTCCGGCTCATGCCAGCCCACCCACATGGCGCCCATCGCCACCAGCGGCAGGGCGGCCACCGCCACGGCCCTGGGGCCGGGCCACGGGGAGGCGCCCCCGCGCCGTCGCTTGGCCCATGCGAGCAGCGCCAGGCCCCCCCACGCGAGCGCCGACACGGCGGTCCCTCCCAGCCCCGACCGGGGCAGGAAGCGCAGCTCGACGCGGTGGTGGCCGGCGGGCAACGTCACGCCGAGCAGCCCTTCGCGCGAGACGACCTCGCCGACCGAGGACTTCCAGCCCGGATGCCAGTTCTGGTTGATGAGCAGCGCGGTGGGCCGCGTCGCGTCCACGTCCACTTCGAGCCGGTTGGGCGTCCACGTCACCCGCCGTGCGGTGCCGGCGCCCGGGTCCTCCAGGTACTCCTCTTGCGGAAGGTCGCCCCGGAGGCGCTCGGACATGGGGACGGGCCACGCCTCGCCGCAGGCGATGGAGCCCCGGTTGAGCGGGAGGAAGTAGCCCTGGGCCCAGCGGTTGCCGCGGGTCTGGGCGAAGGGCTGGTCCACGGCGATGGGCGTGGGCACCAGCGTCACGCGACCGGCGAGCGTGCTGAAGCCGATGACCTGGACGGCGATGCCCGCCACCGCCAGTGCGCACGCCACCCCCGAAGCCCACTTCCACGCGCGACCCCGCGTCGAGCGGAGCAGAAGCGCCGCGAACCCCAGAGCGGCCAGCTCCGCGAGGAAGAGTCCGGCGGGGACGAGGAAGCGCTCGGGATAGCGAAGCGTTCCGAAGACGGGCAGCAGCCGGAGCGCGGCGAACAGCGAGGGCTTCGCGGCGTAGCCCGAGGCCAGCCAGAGGCAGAGGCCCGCGAGCACGGCGGGGTACGCGGCCCGGCGGCGTGCCAGCACGGCGCCCAGCGCGAGGACGAGGGCTCCGGGCAGGAAGAAGAAGTGCCCCACGTCGGCGTTGCTGGGGAACTGGAGCAGCTCGCGCCCCACCGTCTCCAGCGAGTGGCTCGGCGTGCCGGCCATGATGCGGGGCGCGGAGCGCATCGTCTCCACCAGGGGCCACAGGCGGAACATGCTCGCGCCCAGGGTGAAGAGC
This sequence comes from Corallococcus praedator, assembly GCF_003612125.1. Classification (GTDB taxonomy): domain Bacteria; phylum Myxococcota; class Myxococcia; order Myxococcales; family Myxococcaceae; genus Corallococcus; species Corallococcus praedator. Next base: position 77,798 of record NZ_RAWI01000002.1, read on the forward strand.
GCCGTTGCGCCGAGCGCCCACACCCCCGCGCGCCATCGGCCGCTTCGCCGCACGGGCTGGGACACCAGCGTGCGCACCGCCTCCAGCGCGACGAAGAGCGCGCTCATGGGAACGGGGTACGAGCTGCCGAAGCCCAACTGGAGCGCGAAGCCGCCAGCCACCAGCGCCGCGCCCTCCAGGTGTCCCTCCGCCGCCCGCCGCGTGCCGAACAGCAGCCACGGCAGCAGCAGGAAGCCGGCGAAGTTGAGCCAGCCCAGCGACCACGCATGCGCGGTGAAGCCCGCGAGCCCGAAGAAGGGCGCGGCGACGAGCGCCCCCGCCGCGGAGCCCGTGCGTTGTCGCGCGAAGCGGTAGAAGCCCTCCATGCCCAGCACGAGGAAGAGCCACAGCACCACGGCTTCCGCGCGGTGCGCGCCCAGCGCGGCGGACAGCAGCACCGTGGGCGATGCGACACGGGTCTGTGGGCTGCCCAGGGCGTACTGGCCGCCGCACGTCCACGGGTTCCACAGCGGCGCCTGGCCGTACGTCGCCACGGTGCGGGCGCCCGCCTCCTCATAGGCATACAGCAGGTGCGCGTCGCGGAAGTCGTTCGTCCGTCCCACCTGCGACAGCGGCTCCCAGGCGGCCACGAGCGCGAGCAGGCCAAAGAACGCCAGGCGCAGGCCCGCGGTGGTGGCGATGCGGTACAGGACCCGGAGCAACGTGGAGGGGGAGGGCCTCATGCGTGCGTCAGTCGTAGAACGCGCGCGGCTTGCAAGGCGCCGCCGTGGCCTTGCGTGGGGGCTGGACGGGGCTGCTGGAGTGCAGCTCCTCGTCGATGGCGCGGAACACCTCTTCCACGGGCACGTCCCGGCGCTGGGCTTCCCCCATGACCCAGGAGCGCTCGGCGGCGCTGAAGTCGTCGTCCTGCGACCAGTGGTCCCCCGGGAAGTTGTGCAGCGATTGCGCGCGCCACGTGGGTTCCTCGGCGGCGGCCGCGCGGCCTACCTGGACGCGCTCCACGTCCGACAGGTGCTTGCGCTCCGGCGCCGGGGCGACGGTTGCGGCGCGCACCCCCGCCGTGACACCGCACAGGGCGAAGGCGAGCCACCCCGCGAGGCTGGCGCGTCGCCAGCGGACCCGTGTCGTCGCCGTGTCTGTCATTCCCCGCGCCTTCGCCCCGAGCCCATGGGGAAGTCCTACTCCAAGTCCGGGGCGCGGTTCATCCGCTTTCAGAACGAGTCAGGGTTCACACTGCCTTGACGGAGAGTTCGCGTGCCGCCTCGACAAAGAGGCGCAGGGGCCCGGAGCGCCGCGCCCGGCTGGGGAAGTAGAGGAAGAATCCGGGAACGGTGGGCGCATAGGCCTCGAGCACCACCGTCAACCTCCCGGTGCGCAGTTGCTCCTGCACCTGCGGTTCAAATGCGTACATGAGCCCGACACCTGCCTCGGCCAGGGCCAGCATCACCTGGCCGTCGTTGGCGACGACGCCCCCGCGCACCGGCACACGCCAGTTCCTGCGGCCTCGCTCCAGCTCCCAGGCGTAGATCGTCCCGCTCGTCTGCGAGCGGTAGGTGATGCACTCGTGGCGCAGGAGGTCCTCGGGTTTCTGCGGCGTGCCGTGGCGCTCGAGGTAGCTGGGGGCGCCCACCACCACGAAGCGGAAGGCGTCGGTGAGACGCACCTGCACCATGTCGCGCTCGATGGCCTCGGTCAGCCGCACGCCCGCGTCGTAGCCCTCCGCCACGATGTCCACGAAGCGGTCCTCGACGACGACCTCCACCTCCACTCGCGGGTGTCGCGCGCGGAAGGCGGGAATCACGGGCGTGATGACGAAGGGCACCGCCATCTGGGGAGTCGACAGTCGTATCCGCCCCACCGCTTCGCCCGGTTGGGCGGAGACGGTGGTGAGGGCAGCCCGTATCTGACCGAGCCCCGGGCCCGCCTCCTCCACGAGGCGCCTTCCCGCATCCGTCAGCGCCACGCTGCGCGTCGTGCGCGTGAGCAGCACCACGCGCAATTGTTCTTCCAACTGCCTCACCGCCTGGCTCACGGCGGACCTGGAGACGCTCAGCTCGCTCGCCGCGCTGCTGAAGCTCCGATGGCGCGCCACGGTCAGGAACGCCTGGAGCTGTGGGAATGGCACCGTGTTCATGATGACGCGTTAGCTACATCCCCGGTCTTCAGGAATCCACCCGAAGCCAGCACGGGTCCGCAGCCGATTGTCGAGTAGGGCTTAACAGCCCGTTTGGCCGGTGGCGTCTAGTCCGGTGCGGAGCCTGGGCGTATCTCTGATCTGGCCCCAGGAGACCCTCCATGAAGAAGAACAAGCAGGCATCCGACTCGAACACCCCAGAGCGCCGAGCCCTTGGTCGCCGTGACTTCCTGGCGAGCAGTGCCCTTGTCGGGGCAGGGCTGGCTGTCGGCTCATGGGCGTGCGCCACGCCGTCCAGTCAGTCCCAGGAGAACAACAGCGACCCGCGCAGAAGGCAGAGCAGGATGAAGACGCGAAAGCTCGGAAGCCTCGAGGTGTCGGAGCTGGGGCATGGGTGCATGAGCATCAGCGCCAACTACGGCCCGCCCGCTGACAGAAGCCAGGGCATCCAGGTCATTCGTTCGGCCCATGAGAAGGGCGTCACGTTCTTCGATACGGCCGAGGTCTACGGTCCCTACACGAGCGAAGACCTCGTCGGAGAGGCGCTCGCGCCCATTCGCGACAAGGTCGTGATTGCGACCAAGTTCGGCTTCAACCTGGAAGGTCCCCCTGGGTTGAACAGCCGTCCAGAGCACATCAAGAAGGTGGTCGAGGGTTCGCTCAAGCGCCTCAGGACCGACCGCATCGACCTCTACTACCAGCACCGGGTGGACCCCGGTGTGCCCATCGAGGATGTGGCGGGGGCGATCAAGGATTTGATCGCCGAGGGAAAGGTCCTGCACTTCGGCCTCTCCGAGGCGAGTGCGCGAACGATCCGCCGAGCCCATGCCGTACAGCCCGTGACCGCGGTCCAGACCGAATACTCGATCATGGAGCGAGGTCCCGAACGAAACGGCGTGCTCGCGGCGTGCGAGGAACTGGGCATCGGCTTTGTTCCGTGGGGGCCGCTCGGAATGGGTTATCTGCCCGGGACGATGAATGCCCAGACAAGGTTCGACCCCAAGACGGACCTTCGAGCTGGGTTTGACCGCTTCAGTCCGGAGAACCTGGCGGCCAACACCCCGTTCGTCGATTTCCTCAAGAGCTTCGCAATCCAGAAGCACGCGACTCCCGCCCAGCTCTCCCTGGCGTGGCTCCTCGCGCAGAAGCCGTGGATCGTTCCGATTCCAGGCACGCGCAGACTGAACCACCTGGAGGAGAACCTGATGGCGGTCAGCGTGCAGCTGACGCCGGCGGATCTTCGTGAAATCCACACTGCGTTGTCGAAACTCGAAGTGCGGGGCGGCCGGATGAATGAGATGCAGATGCGTGTCGTTGATGGAGCGAACTTTGAAGAGAGGAACACCCCATGACTGACAAGAAGGTCTGGCTCATCACCGGCGCTGGCCGGGGGCTGGGCGTCGACATCGCCAAGGCGGCGCTTGCTGCCGGCCACGCCGTCGTAGCCACCGGCCGCGACCCCAGGAAGGTCATGGCTGCCATCGGCGACCACGCAGACTTGCTGGCCATCAAGCTCGACGTCACCCGTCCCGAGGATGCCCAGGCCGCGGTCGAGGCCACCCTCGGAAAGTTCGGCCGGATTGACGTACTGGTCAACAACGCGGGCAACTTCTACGCCGGCTTCTTCGAGGAACTCAGCCCCGAACAGGTCCGCGAGCAGATCGAGACGTTGCTGTTCGGCCCGATGAACGTCACCCGCGCCGTGCTGCCGACGATGCGCAAGCAACGCTCCGGCCTGCTGCTCACCATCTCCTCGACCGCGGGTATCGCCGGCGGAGTGTTTTGCACGGCATACGCCGCCGCGAAGTTCGGCATCGAAGGATGGAGCGAGTCGCTCACCCCGGAGATTGCCCCCTTCGGCATCCGCACGATGCTCGTCGAGCCTGGCTTTTTCCGTACCGAGCTGCTCACCGCTGGATCCACCACCTACGCCAGGCCCTCCATCGACGACTACGCGGAACGCACCCGGGAGACCGTCGCTGCCTGGAACAGCATGGACGGCAAACAGGGGGGCGACCCGGCCAGACTCGCTGGCGCCATCGTTCAGCTCGCCGGAACGGACGCGCCGCCGGCCCGCTTCGCCGCGGGTGCTGACGCCGTGCAGACCTTCGAGGCCAAGGCCAGGCTCCTGCTTGGACAGGCCGACGCCCACCGCAAGCTGTCCTCGTCCCTCGCCCACGACGACGCCTGAGCCCATCCTCCGCGTCAACTCGCATGGGCCACACCCACAGGGGCTTCCGGCCCGGCTCAAGGCCGCAGGACGTCTCGGAGGAACCGGGTCAGGGACTCCGCCATCTTCTGGTGCGTGGCGGCGGATGGATGCCAGTCCTCCGCGACGCCATCGGTGGCGGGGTCCTGTTCGGCCATCACGTGGCGGTGGACGCGGGTGTCCCCGGCGCGGCGCCGTTCGTCCACGAGCCCGGTGATCCAGTCCCCGACGTGCACGGACTTCACCACGCCGTGATTTTCGAGCTTCTTGTATCCGTCCGTCATGCTGCCGAGCGTGCACACGATGTGCGCGCGGGGATGGAGCGTCCGCAGCCGCTGGAGGAATGCGCGGTAGGCGGCCTTGAAGCCAGCTTCGTCCGGGAGGAATGCGTCGGTGCCACTGCCCGCGAGTGTGTCATTGGTGCCGATGTTGATGACAATCACCTCTGGAGAACCGTCCGTGAACTCCCACGCGGCGGGATGCTCCGGCACCGCGAGTTCGTACAGCACGGGCAGCAGGCCGGACGTCGTGAGGTCCAGATTGCGGTAGACGCCATGGCCCGAATAACAGACGAGGACGGGCTCCATGCCCAGGTTCATGGCGGTGAGCCACGCATAGGTCTGTCTGGGATTCTGATGCTTCGACGTGAAGGTGGGCGCCCTCCAGGAACGTGACTCCGGGATGAACGCGACGTCGGTGCCGTAGCCACAGGTGATGGAGTCCCCGATGAACTCCATCCGGAGCCCCGGCCGGGTGGGCGGCTCCCGAAGCTCGCCATGGACCTCCAGCGCCACGAGCTTGCTGGGGCCCACGATGGACTCGGTGCGCTTGAGGAGCTCCACCGTGTGGAGGCCGACCTCCAGCGCCGGGGCGAGCGGGTAGGTGGCCTCACCGCTCCGCACGGCGAGCCGGGTCGGCGGGGCGCCGTCAATCGAGACGTCGAAGTGGTTGGTGCCCACCTCGCCGCCCGTGCCCGCGTCGTCGAGCCGCATGCGCAGGGCGTCCCCCCAGAAGCGCACGCGCACCGTCACGCCCGGGTGGGAGAAGACGACCCCAGTGCTGGAGCGGTACGTCCGGCCGACGTACTGGATCCGCGCGTCCGTGGCGGGAACGGTCATCCAGGTCAGGGACACGGTGGAGGTCTCCTCTCGGGGCGCGCCCTCTGGCCCACGCGTGGAACCCCTGCAGTCCAGGAGCAGGAGTCCCAAGGCCAGGACTGGAAGAACTCGACGCGCGGCATGCGGGCTCAAAGTTGCTCCAGGCCGACCTTCGAGCCGTCATCGCTGAAAGGCCGACCTCCGACGTCGATGAAGAATCCTCCCTGGAAGCTGCAACAGGTCACGGATGGATGACGGAAATACATATCCACGGCATCGGCTTCCAGTCCTTCCAGGAAACTGAGCGGCGCCCAGTCCGGACCGATGAGCACGCGGAACTCCACCTGGAAGGGTGCGGGAGCCATTTCGGAGGAGCGTAGCGCATCCCGTCCGCCGCTCGTTTCCCGCAGGCCCCATGGGAGCGCACCTCGGAGGTAGCGAGGACATGCGTGATGACGGGGAAGCGCTCATGAGGGCTGACGCTGGATGTCAGACCGCTTCTGTAGAAGGTCATCCCGACGATGACCGACAAATTAGCTTTTCCTGAAGAAGCGGTATTTCAGGATCCAATCAAATCTCCCGGGCGTCTTCGTCAGTCCATGGGCCCCTCTCACGGAAACACCCTGCTCTTCGCGGAGCGGTTGTCCTTCGCGTTCGCCCGTTGTGCGCCCGTGCTTCGCGATGTCTCCCTTCGGCTGAAGGGGGGGACTTCCGTGGGGCTGCTCGGTGCCAACGGCGCCGGCAAGACGACGTTGCTGGGCGCGATCACCGGCACGGTGCAGGGCACGACCGGGGGCTCGGTGCGACTCGACGTGGGAGCACTTCCCGCCCACCGCGCCATCGGGTTCGCGACGCAGGCCATCGCGCTCCATCCGGTGCTCACGGTGGAGGAGAACGTCGGGCACCTCGCCCGCCTGTTGCTGGGGCGCGGTGAGGCGAAGGCCGCCGTCGCCCGGACGTTGGAGGAGTTCGCGCTGGGTCCCATTGCACGCACGCGCGTGCATCACCTGTCCGGTGGACAGCGGCGCCTCGTGCACCTGGCGGCGAGCTTCGTCCACGCGCCTCCCATCCGGCTGCTGGATGAGCCGACCGTCGCGCTCGACTTCGAGGCCCGACAGCTCGTGGTGCGGCGGGTGCGCGCCTGGCGGGAGGAGGGCGCCGCGGTGCTGGTCACCGCGCACTACCCCGAGGACATCGAGGAGCTGTCCACGGAGCTGGTGCTGCTGCGGAACGGGGAGACGCGGGACCTGGGGGAGCTGGGGACCGTCCTGTCGAACCAGGCGCGCACGCTGTCGCTGCGAGGCGCGCGTCCCGTGTCCCCGCCCGCGGAGACGTCGTGGGAGCTCACGCTCGCCACCGGCAGCCTGGACGAGGTCCGCTCGAAGCTGGGCGAGGTCCCCTCCGACGTCCGCCTGTCCGAGCTGCGCCTGTCCGGAAACCGGCTCCGCGACATCCTGCTGAGAGACCCATCGCTCAGCGCCTTCGCCAGGGAGTCCGAGGGCCCATGAGTCACGACATCTCTTCCAGCACCCCCTCCGCGCCTCGCGGGATGGCGGGCTTCGTCAACGTGGTGGGGTGCTACGCGCTGACGGAGTGGCGCGTGCTCTCGCGTGAGCGCACGGCCATGGTGTTCATCTTCATCCTGCCCGCCGTGCTCTCCGCCATCCTCGGCCCGGGTGTCTCGGGGCTCGACTCGGCCCCGGGCGCCATGGGGCGGGCCACCATCGGCTTCGCGGTGATGTTCAGCTACATGGTGGTGACGTACTCGGGTCACGCGTTCTATCGGGACTTCTGGTACCACACGCATGGCCGGCAGGCGCTGATCCGCCCACCGAGGCTCGCGTTCGCCATGGGCAAGGTCCTGCCCGCGTGCGCGATGTCGTTCGTGCAGCTGCTGCTCTTCACGGGCTTCGCGGCGGCGTTCCTGGGCCTGCCGCTGAACGGCAATGTCTTTCAGGTAGCGCTCACGGGCGCGGCGCTGGTGGCCAGCGGTTCGGCCCTGGGCTTCCTCCTCTTCGCCATCACCCGCAGCACCGCCACGCTCTCCAACCTCTCCTACCTCGTGCTCGTGACGTTCAGCGCGGTGGGCGGAGCCATTGTCGTCACCGAAGCCCTGCCGGGATGGTCGCGCACGCTCGGCTACGCCACACCGCACTTCTGGGCCCTGCGCGCGCTCAACGAGTCCACCTTCGGCGAGGGCCGCTGGAGCGTCGTGCTCCAGAGCACCGCCGTCATCCTCACCTTCACCGCTGTCTGCGCGACCGCCGCGAGTCTGGCGTTCGATTTCCGGGATCAGAAACATGACACGACCTGAACAAGACACGGCGGGCCGCCCACGGGCGCCCGTCATCCAGCGGCTGCTCGGGGACCCGCGCGTGGCGCAGGCCCGCCTGGGCCGGCGCATTGGCCGCCTCCCGTACTTCACGCGGGTGGAGTCGGCCACCGGCCCCATCACCCGCATGGAGGGCCGGGACATCCTCAACTTCGGCTCCAACAACTACCTGGGGCTCGCGAACGACGCGCGCGTCATCGCCGCCGCCCAGGAGGCCACGGCCCGCTGGGGCGCGGGCGTGACGGGCTCGCGGCTGCTCAATGGCAACCTGGCGCTCCACGAGGAGCTGGAGGACGCCCTGCGGCGCTTCTACGGCCGCACCGGCGCCATGGTGTTCTCCACCGGCTACGGCGCCAACCTGGGCCTGATGAGCACGCTGCTCGGCAAGAACGACCGCGCCTGGGTGGACGAGGAGATGCACGCCTCCGTCCTGGACGGCGTGTGGCTGGCGCGCGCGAACATGAAGCGCTTCGGTCACAACGATCCGGAGCACCTGCTGGCCCAGGCGACGGAGGACAAGAGCTCCGGCCTCTGCGTCGTCGAGGGCGTCTACTCCATGCGGGGAGACCGGGCCCCGCTGCGCAGGTTCCTGGAGGTGTGCCGCGCCACGGGGCTGGCGCTCGTCGTGGACGAGGCGCACGGCCTGGGAACGGTGGGGGAGCGGGGGCTGGGCACCGTGGAGGAGGAGGGCGTCGTCCAGGACGCGGACTTCATCACCATCACCTTCTCCAAGAGCCTGGGCTCCTGCGGCGGCGCCATCATCGGGGACAAGGATCAGATTGAAGCCCTGCGCGTCCTCACGCGCCCCTTCCTCTTCACCGCCGCCAATACTCCAGCCTCGGTGGCCGCGGCGCTCGAAGCCCTGCGCATCCTCCAGGCGGATCCGGACCTGGTGCGCCAGTTGAAGGAGCGGGTGCGCTCGCTGCGCGAGGCCCTGGTGGCACGCGGGCTGCGGCCCATCCCGTCGGATGGTCCCATCGTCAGCGTGGAGGTGGGCGCGGACTTCGACACCCTCCAGGCGTGGCGGCTGCTGTGGAACCGGGGCATCTACGCCAATCCGGTCATCCACCCGGCCGTCCCGGCGGGCCACGGCCTGCTGCGCCTGAGCGTGATGCGGACGCATGAGGAGCAGATGGTGCGCACCGTCGCGGACGCGTGCGCGGATGTTTTCTCGGACTTGCAGCTGTCCCATGAGGGACGGGGGAAGGTGGCATCATGAAGCGCACGCATCAGCTTTCCAGTGGTCAACCGCTCACCGCGGAGACGCTCCGCGCCCATGGCGTGGACGTTGAACGCATCCTGTCGGAGCTGGTCAGCGACCCCGCCTCGTGCGGCGTGCTCCTGACGGGTTCGCTCGCGGCCGGCAATGGCACTCCCAGTTCGGACGTGGACCTGATGGTGCTGGTGCCGCACCGCACGTCGCTCATCTCGAGCCAGGAGGGGGTGCGCTTCAAGAACAGCCGCTTCAGCGAAGCGCTCCAGTATTGCGACGGCATCGAGGTCAACATCGAGCTGGCCGAGCGTGGCCGCGTCGCGGAGATCATGACGTGGATGACCGCCATCGCGCCGGCGCTCTACAAGCCGTCCGAGCTGAAGTTCATCCCCATCATCGACGGCCCGGAGCTGCGCTTCCTGCACCGCCTGCGCACCGGCCTGCCGCTCTTGAAGCCGGACCTCGTCGCGAGCTGGCGGGACGAGTTCCTCGTCGAGCTGCTGCCCACCTACCTCACGGTGCGGCACTTCATGGAGGTCCACGAGTACCTGGAGGACGCCATCAGCCACCGCGCCGTCAGCGAGGAGTCCAGCCGGCACGTGGCGCGCATCGCCGTGGAGGAGGCGCTCGTCTCCATCCTCGCGACCCAGGGGGTGACCAGCGCGGCGCGCAAGTGGCTCCTCATCGAGTCGCGCAAGGCGATGGCCACCTCGGGTGAGGTGGACCGGGCCCTGCTGGCGGAAGGGCTCTCCATCCACGCGGACTGCGCGGCGGGCCCGCTGGGGGAATGCTTCACTCGCATCGAGGCGCTCCATCAGCGCATGGCCAAACGCATGTCGGCGGAGCCGGAGCTGGCGCGCGCGGTGGAGTTCCTCCAGGGCCGCATTGACTACGTCCTCGAGCACCAGGGATGACCTCCTTGGGAACCACGGCCATCCCGGACCGCGCCCCCGCGAGGGCGCGGTTGGGGGACGCGCTGCGCCTGCTCTACGGAGCTGAGCGCGCGGACTCGCTCGTCCGGGAGCTCGCGGCAGCGGCGGAGGGCGCCAGCGCGCGCAGCCTGCGTGGGCGCACGGCGGGGGACGTGCGGCCCGCGGTCATCGCCGTGTACCCGGACCACGTGCTCGACGGCGGGGCAGCGCCACTCGCGGCGCTGCGGCGCTTCCTCCACGAGGAGGTAGGGGGCGTGGGGGCGACCCTGCTGCACGTGCTCCCGCCCTATGTGTCGGATGGGGATGACGGCTTCGCGGTGGTGGACCACCAGGCCGTGCATCCGCGCCTCGGCGGGTGGGAGGACCTGGAGCGGCTGTCCGAGGTGGGCGGCGGGCTGATGCTCGACCTGGTGATGAACCACGTGTCCACCTCGCACCCGGGGTTCCGGGACGTGCTGCGAGGTGAGGGGCGGCCGGAGGACTTCCACCTCTTCTCCGAGCCACGGGCCATCGAGTGGGGCACGCGGGTGCGGACCTCCTCCCTCCTTCAGCGCTTCGAGACGCAGGGCCGCCCGGTGTGGGCGTGGTGCACGTACGGGCGCTCACAGGTGGACTTGAACCACGGTTCTCCAGACGTCTTCCTGTCCATGGCGCGGACGCTGCTGCGCCTGATGGAGGCGGGCGCGCGGGTCGTGCGCCTGGATGCCATCCCCCACGTGTGGAAGCGCGTACCCGGCGGCCCCCACCAGCCGGAGGCGAAGGTGCTGGTGCGAGCGCTGCGCGCCGTGGCCGACCTGGTGGATCCCTCGGTGCGCCTGCTCGCGGAGACCGACCATCGCGCCGGAGAGCGGTGCTACCTGGGCGCGGAGCTGGCGCAGCACGACAACCACCTCGCGGTGCCGCTGCTCATCTTCGCGGCGGCCCTCGTGGGCGAGGGCAGGCCCCTGGTGGACTGGGTGAATGCGTCCGCGTCGGATGCGCACCACGGTGCTGGCTACGCCTTCCTCCAGACGCACGACGGCGTGCACCTGCGCCCCATGGATCCACCGCTCGACGCACCCACGCTCGGGCGGGTGCTCGCGCGGCTGGAGCGCGCCGACGTCCGGGTGTCCCACGCGGACGTGGGAGGCGAGCCACGGCCCTACGAACTCAACAGCTCCCTGCACCGCATCTTCTCCACCGAGGCGGGGCTCGACGTCGAGCGCTACCTGGCCGCGCACGCGCTGCTCTTCGCGCTCCCCGCCACGCCCTGTCTCTACTTCCCCACGCTCTTTGGACTGCCGGACGCGGTGGGCGTCGAGCCCACGAATCCCCGCGCCGCGAACCGGCACCGCTACCCGTATGAGACCCTCCGCGCGCTGATCCGGCAGCCGGTGCACGCGCGCATCCTGAAGTCCCTCCTGGGCCTCATCCGCCTGCGCGAAGAGACGCCCGCGCTGCGGGAGGACGGAGGCTGCGAGGCGCGGCTGCCAGCCCCGCACGTCCTCCACCTGGTGCGAGGCCATGGCCGTCAGCCCCTGCACGTGCTGGTGAACTTCGGGGTGGAGCCCGTGTCCGTCCCCACGCCGCTGACGGAGTGGAGGGATCTGCTCGGAGGACGCCAGGGCCGGGGGGACGTGCGGCTCGCGCCGGCCGAGGCGCTGTGGCTCGTGGAACCCGGGAGTGGAGACCCCACATGAGAAACCCTGACAGTGTGTCCGACCTCGTGGAGACCTTCGGCTCGCGTCCAGGGAGCGAGGAGTTCGTCTTCACGTTCTTCGATCCGTACGCCATCGGGCTGGGGCTCGCCGAGGAGGCACTCGCGTTCCTGGAGCGCGAGGGCTTCCACGCCGTGGACCGGCGGTTCGTCCAGTACACGCAGAGCAGCATCGAAGCGGTGTACAGCCCCAACCGTCCCATCGCGCTGGACAAGACGTGGGCCGTCCCGAGCGAGGTGTACCTGCTGGAGTCCTCCTGCGCGCTCATCCTCCGCACCCCGGGCCGGTCGGCCAGCGCGGAGTTCAAGGCGCTCAAGGGCTCCGCGGATCCGCGCAAGCGCTCACCGCACCACCTGCGCAGCCGGCTTCAGGCGCCGACGCGCGCGCTGAGCCTCATGCACTCCTCGGACGACACGCGCGCGACCCTCGAAGAGGCCGCCACGGCCTTCGACCCCCGCGAGCTGCGCAGGCTCCTGGAGTCGGAAGGACAGCCCACCCGGCGCGCCACCTCGGCCGTCCAGCGTCTGCCGGGCGCGGTCGTGGGCCGGACGTGGCGGCCTTCGCCCATGGAGTTCCTGGTCCACCTCCGCCTGCGCCTCGCGGAGGAGGTGGAGCTCGTCGCTCCCTTCGCGGACGACCTGACCGCGCCGTGGCGCGAGGCCGCGGACCAGCTCGCGGCGCTTCGCTCCGAACCGGCGGCGTCCCGCGAGGTGTACCTGCGCGTCGTGGCCCGCGAGGCGGCGTGGGTGAACGACGCGGTCCAGGCCGGGCTTGCGCACCCGCGTCGGCCCGGGATGTTCGACTACCGCGTGGAGCCGGCGCTCGTCGCCGGAGTGCTGGAGCTGCTGCACCACCCCGCGCTGTACCGCGAGACGGACCTCACGCGGCTCATCGGCCCGTTGGGGGCGTTGGTCCGCAATGCCTATGAGCGCGTGCTCCTGCGCAGCGCGCTCCAGGAGTTCGAATGAACCCGTCACCCCGTCAGCGGCACGCGTTCAAGGACCCGGCTCTTGAGGATGAGGTCGTCGTGCGTGCGCAGGATGGAGAGCTCGCTTACGTCCAGCTCCACGAGGGTCGTCTCCCGGAAGCCGCGCAGCACGCCGAAGAGTTCGTCCGCCTCGTGCACGTCCAGCTCGGAGTTGAAGCGCAGGTGGTCCATCAATTGCAAACAGCCGATGTAGAAGCCAGGGTGGAGCGGGTGGCCCAGGCGCGTCTGGACCTCGGTGAGGTGGTCCACGGGGTTGGGGCCCTCCGTCAGCTCCGGGTAGACGGGGAAGTAGATCCGGCCGTTCTTCTTGCCCCAGAACCAGCCGCCCTTCACCTGGATGCGGAAGCGGGGGAAGTTCTCCAACCGCTGCTTCACGAAGGGGACGATGTCCTGCACGGGCATCCGTTCGTGGAGTCCGTTGCAGATGGTGAAGTGGTGTCTGTATTTGCGCCGCTCAACGACGTCCCAGGCGATCTTCCGCGCCGCGGCGGTCATGGCGACGGCGTTCATGAAGCGGTTGAACTGGGGGCTCTGGGCGAAGGCACCGAAGTCCACGAAGCCCACCAGCGAGACGCGGGGTGCGCGGTAGGTGCCCAGCCAGTCGTAGCCGGCCTTGAGGTCGAACGGCACGACCTCCGGGTGGTCGGGCCGCACCAGCGGCAGCTGCATCAACCGGTACTCGTAGGAGAGGACATGGTCCTCGGACGGGCGGGGCTGAAGCTCATTGCCCGCGCGGCGGTACGCCAGCCGCTCATCCGTGGCGAAGGTTCTCATGCATCGAATCCACCACACGTGGGCAGGGGCCACAATGCGATGCCGCGCTCGCGCCCCGCACCCCGTCCGCTCGAACGAGGTTGCCCGTGACAGCCCTGGACCGCGACGCCGCGACGCTTCGCCTCACCTCCCCGGTCGGAAGTCCTCCCGACTGCCGCATCCGCGGCGTCGGCCCCGTGCACGCCTCCATGCGGGTCTGGGCCGAGTGCGTCCTGGGCACCCTCGCGCGGACGTACGGCAGCGTCCCGCTGACGCTCGCCTTCAAGGGGACGGTGCTTCTTCGGCCGCGCGCGCTCCGCGTGCTGCTCCAGGCGTCCTCCGCCGTCATCGCGACCTGGCGGGGTGAGTGCCGCTTCATCCTGGGGAGGACCCAGGCGGTGCGCGAGGTGCTGGAGGGATGGGACCTGGACGAGGCCGTGGACCGCCTCGCCCAGGCCGGAGACGTGGCGAGCTTCGAGCTGGGCGGGGACGAGGTCTCAAGCGAGCCCCTGGCCCCCGTGGGACGGCTCGTCCTGGGGGACAAGGCGCGCACGCTGGACATCCTCTCGGAGCTGCACGGGCCCTGGCGCATCTCCCGACCGCACATCGTGCGGGGCGAGGACTGGGCCCGGGACCGGGGCGACGTGCTCCAGCGCGTGCGGGAGCGCTTCGGGGATGAGCGCGTCGTGGTCCGTTCCTCCTGCTCCGCGGAGGATGCGTGGACCGAGTCGAACGCCGGGCGCTTCCTGTCGGTGCTCGACGTGGACGCGGGGGACGCCAAGGCCCTCGGCGGTGCCATCTCGGAGGTGTTCGATTCGTACGGCCCGGGGGCGGCGTCGGAGAAGGTCTTCCTCCAGTCCTACGTCCATCCCGTGAGCGAGAGCGGCGTGTTGATGGCGCGGCACCCGGAGACGCTGGCCTCCTACTGGGTGGTGGCGTCGGACGTGCACAGCGGGCGCACGGATCAGATCACCTCCGGAGCCCTGGAGAAGCCCTCCTCCGCGTACGTGGAGCACGGCGTGCCCAGAGGGCTGTTGCCGGACTCGCTCCGCCGCGTCGTCACCGTGGGCCGCGAGCTGGTGCGGCTCATCGGGGTGGAGGCGCTGGACATCGAGTTCGCGCTGGCGGGCGGCGACTTCCACCTCTTCCAGGTGCGTCCCATCGCCAGGGGCACGTCGCTGCCGGAGGCGAGCGAGGGCCGCCGGGCGATGATGATCGCGGAGGCCTGCAAGGCGCACCATGCGCTCCTGCTGCCGAAGGGTCCCGTCGTCGGAAAGGGGCCCGTCTACAGCACGATGACGGACTGGAACCCCGCGGAGATGATTGGCCGGCGCCCGCTTCCGCTCGCACGGACGCTCTACGGCACGCTCATCACCGACCGGACCTGGGCGGAGCAGCGCGCGGGTTACGGCTACCGCGACCTGCGGGGCGTGCCGCTGCTGCGCGACTTCGCGGGACATGCCTACGTGGATGTCCGGGCCTCGCTCAACTCCTTCATCCCGGCCGTCACCCCGTCGCACGTGGCGGAGGTCCTGGTCTCCCACCAGCTCGCCCGGCTGGCGGAAGCCCCGGAGCTGCACGACAAGGTGGAGTTCGAGATCGCCGACACGTGCGCGAGCCTCGGCCTGCGCGAACGGCTCCGGCGGCTCTACGCGTCCTCGGTGGAGGCAGGGGAGCTGGACGCCCTGGCCACCGCGCTGCGGGACCTCACGCTCAAGGGGCTTGGCGACCTGCCCGCGTGGCTTGCGCAGGTGGAGCGGCTTCGCGCCCACCCGTTCGCGCCGGGCCTCGAGGGCGGCCTGGGGCCCATCCTCGCGCGCCTGCGGGAGCTGGGCACCCTTCCGTTCGCGCACCTGGCGCGGACGGCGTTCGTGGTGACCGCGCTGCTCAAGAGCTTCGTTCGCGAAGGCGTGATCGACGCGAGCGAACAGCGCGAGGTGCTCCAGCGCATCCGGACGGTGGCTGGGCAACTGCAAGCGGACGCGCTCCGCGTGCGGCGGGGGGAGCTGGGCCTGGAGGCGCTCGTCGCGGAGTTCGGGCACCTGCGCCCGGGGACGTATGACATCCGCATGCCGCGCTACGGCGCGGACCCGGAGCGCTACTTCGGACCGCTCATCTCCGGAGGGGAGGAGCCGCCCAGGCACGAGGCGCCCCTGTCGCACAGCCTCCACGCGCGGCTCGGCGCGGGCCTCCGGAGCGCCGGGCTGAAGCTGACCCCTGATGCATTCCTCGGGCACCTTGGCGCGGCCATCGCGGGTCGCGAGTACGGCAAGCACGTGTTCACGAGGACGCTCAGCGGCGTGCTCGAACACCTCGCCGAGTGGGGAGAGCCGCTGGGGCTCGGCCGGGATGACATCGCGCACCTGTCGCTGGAGCAGGTGGAGACCGCCCTGGCGCTCCCGCCGGACGAGGCTCGGTCGTGGTGCCGCGACGCCGTGGAAGAGGCTCGAGAGCACGCCGCCGCCGTCAACCTCATCGAGCTGCCGGACATCCTGGTGCGCACGTCGCACCTGCTCTTCCACGTGAGCAGTGGTGAGCAACCGCTGTTCGTCACCAAGGCGTGCGTGCGCGCGCCGGTGCTGGTCGCGGACGGGCTGCCGGATCCGGAGCGCGTGCGCGGCAACATCGTGCTGCTGGAGCGTGCCGACCCCGGCTACGACGGCCTGCTCGCGCTGGGCGTCGCGGGCATCGTCACGGCGTACGGGGGCGCGAACTCGCACATGGCCGTGCGCTGCACCGAATTGCAGTTGCCCGCCGCCATCGGGGTGGGCCGGGAGCAGTTCCGGCGGCTGTCGGGCGGG
>NZ_RAWI01000300.1 GCF_003612125.1 Corallococcus praedator
CCTCAAGTCCCCCTTCTCCCTGCCGTCCGCGCTGAAGTTCGGACTCATCTTCCTGGCGCTCCAGGTGGTGGGCACGGTGGGCCAGACGCTGCTGGGCCGCTGGGGCTTCTACGCGGTGAGCGCCCTGGGCGGCCTGGTGTCCAGCGCGTCCGCGGTGGCCTCCGCCGCATCGCTGTGCGCCAACGGCACCATCTCCCCCACGACGGCCGGGGTGGGCGCCATCATCGCGTCGCTCGCCAGCGCCGCCATCAACTTCATCCTGGTGGCGCGCGTGTCCGAACAGCGCTCGCTCACCCTGCGGCTGGGACGCGCCCTGGGCGTCGTCATGCTGCTGGGACTCGCGGGGGCCTTCGTGCAAACGCACCTGCCCACGTTGCTGCCGGCGGGGCCCGGGGTCGAGGAGCTGTTGAAGCGCCGCGCCCCCGGACAGCACACCCCGGACTCGCCGCGGGATTGATGGGCAGCCTGTCGCCGTACTGCCCCGACCCGCCTTGTCGGTCGGGCGCTCCCACGCCTCAGAAGCGGTCCGGCTCCGGCAGGGGCGGCGCGGCGGACAGGCCGCGCTCCGGCATCGGCGGGTGCAGGGGCAACTGGACGATGAAGCGCGAGCCGTGCCCGAACTCGCTCTCCACGCGCACGCGGCCGCCGTGGCCCTCCACCAGGCTCTTCACGATGGCGAGCCCCAGCCCCGCGCCGCCGAACTCGCGCGTGGAGCTGCCGTCCACCTGGTAGAAGCTCTGGAAGATGCGCTCGAACTCCTCGGTGCGGATGCCCACACCGGTGTCCTCCACGCTGATGCGGTAGCCGGGCACGCCCAGCTCCTGCTGCATCGCCGCGTCCGACAGCGTCACCTTCACCCGGCCGCCCGACGGCGTGAACTTCACCGCGTTGGCCAGCAGGTTCACCACCACCTGGCGCAGCTTGTCCAGGTCGCCCGCGAGCCTCGGCTGCGGCGTGTGCGGCAGCCGCACCTCCAGCTCCAAGCCCTTGCGCTGCGCCTGCGGCAGCACGCTGGAGACCGCCGTCTGGATGATGTAGCCGGGGTCCACCGGCGCCATGGACAGCCGCAGACGGCCCGCTTCAATCTGGCTCAGGTCCAGGAGCGAGGAGATCATCGAGAGGAGCGTTTCGCCCTTCTCCACGATGGTGCGCACGTACTGCAGTTGCTCCGGGTTGAGCGGCCCCGCCAGCCCCTCCGCCATCATCTCCGAGTAGCCCAGGATGGACGCCAGCGGCGTGCGCAGCTCGTGGCTCACCGTGCCCAGGAAGGACGACTTCAGCCGGTCCAACTCCTTGAGCCGCGTGTTCGCCTGGAGCAGCCGCGCGTTCTGCGCTTCCAGCTCGCGGTGCACCTCCAGCGTGGACTCCAGGTGCAGGTGCGTGGCCAGGTACGACTTCTGTCCGCTGGCGACGAGCGCGCCCAGCACCAGGCCGAAGTGGCCCAGCACCTGCGCGGCGGTGCGCTCCGGGACGCGGCGCACGCGCGCCAGCAGCTCGTGCGCCCGCTCCAGGTCCAGGCCCTGGATGCCGGTGAGCGTGTCGGGGAAGTCCGCCAGCTCCTCGGGCGTGAAGGGCCCCAGGATGACCCGGCCCAGCAGGTCGCCGTCCCACCGCACGGGCATCACCACGTAGCGCAGGCCGGTGAAGCACGTGAGCGCGATGAGGCCCGACGCCTCGGAGGCCTCTCCTCCGTCGGCCACGCGCCCGCCTGCCTCCGGGAGGACAGGGCCGTCCTTCACCCGGCCCACCATCGCGGTGCACGCATGCCGGCCGTCCGGGAAGGAGAAGACGTAGGCGCAGAAGTCGCCGTGGCCCACCTTCACGTCCGCCAGCTTGGTGCCGCGCACGTCCAGCACCTTGATGCCCACGCGGTACAGGTCGCTGAAGCCCTTCACCACCTCCGAGAAGGATGGCAGGTCCAGCAGGTCTCCCAACGACAGTCGCCGCTGGAGGGCGGACTCGCGGCGGGGCGCGCCCAGCGTGTCCCAGGGGCCTCCCGACGGCGGGCCGCTCATTGCGGACTCCCGGTCGCCCGGTCGCCAGGCGGTGGACCGTAGCGCCCCTCCAGGGCCGTGCCGGCCAGGTCCACGTGCCGGAAGATCTGCCCCAGGAATTCATCCTCCGTGAGGCCCACGTTGCGCGACAGGTGGGCCCGCGCCTCCAGCGCGCGCCAGGCCGCCTGGGCCACGGCGTGGAAGGTCTCCACCACGCCCTCGCCCCGCACCGCCACCGAGCCCACCACCGGCTGCGTGCCCTTCTTCTGGATGTCCTCCAGCTCGGCGTCCGTGAGGCTGTCAGGCAGGTCGCGCTTGTTGAACTGGATGACCACCGGCACCTGCTGCGGATCCAGCTCCATCTCCCGCAGGTTCTCCTGCAGGTTGCGCCAGTAGGCGTTGTTCTCCTGGGACGCGTTGCGCCGGCTGTCCGCGATGAAGACCACCGCGTCCGTGCCCTGCAGCACCACCCGCCGGGTGGCGTTGTGGATGACCTGGCCGGGGACGGTGAAGAGCTTCACCTTCACCTTGAAGCCCGCCGACGTGGAGAAGAAGACGGGCAGCAGGTCGAAGAAGAGCGTCCGGTCGTCGTGCGTGTCCACCGACAGCAGGCGACCTCGCACGTCGGGCCGCGCCCGGGCGTGCAGCTTGCGCAGGTTGGTCGTCTTCCCGCTGAGCCCGGGGCCGTAATAGACGATCTTGAGCGTCAGCTCTCGCTGGGCGTGGTTCAGTTGCAAGGGGGAGGACTCGGACCGAGGGGGATTCGGTACCCGCTTTTTATAATGGCCCCACGCCCTGGGCGGAAGGCCGGTCGCATGCCGTACGACAGAGCGGTAAGCATCCTCCTGGAATGGAGCCCGCGCGAGTGGCGTTTCGAGAGATTCCCGCTCCTCGATCCAAGAGGAGGACGTCTCCCCACACGGAAAAGAGGACACTGTGCGCGGAATGATCGCGTGCACGGGTACGGGGTGACCGGTTAGGATCGCGGACGCGACGGAGGAGCAAGGCGATGACGATGAAGCAGGTGGATCCAGGCGTCGAGGTGGCCCCCACGCCGGTGATGGACGTGGCGAACCTCCCCAATGACCTGGTGAACGGGGTCAAATTCGGTCCGCCCACCGACGAGGACCTGACCGCGGTGTCGGCCCTGCGCTCCAACTCCGAGCCCTGGAAGGGACGTGGGGAGAGCCAGGAGGACAGCCTCAAGGCCCTCACCCAGCTCAAGCCCTTCCTCCATGTGGCCCGCGTGCAGAACCAGATCGTGGGCTACGTGACGGTGGAGCGCGACGGTCCGGTGCCCGGTGCGGCGTACCTGCGCAACATCGTGGTGAAGCCGGAGCTGCGGCGCCACGGCGTGGGCCAGAAGCTGCTCAACAAGGCGCTGGACGTGGCGCGCGACATGTACCGCAAGACCATCGCCCTGCGCGTGGACCCCGCGAACGCGCCCGCGGTGGGCTTCTACCGCAAGGAGGGCTTCACCACGGTGGCCACGGTGGTCTCCAAGAAGTCCGGCAAGCTGCGGCTCCTGATGTCGCGCGAGCTGTAGTCCCGCGCATCCGACGCGGAAGGTTGTTCCCGACGGGAGGGGCCCTCACACGGCCGCTCCCGTCGTGCTTTTCAGGGGCAGCCCCCCGGGTATTCCGCAGCGCGGCGGTCGACTATCCTGCGCGGGTTCCACCCCGCCGGGCCTGACGCACGGCAGCGGTGGGGCCACCCCCCCGCATGAAACCGCTCGCAGAGCTGCTGCGTCACCTGTCGCGTCCCGGAATCACCGAGCTGGCCCTGGCCAGTGGCCGTCCGCCCATGGTGCGAAACGCCACCGGCTACGAGCCCGTTGATCCCGGCGCCCTCACCACCGAAGAGCTCGTGAAGGCCCTCCAGGCCATGGTGGGCATGGCGCGAGCCTCCACGGTGTCGGAGACGCCCGTGCAATGGACGGTGAACGCCACCGGCCTGGGCGCGCTCTCCATCGCCGCGGTGCGCCGTGGCGAGCTGATGAACGTGCGCCTCACCAAGAGCACCGAGGGCGCGGCGCAGTCTGCTCCTCCGGCCGCGCAGGCCCCGGCGGCGGCTCCAGCGGCCCCCACGCGGACGCCCTACGGTGGCATGCCCGCCGTGTCGGCCCCCGCCGAAGCCATCGCGCGCACCGCCCAGGTGGGTGGCCCGGCCCCGGCCGCCGCGCGAGCCCCCGCTGCGCCAGCGGCCCCGGCTCGGGCTCCCGCGGTCACGGCGCCGGTGGAGGCCTTCGCCCGCGCGCCCAGCGCCGCGCCGCCAGCGGCTCCGTCCGCCGCCGCGCATGGGCACGCCGCACCGGTCGCCGCGCGCGCCATTCCCATCTCGCGGACGACCTCCGCGCCGGGCCGCGACCTGGCCGTGCTGCTGGAGCAGGCGCGCAGCATGCTCGCCAGCGACCTGCACGTGGTGGCGGGGCGGCCGCCGCTGTTCCGGCTCGCGGGGGAGCTGCAGCCCCAGGACACGCCCTTGTCGCCGGAGACGGTGGAGCGGCTGCTGCTGCCCATCATCCCGGAGCGCCTGCGCCACGTGCTGGAGAAGGACGGCAGCGTGGACTTCGCGCTGGACTCCGAGGACACCGGGCGCTTCCGCGTCAACGTGAACCGCCAGCGCACGGGCCTCAAGGGCGTCTTCCGCGTCATCCCCCGGGAGATTCCCACGCTGGAGTCGCTGGGTTTGCCTGCGGACATCGCCAAGGCGACGCACCACCACCAGGGCCTCATCGTGCTCACCGGCCCGTCGGGCCATGGCAAGACGAGCACGCTCGCGGCGCTGCTGGACATCATCAACCGCGAGACGACGCACCACGTGCTCACCGTGGAAGACCCCGTGGAGTACGTGCACCCGCGCAAGCGCGCCCTCATCAGCCAGCGCGAGGTGGGCAGCAACACCCGCACCTTCGCCAGCGCGCTCAAGGGCAGCCTCCGCGAGGACCCGGACGTCATCGTCGTGGGTGAATTGCGCGACACGGAGACGGTGCGCATGGCGCTCGCGGCCAGCGAAACGGGCCACCTGCTCATCAGCACCATGAACACGCCCAGCGCGGCGAAGACCATCGACCGGCTCATCGACCTCTTTCCCCCGGCGGACCAGGGCCAGGTGCGGCTGTCGCTCTCCAGCGGCCTGCGCCTCATCGTCAGCCAGCGGCTGATGCCCAGCGCGGACGGCAAGCGCATGGTGGCCGCCGCCGAGGTGCTCCCCGGCTCCATGGCCCTGGGCAACCTCATCCGCGACAACAAGACGTTCCAGATTCCGTCGCTCCAGCAGCGAGGCAAGTCGCTGGGCATCATCCGCTTCGAGGACTCGCTGGCGGACCTGGCGAAGTCGGGCAAGGCGACCCTGGAGACGGTGAAGGGCTTCGCGGAGAACCCGGACGAAATCGAGGCCATGGTGACGGGCAAGCGCCCCGGCGCTGGCGCCACCACCGTGCCCGCGCCCGCCACGCCCCAGGAGGGCGCGCGGATGCTGTCCAAGGTGGGCTCACTGCTTGGCAAGAAGGGCGCCTGACATGACGGACACACCTCGCATCGCGACCTGGTTCGACGTGCTGCTCGAAAAGAAGGGCAGCGACCTGCACATGGCCGTGGGCTACCCGCCCCTGGGCCGCATCCGTGGCGAACTGGTGCCGCTGCGCGACGAGCCCCTCACCACCGAGGAGCTGGAGTCGCTGCTCTTCGAGCTCTGCTCGCCCGAACAGAAGCGGCAGATCACCGAGGAGCTGGACCTGGACTTCGCCTATGGCTACGGGACGAAGGCCCGCTTCCGCGCGAACTACTTCTACCGGATGACCGGCATCGGGGCCGTCTTCCGCACCATTCCCAGCAAGGTGCTGTCGCTGGAGGACCTGAAGACGCCGGAGGTGGTGCGCAAGATGGCGGACCGCCGCAGCGGGCTGGTGCTGGTGACGGGCCCCACGGGCAGCGGCAAGTCCACGACGCTCGCGGGGATGATCAACCACATCAACAAGACGCGCGCTTCGCACGTGCTCACCATCGAGGACCCGGTGGAGTTCGTGCACGAGTCCCTCAAGGCCCAGGTCACCCACCGCGAGGTGGGTCCGCACGCGTCCAGCTTCGCCACCGCCATCCGCTCCGCCGGCCGCGAGGACCCCAACGTCATCCTCATCGGTGAGCTGCGCACCAGCGAGACGATGAAGCTGGCGCTCCAACTCGCGAGCTTCGGCGTACTGGTGTTCGCCACGGTCCACACCAACAGCGCGCCCGCGACCATCGACCGCATCATCAACACCTTCCCCGCGGACGAACAGGGTCAGGTGCGCGGCATGCTCGCGGAGTCGCTGGCGGGCATCGTCGCCCAGCAGTTGCTGAAGACCGCGGATGGCAAGGGCCGCGTCGCCGCGCTCGAAATCCTGGTGGGCAGTGCCGCCATCGCGGCGATGATCCGCGAGGGCAAGGTGTTCCAGATCGCCTCCAAGATGCAGGCGGGCCAGGGCCAGGGCATGCAGACCCTGGACATGCACCTGGAGCGGCTGGTGAAGGATGACGTCATCCTCCCGGACGCCGCGCTGGAGAAAGCCCAGGACAAGGAGAATTTCGTGAAGGTCATCCAGCGGCTGAAGCCGGACTGGGAGGTGCCGGAGACGCTGAAGGCGTGAGACGGGGAAGTCTCAAGGTTCGAGACGAAGCCGGCATGGGGGTGAAGGAATTTGCATTCGCCCCCCTACTTCGCGAATTGTTCGGCACTGAACCTGGACACCGACCGGCCCTGGAGCCGGAGTCCCACACTTCCGAGGGGGAAGTCAGCCATGGATGAACAGCAGCTTGAGATGATGCGGCAGATGCAGGAGCAGCAGAGCGCGGGCCCGGGCCCGCTGTTCTACATCTTCTACTTTGCCTTCATCGGCGCGATGATCGCGGGCCTGTGGAAGACGTTCACCAAGGCGGGCGAGCCCGGGTGGGCGGCCATCGTCCCCATCTACAACATCTACGTCATGACGAAGATCATCGGCCGTCCGGCCTGGTGGATCGTGCTGGCGCTGATTCCGTGCGTGAACTTCATCGCGCTCTTCATCATCGGCATCGACATGGCGAAGTCGTTCGGCAAGGGCACGGGCTTCGGCATCGGCCTGGCGCTGCTCGGCCCCGTCTTCTACGCCATCCTCGGCTTCGGCGACGCGCAGTACCAGGGCCCGGCCGCCGCGGGCGGTGGCGCGGCCACGGCGTAGTGTCCGCGGGACCTGGGGCTTCCCGGGTTCCGGAGCGACGGCGGTGAGCGGCCTTCTTCGGCCCTTCACCGCCGTTCGTGTTTTCGGGGAGCGCCCCGGGAGTGTCGTCCCCCGTCGGGTGGAGCGAGCCCGGGTGGATGCGCCCTCCCGCGAGGGCGGTATCTCCGCTAGAGCGGCGGGAATGACCGGCCCGGCCGCCCCCTCCCGTCCGCTTGCCGCGCCCCTCCGACGGCGCGCTCACGTCCTGCGAGGCATTGGAGTCTGCTTCAGGCTGGCGCTGCTGCTGCCCGGCATCGCGGCGGCGCAGGTGGAGGCACCGTCGTCCGAGGGAACCCAGGACCGCGACGAAGCAGGCGCACCCGTCAGCGCGGAGTCCACCCCCGCCGAACCCGAAGCTCCCGCCGAGACCCGGACCGTCGTCACCGCGACGCGCCTGCCGCGCCCGCTGCGTGACGTGCCCGCCACCACGGTGGTGATTCCCCGCGACGAAATCGAGCGCAGCCCCACGCTCACGCAGGACGCGCTCGTGCGCACGCTGCCCTCAGCGGCCACCTTCCGCCGCACGCCGTCCCTCGTCGCGGACCCGACCGCGCAGGGGCTCAACCTGCGCGGGCTCGCGCCCTCCGGCGTCGCGCGGGGACTGGTGCTGCTGGACGGCCTGCCGGTGAACGACCCCTACGGAGGCTGGGTGTTCTGGCGCGCCCTGCCCCGGCTGGGCCTGGACCGCATCGAGGTCGTCCCCACCGGCGGCTCCGCGCTCTACGGCAGCGCCGCGCTGGGTGGCGTCGTGCAGCTCATCTCCCAGCCCATCGTCGGGGTCATCGACGCGGACGTGTCGGTGGGCAACCAGGGCACCGGCTTCTTCGGCGCGCGCATCGCGGACCGCTGGAAGCGCGTGGGCATCTCCCTGGAGGCAGAAGGTCTCACCAGCGACGGCTACCGCATCGTCCCCGCCGACCAGCGCGGCTCCATCGACGCCAACACCCCGTCCAAGCACCTCACCGGGCAGGCGCGCGTGGAGGTGCAGGCCACCGACGACCTCCTGCTCACCGCCCGCGCCAGCCTGTTCCGAGAGACGCAGAACGGCGGCACCCGCTACACCGTCGCCAGCGTGGACCTCGCGTGGTTCACCGGCAGCGCCCGTCTGCGCACGCAGGACACCGGCACCTTCGAGCTGGGCCTCTACGGTCGCACCCAGCACTTCGCCCAGAACCGCGCCCGCGTCAGCGCGGACCGCGACTACGAGATCCGCTCCGCGTTCCAGGACGTGCCCGCCAACGACCAGGGCGGCTCGCTCGTGTGGACCGGACCCAACCTGACGCTGGGCGGAACGCACGTGCTCGCCGCCGGGGTGGATGCCCGCCGCGCCGCCGGCACCGCGCAGGAGCTGCTTTTCCCCGCCACGTACACGCCCACGTCTATCTACGCGCGCACCACCCGGGGCACGCAGCTTTCCGGTGGGCTCTTCGTGCAGGACCTCTACACGGTGTCCTCCGCGCTGGAGTTCGCCGGCACGCTGCGCTGGGACGTGTGGCGCAACCGGGATGGTTACCAGTTGGAGAGCCGCTCGGATGGCTACACCACCGCCACCGACTTCGCCCCCCGCACCGCCGGCCAGCTCAGCCCGCGGCTGGCCGCGCGCCTGCGCCCGCTGGACTGGCTCACCCTGCGCGCCTCCGTCTACCGGGCCTTCCGCGCGCCCACGCTCAATGAGCTGTACCGCCCCTTCCAGGTGGGCACCGTCCTCACCGCCGCCAACCCGGACCTGGACGCCGAACGCCTCTGGGGCACCGAGGCGGGCGTGGAGACCCTGGGCCCCGGCGGCCTCATCGGACGCATCACCGGCTTCTGGAACGTGCTCGACGCGCCCGTCACCAACGTCACCCTGGCCACGCCCCTGCCCGACGGCACCACCCGCCAGCGCCAGAACCTGGGCCAGGCGCGCGTGCGCGGCGTGGAGCTGGGCACGGACTGGCGCCCGGCCCGCCAGTGGACGGTGCTTGCCGCCTACACGTTCGTGGATCCCGTCGTCACCGACGCGCCCGGCCAACCGGACCTCGTGGGCCGCCAGCTTCCACAGGACCCCCGGCATCGCGGCTCGCTCAGCGTCACCTTCGATGAGCCGTCCCTGCTCACCGCCACCGCGCAGCTTCGCGTCGTGGGCCCGCAGTACGAGGACGACCTCAACGCGCGCGGCATGGGAGGGGCCGCCATCGTGGACCTGTTCGTGAGCCGCCACCTCTTCTGGAAGGTGGCCGCCTTCGCCGCGGTGGAGAACCTGTTCGACCGCTCCTACCTCGCGGGCCGCGCGGGCGTGGACACGCTCGCCCCGCCCTTCCAGGCGCGCGTGGGCCTGCGCCTGCGCGACGGGTTCAACGAACGGTTCTCAGCGGCGGAACGGGGCGTACCGGTCCATTGAACCAGCGGCTCAGCTCCGTCGTGTCCTCCATCCGCTTCGCGGGCGGCAGGCTGGAGAGGAACACGCGGCCGTAGCCCTTCGTCACGATTCTGCGGTCCAGCATCGCCACGATGCCCCGGTCCGCCTGCGTGCGGATGAGCCGCCCGAAGCCCTGGCGCAGCGCCAGCGCCGCCTGCGGCAACTGGTACTGGTCGAACGGTTCCTCACCGCGCGCCTCAATCTGCCGGATGCGCGCGGCCACCAGCGGGTCCCCCGGCGACGCGAACGGGAGCCGGTCGATGATGACCAGGCTCAGCGCATCCCCGGGCACATCCACGCCCTCCCAGAAGCTGTGCGCGGCGAAGAGCACGCTGGGCGTCTGGCGGAAGGACTCCAGGAGCTGCGCCTTGGGCCGCTCGCCCTGGAGCAGCGCCTGATAGGGCAGCCGCGTGGCGGTCAGCTCATACGCGCGCACCATGTTGCGCAAGGACGTGAAGAGCACGAAGGCGCGCCCGCCCGTGACTTCGCACAACTGGATGATCTCCTCCGCCGCCGCCTCGATGAAGCCCGGGGCGCTGGGGTCCGGCAGGTGCGTAGGCAGGTAGAGCGCGGACTGCCGGGGGAAGTCGAACGGGCTGGGCACCGCCAGCGTGCGCACGCGCGTCACCGGCTGACCCTCCTCGTCGTACATGCCCATGCGCTTGGCGAAGAAGTCGAAGCGGCCGTCCGCCGCGAGCGTCGCGGAGGTGAACACCACCGTGTCCAGCGCGCCGTAGAGCCGGTCGCGCAGCTCCTTCGCCACGTCGATGGGGTTCGCGCGCAGGAAGATGCCCTTGCCGCGCGCCTCCGCCCAGTAGACGTGCTCGGAGGACTCCGCCTTCTCCAGGAAGGTGAGCTGCTCCACCATCTCCTCGGCGCGGCGGTGGATGGCGGCCAGCTCCGCCTCGCGCTCGCTGCCGGAGAAGGACGCCAGCGCGGACAGGCCCTCGCGCACCTGCTCCAGCGCGCCGGACAGCTTGCCCATGGTCTCCGGGCGCAGCGCGACGGTGGACTCCTGGCTGGAGAACCCCAGCGCGCGAGGGGCCTGGAGGAACAGCGCGTCCGCGTGCGAGCGCACCCGCTGGGCCAGCGCCGCGAGCGTCGCGTGCCGCTCATCCTTCACCGGCAGGGCCGCCACCGCGTCGCGCGACAGCTCCTCCAGCCGGTAGTTGGAGACGCTGTAGCCGAAGTGGCCGCTGGCCACGTCCTCCAGCGCGTGCGCCTCGTCGAAGACGACGGCTTCGTAGAAGGGCAGCACGCCCTCGGTGCGCTTGCCGGAGCTGCGCAGCGCCAGGTCCGCGAAGAACAGGTGGTGGTTCACCACCAGCAGGTCCGCGGCCTCCGCGCGCTTGCGCATCTTCGTGACGAAGCACGTCTCATACTGAGAGCAGCGCGAACCCAGGCACGTCTCCGACGTGGTGGACAGCCGCGACCACGTGGCGAAGGACTCCGGCAGGTCCAGCTCCGCCCGGTCCCCCGTCTCCGTCTCCGTCACCCAGCGCTTGAGCAGCGGCCACTGCTTCGCCTCATCGCGCGAGACGAACTGCGGGTCCTTCTCGAAGGCTTCGTAGCGGTGCAGGCACAGGTAGTTGCCCCGCCCCTTGAGGTAGGCCGCCTCGAACTGGAGCCCCAGCTTCTCGCTGAGCAGCGGCAGGTCCTTGAAGAACACCTGGTCCTGCAGCGTCTTCGTCGCGGTGGACACCACCACCTTGCGGCCCGCCAGGAGCGCCGGCACCAGGTAGGCCAGCGTCTTGCCCGTGCCCGTGCCGGCCTCCGCCAGCAGGTAGCTGCCTTCGGAGAAGGCCCGCTCCACGGCGCGCGCCATCTGGAGCTGCTCCGGGCGGTGCTCG
Organism: Corallococcus praedator; assembly: GCF_003612125.1. Lineage (GTDB taxonomy): Bacteria > Myxococcota > Myxococcia > Myxococcales > Myxococcaceae > Corallococcus > Corallococcus praedator. The sequence goes on from NZ_RAWI01000300.1 coordinate 11,479, forward strand.
TACGCGGGCAGCGCCTGCTCCAGCGCGCCGCCAGGACCCAGCAGGCTGTCGACAGAGGGAGGACGGGGCGCGGGCGCGGACATGCGGCGTTCTACCAGGGGCAGGAGGGGCGAAAGGCGAGCGGCCCCGCAGGATAACAGCGCCCCCGCTCCTCCGCGCGTTCCCAACCACCCCTTCCCC
>NZ_RAWI01000301.1 GCF_003612125.1 Corallococcus praedator
CGGTGGTGATGCGCGAGCGCACCCGCCCCCTGGCCCCCGACAGCGTGGAGGTGCTGGAGGCCGTGGCGCCGGGGAACTTCATCCGGCCCCGGGGCGAGGACGCGCGCGAGGGTGACGTGCTGTTGGGGCGCGGCACCCCGCTGGGCATCCCGGAGCTGGGCCTGCTGTGGGCGCAGGGCATGACGTCCGTGCCGGTTCCCCGCCGGCCGCGCGTCGCGGTGCTGTCCACCGGCGACGAGCTGTGCCGGGCGGATGAACCGCCCGACGGGCGCATCGTGGACACCAACGCCCCGGCGCTGGCCCTGGCGGTGCGACGCGCGGGCGGCCTGCCCACGCTGCTGGGCATCGCCCGGGACACCCGGGAGGCCGTCCAGGAGGCCCTGGCGCGCACGGACGGCTTCGACGTGGTCCTCACCAGCGCGGGCGTGTCCGTGGGCGACCACGACTTCGTGAAGGACGCCCTGGGGGCCCTGGGCGTGGAGCAGCACTTCTGGCGCGTGGCCATCAAGCCCGGCAAGCCCCTGGTGGTGGGCCAGCGGGGCCCGACCCTCTTCTTCGGCCTGCCCGGCAACCCGACCTCCTCGCTGGTGACCTTCGAGCTGTTCGTGCGCCCCGCCCTGCGCCGGCTCCTGGGCATCCAGGACGTGGAGCCCCACCGGGTGTCAGGGCGCCTGGACGGCCGCCTGTCCAAGCCCCCCGGGCTGGCCCACTTCGTCCGCGTGACGGTGAGCTGGCGGGCGGGCGAGCTGTGGGCGAAGCCCCTCGGGACGCAAACGTCGGGTGTCCTGCGTTCAGCGTCGGCAGCCACCCACCTGCTCCACTTCCCCCGGGAAATCAGCAGCTTGACTGATGGATCCCATGTCGAGCTGCTCCCCCTGTCGTGGGTGGCCTGAGGAACACGGAAGCCGGCAACCGCATCTATCCCCTGTGGGTGACGCCCCACCCATGGGGGGTGCCACCTTGACTTGCATCCGGCGGAGCGAGAAGAAACGCTCCTCCACTGGGAGAAGACCTACCATGTCCGACACTCGCCCACCCCAGGTCCTGCCGACCCGAAAGCCGACCCAGCATCTGGAGCGGTATTCGGAAGCGGATGTGCCCACGGCCCGTGGCGTGCTGAAGACCATCGTGTTCCGCGACAAGCGCAACGGGCGGGAGCACGTGGCGTTGGTGGTGGGCGAGCCGGCGGGCCTGGACGGCGTCCCGGTGCGCATCCACTCCGAGTGCCTGACGAGCGAAGTCTTCGGCAGCCTCAAGTGCGACTGCCGCGAGCAGTTGGACCGGGCCATGGACTTCGTCACGCAGAACGGCCTGGGCGTGGTGCTCTACCTGCGCCAGGAGGGCCGGGGCATCGGCCTGGGCAACAAAATCAAGGCCTACGCCCTCCAGTCCAAGGGGCTGGACACCTACGAGGCCAACCGGCAGCTCGGCTTCGCGGACGATTTGCGCTCCTATGACGTGGCGGCGGAGATGCTGCGCTCACTGGGCGTGCAGTCAGTGGACCTGATCACCAACAATCCGCTGAAGATCGCGGGGCTGGTCGAAGAAGGAGTGGCGGTCCGACGCCGAATCCCTTCCCGGACCGAGCACAATCCGCATAACGTCGACTATTTGAAGACGAAGCGTGAGCGTACGGGGCACCTGATTGAGCTCTTCGCGGAGGACGACGACACCGAAGCCAAGGCCGGCTAAGCGCCCGGTCCGGCGGAGCACCGCGCGCTTCGAGGTGCGGTTCTGGGGGGTGCGCGGCTCCATCCCCGCGCCCGGCCCGCAGACGAAGCGCTACGGCGGCAACACGCCGTGCGTGGAGGTCCGCTGCGGCGACGAGCTGCTCATCTTCGACCTGGGCTCGGGAGCACGCGGCCTGGGGGATGCGCTGGCGGCGACGCGCAAGCCCGTCAAGGCCAACATCTTCATCTCGCACTACCACTACGACCACCTGCAGGGCCTGCCGTTCTTCGCGCCGATGTTCTCGCCCGCGAACGACGTGACGCTCCACGGGTCGCCACGGGATGGGAAGTCGCTGAAGCAGATATTGGCCGGGCAGATGGTGCACCCCTACTTCCCGGTGACGGCGGAGGACGTGTTCCGCACGCGCCTGGAGTACCGGGACGTCATCGTGGGCAAGGACATCCCGGTGGGCAAGGCGACGGTGCGCACGCTGGAGCTGAACCACCCCGGCGGCAACGTGGGCTACCGCGTGGACTTCGGCGGACGCTCGCTGGTGTACGCCACGGACGTGGAGCACGGCACCGCGCTGGACGCGGGCCTGTTCGACTTCGCTCGCGGCGCGGACGCGCTCATCTACGACTCCATGTACACGGAGGACGAGTACCGGGGCCGCACGGGCTGGGGCCACTCCACCTGGGAGGCCGCGGTGAAGGCGGCCGACGCCAGCGACGTGAAGCAGCTGGTGCTCTTCCACCATGATCCGGGTCGCGACGACGCGGCCATGGACAAGCTGGTGCGGGAGGTGCGCAAGCAGCGCCCGGAGGCCATCGCCGCGAAGGAGGCGATGGTGCTCAAGCTGTAGTCGGACGCCGCGCTTCCAGGGCCCGCGCCACCGTCTCGCGCAGGCCCCGGAAGGGCAGCCGTCGCAGGGCGGCGGGCACGTCCACCCACTCGAAGGCTTCGTGCTCCGGGCCCAGTCGCACCGGAGCGTCCGGTCCGACGTGCACCGCGAAGCCGTGCTCCTCCACGAGCTTCGGGGGCAGCGCGTCTCCCAGCGCGAACGCGTGGCGGTAGTGCAGATCCACGGGCTCGGCGGCGAGGCCCGTCTCCTCCACCAGCTCGCGGCGGGCGGCCTGCGCTGGGGCCTCCCCGGGCTCCAGGCGTCCGGTGACGGTCTGCCAGAAGCCGCCGCGCTCCGGCGTCCGCTTCAGGAGCAGCACGCGCGCCTCCGGGCCCTGGCCCTTCACCACCGCGACGCTCACCGTGCGCAGCGACACCTCACCGTCCACGCGCCGGGCGTCGAACACCTGGCTGAACTCGCGGGCGAGGGCCTCCTCCACGTCCGGCACGGACACGGCGTGGCCCAGCTCGCGCTGCATGGACGTGACGCCCGCCTCGCGGATGCCGCACGGGACGATGAGCTGGAAGTGCTCCAGCCGGGTGTTCACGTTGAGCGCGAAGCCGTGCGTGGTGAGCCACTTGGACAGGTGGACGCCAATGGCGCCAATCTTCCGCGCGTCCGGCGAACCCTCCTGCCCCAGCCACACGCCCGGCCACTTCGGGATGGGCCCCGCGGTGAGGCCGAAGCCCGCGAGCGTCTGGATGAGGCCGCGCTCCACGTCGCGCACGTAGCGGCGCACGTCCTGGCGCTCTGGCGGGAGCAGGAGGATGGGGTAGCCCACCACCTGTCCCGGCCCGTGGTAGGTGACGTCGCCGCCCCGGTTGGTGTCGAACACCTCCACGCCTTCTTCCCCAAGGCGCGCGTCGGTGGCGGTGATGTTCTCGCGCTTCGCGGCGCGGCCCAGCGTCAGGACGGGCGGGTGCTCCAGCAGCAGCAGCGTGTCCCCGACGAGCCCCTGCATGCGGGCCTCGCCGAACAGGTGCATCAGCTTCAGTCCGTCCTCGTACTCCACCCGACCCAGGCGGAAGACGGTGAGCGTGTTCATGGCGCTCCCTTCCGGCCCCCCCGGCCGGGGTGCGGCGCGGGGGCGGACGGCGCGGGCGTCTGCGCCGCTTCCAGGCTCCAGGAGCCCGCATACACGCGCGACAACAGGGCGCGCAGCTCATGGCCCGCGCGGGGCGAGCGGACCGCCTCCGCCGCGAAGGCGCCCAGCACCTCCTCCGACAGGGACACCGCCGGACGGCGCAGGGCCAGCGAACGCCGGGCCACCTCCACCAGCTCCGGCACCGTCGGACGGCGCACCGGCAACAGCACCTGCACGCGCTCCAGCAGCGCCACCGGGAGCGAGCCCTGCACGGCCTCCATGAGGCCCGCGGTGGTGGGCACGGGCAGGCTGCCGCCCTCCCCTCGCACCCACAGGCCCAGCGACGACACCGCGCCCCGAGCGCTCATCACCACCGCGCGCTCCGGGTGGCTCGCGAGGAAGGCGACCAGCGCGGCCTTGGCTCCGGACTCCAGCCGGTCCACGTCCTCCACCAGGAGCACGTCCGCGCCAGGGGCGGACTCCAGGGTCTCCACCGACGTGAGCACGCCCTGCCCCCGCCGCTGCACCGACTGGAAGAAGATGCTCTTGCCGCAGCCCTCCGGCCCCACGAGCAGCATGCAGCGCGCTCCCGCCTGGAGCGTGCGCGCCAGGAGGGTCCGCACCTCGTCGTGGCCCAGCATCTCCACGCCTTCGGCGGTCGCGTCCTCCACGGGCTTGCGCGCACGGGGCGGCGCGACGACGTCGCCGAGGAGGCCCTGGGACTCACCCAGGCAGCCCTTGCAGATGAACGCGCCCGCGGGGCCCGCCACCAAATCACCGACCTCGCCGCGAGGCCGGCAGCAGAACGAGCACCACGCATCCAGCGCAGGATCCGCGCGGGTGGGCCCCCGTTCGATGAGGCGCTTCTCGCGCCGACGTCCGTGCGCGGGCCTCGCGGTTTCCGGAGCCTCGTCCTCATCTGGAGGACGCAGCAGGCCACCGGGGACGATGACGTCGTCGTCCTCGGGAGGGCCCAGCAGGCCTCCGGGTTGGAGGGAGTCCTCGTGCTCGACGTGTTCCAGGGGGCCCGTGGCCTGCCCGGAGTCGGCGTGTTCGGCGCGTCCCGGGAACGGGCCGGGTCCGGAGTGCCAGGAACGTTCCTGGGGGGCCTGGTCAGCGCTGGAGGAGTCGGAGCGGCTCAGCGCATCCGCGAGCTGGGCGGACGCCGCGCGTTCCGTGGAGCGCGAGGAGCCACCGGCGGCGATGTCCGCCGGGTCCCCGGAAGGCCGCGTCGAGCCTTCCAGCACGACCGCCGCGATCCGTTCAGCGAGCGGCGGCAGCCCCACGGATCCGCTGGATGCCGGAGGCTCGGAGGGATGCGGCAGGCCCCCAGCGCCGACAGCTTCATGGCGCCCGGAGGACCGCTGCGCTCCAGGCTCGCCCGGCGCCTCGCGCTCGGACGGACCCGGCAGGCCCCCGGCCTCCGCCTTGTCGTTGAACGCGGCGGACGCAGCGTCGCTCCAGGTCATCGTGGACAGGGAACGGAACGCCATGGCGTCCTTCCCGCCCCCCATCGCCGCGGCGAACGCGGGGCTCACATCCGGAGACCGGCTCTTCAGCTGGCGCGCCTGCCGCAGCAACTGCGAGGCGCGCGAGGTGTGTCCGGACTGCTGGTAGAGCGCCGCGGCCTGCTCCAGGCAGTCCGCAGCGCGCGTCATGTCTCCCTGAAGCTCGGCGGCCTGGGCGGCGCGGATCAACTCACGGGGATTGTCGGCCATCGCGGATGCCCGCCTCGGATTTCATGTCCGGAAGTCCCCCCGCGCCCACCGCCCCCCGGAGTCAGGGCGGCCGGGCGAGCACCACGACGCGTGTCCTCACGCCATCGCGAGGAACAGCAGGTCCGGTGCCTCCAGATACTTGATGACCTCGTAGACGAAGCTCGCCGCCACGTCACCGTCGATGACGCGGTGATCGCAGGACAGTGACAGGTTCATCATGTCCCGGATGACCACCTGATCGTTCTTCACCGCCGGGCGCTTCTTCAGCTTGTGAACGCCCATGATGCCCACCTCGGGGTGGTTCAGGATGGGCGTGGCGAACAGCCCGCCGCTCTGACCCAGCGAGGTGATGGTGAAGGTGCCGCCCGTCAGCTCCTCCATCTTCAGCTTGCGGTCGCGCGCTGCGGCGCTCAGGCGGGAGATCTCCTTCGCCAGTTCGCCCAGGGTCAGCTGATCCGCGTTGCGCACCACCGCCACCGTGAGGCCGTCCGGCGTGGCCACCGCGATGCCGATGTTGTATTCGCCACGCACCACCAGCTCCTGCGACGCCTCGTCGAAGTTCGCGTTGAGGTGCGGGAACTTCTTCATCGCCGCGATCGTCGCCTTCACGATGAACGGCAGGTACGTGAGCTTCGTGCCGTCACCGGCCGCCGCCAGCTGGCTGTTGAGCCGCGTGCGCAGGGCCACCAGGTCCGTGGCGTCCACCTCCTCCACGAACGCGAAGTGCGGCATCGTGAACTTCGAGCGCACCATCTTCTCGGCGATCTTCTTGCGCAGCCCGCGCAGCGCGATGCGCTCGTCGCCCCGCCCCGTCGAAAGCGGCGCCGCCGGACGCGCGGCCTGCGGCGCGGGCGCCGTCACCTCGTTCTTCTTCGGCGCGCCGCCACCCTCCAGCGCCGCCACCACGTCCGCCTTCGTCACCCGACCCTGCGGACCGCTGCCGGAGATCTCCGCCAGGTCCAGGCCGTGCTCGCGCGCCATCCGGCGCGTGACGGGCGTCGCCAGGACCTTGGAGGCGGCCTGCGTCTGGGCCGCCTGGGCCTGCGCGGGCGCCGCCACGGGGGCGCTCACGGCCGCCGGAGCGCCGTGGGCCGGAGCGCTCGCCACGGGGGCTCCGCCTTCGGTCTCCAGCGTCACCAGCAGCTGGTGCACCTTGGCCATGTCCCCTTCACGGCCGTGCGTCTTCACGACGCGGCCCGCGCGGGGGCTGGGCACCGTGACGGTGGCCTTGTCGGTCATCACCTCGGCGAGCACCTGGTCTTCCTTCACCAGGTCGCCCTCCTTGACGTGCCACTTCACAAGCTCGCCCTCCATCACGCCTTCGCCGAGGTCCGGGAGCTTGAATTCGAAAGTCGCCATGAGGGGGTGTGTCTCTCTGTGTTGGGGAAGGGTGCGTCAGGTCAGCCCAGGCGCTCCACGCGCTCGCGCTCCATCAGGCCCTTCATGAAGAACTCGGCGGCGCGGTAGCTGGAGCGCACCAGCGGCCCGGAGGCCACGTAGAGGAAACCAAAGGACTCCGCCAGCGCCTTGTACGCTTCGAACTGCGCGGGCGTCACGAAGCGCTCCACGCGCAGGTGGTACTGCGAGGGCTGCAGGTACTGGCCCAGCGTGAGGACATCCACGCCCACGTCGCGCAGGTCCTTGAACGTGCGCTCCAGCTCCTCATCCGTTTCGCCCAGCCCCACCATCACCGACGTCTTGGTGTAGACCCGCTCCGGGCGGTTCTTGAGGAACTCCAGCACGCGCAGCGACTGGCGGTAGGTGGCGCGGCGGTCGCGCACCGTGGGCGTCAGGCGCTCCACGGTCTCCACGTTGTGCGCCACCACGTGCGGCTTCGCCTCCGCCACGGTGATCAGGTCCTTCTCCTGCCCCTTGAAGTCGGGGATGAGGACCTCGACGAGGGTGCGCGGGCTCTCCCTGCGCAGCTCGCGGATGGCGGACGCGAAGTGGCTGGCGCCCCCGTCCGGACGGTCGTCGCGGTTCACCGACGTGACGACGATGTACTCCAGGTTCATCTCCTTCACCGCCTGCGCCAGATGGATGGGCTCCATCGGATCCAGCGGCGGAGGTGCCCCGACCTTCACGTGGCAGAAGCGGCAGGCGCGCGTGCACACCTCGCCCATCAACATCACCGTGGCGGTGCCTCCGCCCCAGCACTCGGCGATGTTCGGGCAGCGGGCCTCCTCGCACACCGTGGCCAGCTTCGTGCGCTTCACGATGGCCTTGACCCGCTCGTACCCCTCCCCGTGCGGCAGACGCACCTTCAACCACTCGGGCTTGCGGGTGGATTCGGAGACCTGTGGGAGGGGAAACCGATCGGGAGTCGCCATGGGTCGCGGGCCTTCTAGAGGGTGGGTGAAAGCAGGGTCAAGCGTGAAGCCCTAACGCGAGGCGTTAGCGGCAGCCTGACAGAAGTGGTGCCCCCGGGGGATGTAACGCGGTGGACAGGATGCGGCCAGTCACGGCCGGCGTACCCCAAGCGACGGCCTGGCGACAGGGGCGCTCCCCTGCCCTCCTGCCCCCCTGATGCGTCCCATGAGCGGGGCACGAAAAGACAGCGGCGTACGGCCTTCACGGGGAAGGCCGTACGCCGCCGGGAACGCGTGCATGGGGGACTACTGCGGGATCACCTGCACCTCGATGCGGCGGTTCTGCACGCGGCCCTCGGGGGTGTCATTGGGGGCGATGGGCTCCGCGTCGCCCTCGCCGCTGGCCTCGATGCGGTTGGCGGGCACGCCTTCGCCCACCAGGGCCTTGCTCACGCTGTCCGCGCGCGTCTGCGACAGCCGCTGGTTGGCGTCCGCGTTGCCCGTGGAGTCGGTGAAGCCCTTGATGCGCACGCGCGCGTCGGGCTTCTCCTTCAGCACGTCGCCCAGCTCCGTCACCCGCTGCTTGCCCTTCGCGGTGAGCGTCGCCGACCCGGTCTTGAACTCCACGCCTTCCAGCACGAAGCCCTGGGACTCCGCGTTCTTGCTGTCGAAGGCCTCACGCAGCCCGGTGGCATCGCTCACGCGCGCCTTCTCCGTGCCCGAGCCGCCCGTGGCCTCCTCCGTACCAGCGCTGCCCGTGCCCTCCTCCGTGCCGGAGCCGCCCGTCGCGGGCGGGGTCTGCTCCTCGGCCTGCGGCGGGACCGCCGGCGGGGTCACCGGCGCGGGCTGCGGCGCAGGCGTGGGACGCGCGGGCTGTGGCGCCTGGGCGACGCGATCCTCCACGCGGGGCGCGGGCGTCGTGCGTGTCGCCACCGGGGCCTTCGCGGGTTCGTTCCTGCGGCCGCGCAGGGCTCCCCAGGCGAGCGCGACCAGCGCCAGCAGGGCCAGGGGGACGGCCCACCCGGCGATGCTCTTCTTCTTCTCCGGTGGCCGGTTGATGGTCTGGCGGGGGACGGCTTCGCGGACGGTCGCCGTCTCACGGACCTGCGTCACGGTTTCGCGGTGGGGTTCGATGACCTCCGCGACCGCGTGGCGCGAGGTGCCGCCGAAGCCCAGGAGGCCGCCCACGCCGGCTGGCAGCGCCGCGGCGATGTTGGAGCGCTGACCGTTCAGCATCTGCATCAGCCCGGACGCGCCCATGCGCTGATCCCGCACCTGCTTGCCCAGGACGCCCATGAGCATGGGCGCGGCCAGGGACAGCAGCTTCATCGCCGAGCCGGAGTTGCGCATCCCACCGAAGCGCGAGAGGCCGTCGGCGATGCCCCCGAGCTTGTTGCCGAACAGCCCGTTCAGCATGCCCTTGCCGCGCTCCTCCTCGTCCATCAGCCCCTCGCCGATGCCGTCGGGGAGCGGACCCGCGTCGGGTCCGGTGAAGCCGCCCTCGTTGAGCTTCGACAGCAGACGGTGCGCTCCGGCTTCGTTGCCGCCCTGATCCACGACGCCCGCCGCCACCGCGGCGATGGCGCCCGGCAGCACCTTGGTGGTCGCCTGCGGATCCTCGCCCAGGCTCCCGCTGATCTTCTGGAGCAATCCCTTCTTCATGAACTGTGAGCCGACCGCTTCGATCAGGTTGAACGCCATGTGATGCCTCCCCGGTTGGGTCCCGCACCGGGATGGCCGGTGCGCGAGGCCACGCCCCGCTGGACTGCGCGAGACTGAGGGCTCTGTGCAATCGATACGGAGCACTCGGGGTGCTGATAACCCCTCGCGGGGGGGTCGGAGAGGATGGCCCCTGAAGGCACGTCTCCCTCGCGGACGACTGCGAACGGGGGGCCCTTCCGGCCCCCGGGTTCACTTGTCCTTCGTGTGCGAGAGAAGGGCGCGCGGGAAGTAGTGCGCGAGCAACTGTTCCGCGGTCTGGCCCTGCCGGGCGAGCAGGGCCGCGCCGGCCTGACACAGACCGACGCCGTGACCGTGGCCCTGACCTTCGACGAGCACCCGCTCTCCGCCGAACGCGAAGGAGAAGCGCGCACTGCGGATGCGATCCCAACCGGCACGGGCCCCGAGCGCGCGGAAGAAGGCATCGCCCCGGGCGTCGCGCCCCGAAGCGCGGTCCACCACCCGCACCACCGCCCCGCTGGAGTCGCGGTCCAGGAGCAGATCCGCCGCCTGCGCGGGGCTGCCCAGGGCCTCGGTGGCGGCGGCCGTCACCTGCGCGCGCGAGACGACGGCGCTCCAGGGAGACGCAGGGCAGCGGTCGGGCACGGCGGCGGCGCCGGTGAGATCCGGAGCACCGAACACGGCCACGGGTTCAGCGGTGTGTCCACCGCAGCTCGCATGGAAGGGCGCGAGCGCGATGGCGCCATCGCGCAGGCGCAGCACGACGCCTTCGGTGGAACGGGCCGCATCGCGGGCACGGGCCAGGTGACGCGCGAAGCCTTCGCCGCGCAGGACCTGGCAGTGGGTGAGATCACACGCCCGGGCCTCCTCATGCCGCCTGCCCGAGGCGAGCACGTAGCTGCGGGCGGTGATGGCCTGGGCGCGGAGCGCTTCGAACGGCGTGTCGACTTCGGTCTCGCTCGCGGTGACCGCCGCGACGTAGGTCTCCACCGCGAAGGTGGCGATGATGATCAACTCGCCAGCACGGGCGTCCAGGGACAGCGAGCCCTCGTAGCGCCGGTCCAGGTTGCGACCCCGGATCCGCCAGCGGCCGGACTCCAGCCGCAGGGGCGGCGACACCGCGCGTCCGTCCACGAGCAGCACGTCGCGCGAGGCGAAGACTTCAAGCGAACGGGGGCCGTCCAGGCGCAGCCGCGCGGGCCGGTGCTTCGAGAGGATCCGCACCTCCACGCCCGTCTCGGGAGCCACCCCGGGCTTCGCATCCGACGGGCGAGCCACGCGCGCTTCGCCGGACGCAGTGCCCGCCACCATCGCGGCAAGGAGCACGGCCATGCCCACGGCGTTCATCGAACGCGATACCGCGTCACCGCCAGCGGCTCGGCGCCGCCGGGAGCCCACAACTCCAGCCTGCGCACCCCCGCCACCGCCGGCAGTCGCGTGACGAAGGGAGGCGGCAGTTCAATGCGGCGCCCGTCGTCCGTGCGCAGCTCCAGCATCTTCGCCCCGGGAGGCGCCATCACCCGCACCGGCACCGCCTGCGCACCCTCGGGCAGCTGCGGCTCCACCAGGAACTCGTCCCCGTCCGCCGGCAGGATGAACCCGGCCCGGCTCCCCGGCCGGCCCTCCGCGCTCACCGACGCCGACGCGAGACCTTCCGCCTGCGCCCACGCGAGGTACGCCGGGCCCACGTCCAGCGCGCCGTCGCTCCGGTGCATCGTGCAGTCGTGGCGGGGCGCCGTGCCCGGCAGGTAGACCTCCTTCAGCAGGCCCGGGCAGTTCGGCCCCGCGCGCTCGCCGGACAACGCACAGATGGCCGCGGACTCGAAGTGGCTCCGGTCCACCAGCGGCGCGGCGCGCACCCCTCGCATCGCCAGCGACATCACCCGCGCGAACACCGGGCCCGCGCCGGTGATGCCGGACACACCCCGCATCGGCGTGCCATCGAAGTTGCCCACCCACACGGCCACCGTGCGCTCCCGCGTGAAGCCCGCCGCCCAGTTGTCCACGTGCGCCCGGCTCGTCCCCGTCTTCGCCGCCACGCGGAACGGCAAGCGCAGCGCATTGTCCAAGCCGAAGGCCGGTGCCCGCGCCGCCTCGTCCGCCAGCACGTCGGTGAGCAGCTCCACCGGCCGCGCCGTCAGGAACCGGTGCTCCTCCAGCTCCACCGGAATCCGCAGCGGCGCGCCATCCGGACCGAACGCCGCGCGCACCTCCTTCAGCGGCCCCACCACCCCACCCCGCGCC
>NZ_RAWI01000302.1 GCF_003612125.1 Corallococcus praedator
GAGTTCGTCGGCAGCGTCAGATGTGTGTAAGAGACAGGAGCAGCAGACCAGGGTGAGGAGGAACAGGCCCGGGGACAGGCGCATCCGAAACGATGTCATGGTTTCACGCTCCGAATGCGCCAGCGGGTCATCCGATTACCAGGGACGGGGACTGCCGCAGCTATACCCCGGGCCGTTGATGAAGCGCGACACGGCGCGGCTGTTGGCATCCGCCGCGGCCGTCTGCCGCACGCTCAACGGAATCCACCACTGTGACTGGTCCGACACGTCGCAGAGGAACTCCACCTGCACCTGGTTGGGCGAGTGGAAGCGGTTGGCCGTCCCGTCGTTCTCCCACATGGCGCCAAAGGCATACTTGCTGATGCCATGGAAGTAGAAGTAGTCACAACCGTTGATGGTGCAGGAGCCCTGGGGCCCGGGCCGGTGACCGCCGGTGTTGCCATTGTTGATGTTGTGCTTGTCGAAGTTGGCGTGCCAGCCCTCGTGCATGTAGTCGCCCGCGCGGGAGGCCGGGTTGGAGTTGCTGGCGTTCGGGTTGTAGAGCGGGCACGCGGTCTCCACCTTGTCCGTGTCCCACGGCCAGAACCGGGGGGAGAAGGTGCCAAAGACATCCGTGCGGTCGGTGATGCCGTGGTAGAGGCTGTCGTGGAAGTTGCTGCTGCGCGCCTCCGCCGTGCCCCGGTAGTCCGCGGTGCCGTGGAACGACTGGGCGAAGTTGTCCAGCATGCCGTACGTCAGCAGGTAGGACGCGTTCCAGTGCTTGGGGAACTCGAGCGACACGTTGCAGGCGTCATTCCAGCCGCGGTTGCTCCAGTCCCCGGACTTCAGGCCGTAGGCCTGGTACTGCCAGAGGAAGAAGTCCTGCCAGCAGCCGTGGGTGTTCCAGAGGTCCCGGTCCGCCTGGCTCGCGCCCGTCTGGGTGCAGACGGCGCCGGCCTCGGCCCCCAGGCCAAAGGCAAGAAGGGACGACATCAGGGCAATGCCTTGCTTGAAATTCATGGGCGTTCTCGCTCCTCGGTCGTGAGGTCAGGTCAGAACTTCGGAGGGGTGACGTCGAAGGTGTAGGGCTTCTCCTCGGGCGGACGGGGCTCCTTCGGCTCGGGCTTGGGCGCCTGCACTTCCGGGTGGGCCTTCAGGTAGGCGGTGAGCTTGCGGTTGAACGTCTCCGCGGTCTCGCCGCTGACGCGCCGGACGCGATCCAGGAACAGCAGCTCCTCGCGGCGGACGTACTGCTCCACCTCCTTGCGTGCCTCCAGCGAATCACCCCGGTTCCACAGGAAGGCGCTGATGGCCTCCGCGCGGACGATGACGGAGGGGTGCGCGCCCACCTGGTAGAGCACCTCCCGGTCGAACTCCGGGTCGCGCAGGTACGCGATGCCGGCCACGGCCTTGGCCTGCAGGCGCGCCTGCTGGGCTTCTTCCTGGAGTTCCCCTTCGATGACGGTGCCCTTCGTGGGCAGCGGCATGCGGACGAACTCCGCGAGGAACTTCGCGCCCTCGTAGGTGCGCATCTCGCCGAGCAGGCCCAGCGCGACCAGCGCGCGGCTGGAGTCACCGGACTTGTGCGCCTCCAGGATCTCCTCGGTGAACGCCTGGATGACATCCGGGTTCTGCGCGGCGGAGCGCAGCACCTCGCGCGCGTCGCCCTGCTCCTCCACCACGGACTGCCCCGCCCAGGTGACGAAGGACTTCACGCTCTTGCGCGCATCCTCCCCCGTCCCGCTCAACCCCGGCGGCTGGTGCAGCTTGCGGCCCGCGATGACGCGGCTGGGTGGAATGTTCGACCCCTGCTCCGAACCGGGCCGGGTGTCGGCGCCGAACGCCACGGAGCCCGACATCAGGCCCAGGGTCACGACGGCGGCGCCTGCGTGGGAGATGACTCGCCATTTGCGGCTTTGCATGGTCCTGCCTCCATTCCAGAAGTGCCGGAAGCCCCATCCCCCGGGGCCTCCCCTCCCACGCCGCGATACCGCCGCGACCCGTGGGTGCACCCGCTCACTTCACGAGCCGTACCAACCTGTTTCCGGCGCGGAAGGGAGGGTCCTGGCGGAGGCGGCGGCAGCGCTCACCGCACTCGGGAGAAGCGGGTTGGAACACCTCTGGCGAGGGTCCCCTGGCGCTTCGCGGCTGTTGCTTCCATGGCCACAGGCGCTGTTGCTCTTGTTGCCCGGGAGGCACGACTTCTATCGTCGCCGTCTTCCCGCGCTGTGTTTGATGAAGCCACCATGTCCTGGCGAAACGGAGGGAGGCGCTCTCGCGGATCTCGCCCTCCAGATCTTCCGTGGGGACGGGCTCCTTCAGGTCCTGGTGCGGATGGATCACGCGCTGATTCGGCAGTAGAAGCGCCGGTCATGCCCATCCCCAAAGCCTTCCTGTTCAGCGCCATCGCGCTCCTTGCCACGGCCTCCGGATGCCCCGCGACGGGCGGAGTGGCGCTGCGCGCGGATGGCACGCCGGGGCCGCAGGACTGCACAGAGGAAGCGAAGCGGACCATGCGCGCGCTCCGGCTGCATGTCGGGGACACCGCGCTGGTGGAATTGGATGCGAACCAGATCCGGTCGCGTGCCGTCACCCTGTATGACGGCCCCATCGAGAGCATCTTGAAGAACGACTTCGGAACGCTCGAGACGTCGACGCGCCTGTACGGGCAGGTCTGGACGAGCGGTCCGCAGGTCGTCATCCGATGGTATGAGGCTCATCCTCCAGACAGCGAAAAGTTTCCCATCTGCGCGGTGGCCCGGCTCAGCGAGGACCAGATGCGGAAGCGGCCTGATTCGAAGCCAGGGACAGCAATCCTCGACGGCTCCGTCGCGGCGGCCTATGTCGTGGACGCATTCCGGTAGCCCGGCGCCGGGCGTCGTGGTGGCGACGCCGGCACCGGTCACGGAGGGGAAGGCCTCAGTTCCTACGGCGGCGCAGCAGGGCCAGCCCGGCCAGCGCCAGGCCCCACATGGGCGCGCTTCCCGCGGCGGCGCAGCCTCCGCTGTCGCCCTCCCCGGGGAGCGGATCCACGACGGGCGTGCCCTTGCCCACCGTCACGGTCAGCTTCGTGGCCGCCGCCCGGTCCCCGTCGCTGTTCTGGTCCGCGTTGGAGGAGTTGCCGGCCCCGAAGAGCGTGAGGGTGACATCCGACGAGGGCGCGACAAGCGAGAAGTTGAAGCGCAGCTCGTCGCCGGTGAAGGCCTGCGGCGCGGAATGGGCCAGCTCCGCGCCCAGCTTCTTCATCCCGGTGCCGGCCTGGAGGTTGGCCGCCGCGCTGTCCACCGCGATGTCCACCCCGCCCGTCTTCGCCGCCCCACCCCGGATGATGAAGGTGTACTGGCCGGTGGCGCCCGGCTCCAACGTCGTCGGGCCCTCCAGCACGACGGTGGGCACGGCCCCACCCTTGTGACACGTGCTGCACGTCACCCCGTCCTTGCCGGACTGGCCGGTGATGCCCGTGCTGGTGGCGAAGGCAGCGATGGACCACAGCGACGAAACAGCGAACACGCCCGCGATACGGAACAGATGACGCATCGAAACTCCATGGAAGGGTGAAACGGGTGGGGCCCGGGTTGCTTCAGGGGGACGACGAAGGGGCTAGCGCAGCTGGACGAAGGAGAAGGACAGCCCCTGCGTGGTCAGCGTGGGCTTGCCGTTCTCACCCAGCACGTGCAGCGTCGTGGACGCGGCGCCCGCGCCGAACTCGGTGTAGAGCGTCTGGTTCTCCGACTCGAAGAGGAAGACGCTGCCGGAGGTGGACGGGAAGTCTGTCTTCCGCGTCGCGGTCAGCGTGTCCAGCTTCAGCTCCCACCACTGCCAGCCCGTGCCGCTCGCCATCGTGCGGGGATGGGTGCCTTCCGTCACCGGGGCGATGTTCTCATCCAGCACGCGCACGTACGCCGTCCCCGGCGCGCCCGGGATGAGCGCGCCCGCGGTGCCGCCGCCCACCAGGTCCGCGAGCGAGCGGTAGAAGGTCGCGTCAAAGGCACGCGTCTGGGGATCGAACTTGAGCAGGCACGGCTCCGGCGCGTCCGGGGCCACCCGGTACACCGCCGCGCCATACGCCTCCGTCGCGACGTACACCTTGCCATCCAGGCCCAGGGCGGCGTCGTGCGTGTAGCCGCACCGGTCATCCGTGGCGATGGTGGCCGCGTCCGTCGCCGTGTCGATGGAGACCACGCCCGCCTTCTTCGTGATGCCCACGCCGGACACCGGGCGCCAGCCGACGGGCATGATGAGCTGCGAGCCCACGTGAACGACGGCGCCCGAGAACGCCAGGACGGTGTCTGGAATCACCAGCGCCGCCAGCGGGATGGTGCCCGTCACGGTCATCGCCGTGGGGTTCCAGATGACGACCTGCGCGGTGGCCCCGTCGAAGAAGTAGGCCTTCGTCTCGGAGATGAACTGGAAGTTGGCCTGGTACTCCCCCAGCGACGTCACGCCCCGGGTCTCGAAGCTCACGGTGCCGGCCTGCTCCAGGCTGCCCGCGCTGTTGAGCCGGTAGCGCGTCACCACCGGGCTCTCATCACTCACCACGTAGAGCGAACCCGACTTGGGAATGCCCACGCCCAGCGCCCGGCCCGACACCTTGATGGCGTTGTCCAATGACAGCGACGCGGTCTGCTCCGCCTGGGTCGTCACCACGACGTAGCTCTCCACCGGGTCCTCGACGAGCAACTGCGTGGTGATGGCATACAGCGGCCTGTTGTCGTCGGTGCCCGGCTCCTCCGAGTCACCACAGCCCGTGAACAGGGCCAGCGTGAGCATGGCGGCGGAGCGTCGCAAGGAAGGGAAGGCAACAGGATGCTTCATCGGGAATGGCCTTTCTGCGGTGGGGGGAAGGGGCGTGTGTCATCCGGCACGGAGGCCTGTAGACAGACATCCGACAATGAAAATGATACTCATTCTCATTTTCAGGACGTACTAAATCCATCAATGCCTGATGTCAAGAGATAGGCGGACCAACCCGAATGATAAGAAAACTCTTATTTTGAGCAGCCACGCGTGTTGGCGGCTGCCCTTGGGTTGCTCAGGCCCGCCCCCGTGGGGAGGCTTCGTCCTCAACCGCGCAGCAGGGCCAGCCCGCGCAGGAAGTCGTCGGGCAGCGGGGACTCCACCTGGATGAGCTTCCCCGTCGCGGAGGTCGGCACCTCCAGGCGCCATGCGTGCAGGGCCTGCCGCCCCACCGCGAGCGCGGCCGGGTGCGTGCGCGCGGCTTGCGTGCCGTAGACGGAATCCCCCAGCACGGGGAAGCCGGCTTCGGACAACTGCACGCGAATCTGATGCGTGCGGCCCGTGTCCAGGTCGATGTCCAGCAGGGCCCCCTCGCGGAAGCGCTCGCGCACGGTGAAGGTGAGGGCCGCCCGGCGCGCGGAGGGCACGCGGGTGGTGAAGCGGCGCGGGTCCTTGGGGTCGCGCGCGTACGGGCCTTCCAGCCGGCCGGTGTCCGGAGGCTGTCCCAGCACCAGCGTCTGGTAGCGCTTGTCCACGCGCTTGTCCTGGAACGCCTTGAGGAGCGCGGCCACTGCGTCATCCGTCCGTGCCAGCGCCAGACAGCCGCTCGTCTCGCGGTCCAACCGGTGCACCACGCCCGGCTGGGCCACACCCTCCACGTTGAACGGCGGGCACCTCGCCGCGAGCAGCCCCACCACGGAGGCAGCGCGCCCCTCCGGCTCCACCACCAGGCCCGGCGGCTTGGCCACGATGATCAACGCCGCGTCGTCGTGCAGCACCGGCAGCTCCGGCCCTTCCAGCGAGGCGGCCGGGGACGCGCGGGGCTCCGGCGTCTCCATTTCCAGCTCTTCCCCGCCCCACAGCTTGCGCGTGGCCTGCGCCTTCTTGCCCCGGATGCGGACCCTGCCGGCGTCCAGCAGCGCGCGGGCCCGCTCTGGCGTGAGGCCGGGGACATGCTTCGTGAGGAAGCGGTCAAGCCGCTCGCCTGCGACCTCACGGGGGACCACCAGGACCTTGAGCCGCGTCATGACTCCCCCCGTCCCCCAAGGCAGGCAGGGAGTCAACGTGTAGGCGTGCGCCCACCGAGCACGCGGGACAGGAGCGCTGTAGAACCGGGCTCGCCGTGGCCTCCTCCCAGCTTTTTCGCGCGTCCTCCCTGCGGGCCCTGTCTCACCGTGACTTCGCCTGGCTCTGGGCGGGCATGCTCGTGTCCAACATCGGCACGTGGATGGAGACCGTCGCGCTGGGCGTCTACGTGACGGAGGTGACGGGCAAGGCGGGGTGGACGGGCGGCGTGGCCGCGCTTGCGCACCTGCCCTCCATCATCCTCGCGCCCCTGGGCGGCGCGCTCGCGGACCGCTTCGACCGGCGCTCCTTCATGGCCGTGTGCGTGTGCATGCAGGGGCTGCTCGCGGCGCTGCTCACGGTGCTGGCGGCGACGGGCAACCTCACCGTGCCGTGGGTGGCGGCCATCTCGCTGCTCAACGGGGCCCTCAACACGCTCGTCGTCCCCTGCGCCACCGCGCTCACGGTGGCGGTGGTGCCGCCGGAGGACCTGCACAACGCGCTCAGCCTGGACTCGGCGCAGTTCAACCTGGGGCGCATCATCGGGCCCGTGGTCGCGGCGCTCGTGCTGACGAAGGCCGGCATCGCCGGGGCGCTGTTCCTCAACACGCTGTCGTTCCTCGCGGTGCTGCTGGTGCTGGCCCGGATGAACGGCGCGGTGCACGCCGTCCTGCCGAAGGTGGAGGCGCTGTGGGCCGGCATCCTCCGGGGCATGAAGCTGGCGTGGGAGGACCCGGGCATCGCGCTGGCGCTGGGGACGTCGTATTTCGTGGGCCTGCTCATCTCCCCGTTCGTGGGGCTGGTGCCGGTGTTCGCCATCAAGGTGCTGGGCGGAGACGCCGCCACCACGTCGCTGCTGCTGACCGCGCAGGGCACGGGCGCGGTCCTCGCGGCCTTCGGCACGGGGTCCATCGTGGCGAGGGTGGGACGCAGGGCGATGCTGGAGGTGTCCGTGCTGCTCGTGGGCCTGTGCTCCGCGCTCTTCTGGCTGTCCCCCACGCTGCCGGTGGCGATGGTGGCGATGTTCTTCCTGGGCGCGGTGTACCTGCTGGCCTTCACGGGCCTGAAGACGGTGTGTCAGGCGCGCACGCCGCCGGAGCTCCAGGCGCGGGTGAGCAGCCTGTTCCTGCTCTTGGTGAACCTGGGCTACATGCTGGGCGTGTGGGGCCTGGGCATGCTGTCCGACCGGCTGGGCGTGCGGCCCATCACCGCGGGAGCGGCCCTGCTCTTCTTCGGCATCGTGGCGCTCACGCGCGCCCTGCGGCCCCGGGGTCTGGCCGCGCTGGGCACCTGAGCCGCCGCACCCGGGCCGCACCGGGGCCGCCGGCGCGTGCCCGGGAACCGACGGGCCGGACAGGGGGACGGACCTTGCCCCTTTTCCCACTCCCCCTGGTTGGGCTAGCAGAGGGGCCATGCCCATCCTCGCCCTCGTCCGTCATGGTCAGTCCCTCTGGAACCACGAGAACCGCTTCACCGGCTTCGTGGACGTGCCCCTCACCGAGCAGGGCCGCGGCGAAGCCCGCAAGGCGGCCGAGGCCCTCAAGGGCCTGAAGTTCGACGTCGCCTACACCTCCGCCCTGAGCCGCGCGCAGGAGACGCTCGCCCTCCTCCTGGAGACGCTGGGCCAGCGCCCGCCCGTCATCCGCGACGCGGCCCTCAACGAGCGCCACTACGGCGACCTGCAGGGCCTCAACAAGGCGGACGCCGCCAAGGAGTTCGGCGAGAAGCAGGTCCACATCTGGCGCCGCTCCTTCGACGTGCCGCCCCCCAATGGCGAGTCCCTGGAGATGACCGCCAAGCGCGTGCTGCCCTTCTACGACCGCGCCATCGCGGGCGACCTGCGCCAGGGCAAGAACGTGCTCGTCGTGGCCCACGGCAACTCCAACCGCTCCCTGGTGATGCGCCTGGACAAGCTCTCCGGCGAGGCCGTGGTGGCGCTGGAGCTGGCCACGGGCGTGCCCGTCGTCTACGACGTCACGACCGAGGGACAGGTCGTCTCCAAGCGCGGCGCCACCCCCTGACGCCTCGCGGCGGAGGCCAGGGCCTTCCTGGGGAATGCGCGAGGGGGTTGAATGCCGCGCCCCTCGTCCCGTCAGATGGGGCGTAGGACGAACACCCCCAAGGATGCACACCATGAAGGCCCTGACCCTCGCAGTCGTGCTGCTCTCCTCCGTCGCTTCGCTGGCCCAGACCGCGCCGCGCACGGAAGGGAACGCCAATGCCGCCGCCGCGGAGATGCGGCGCCCGCCTCCGCCGGGCCACTCCACGCCCCGCCCGCCGCAGCCGGTTCCGCCTCCGCCGCCCGTGCGCAACCTGGCCGTCATCGACCGCGAGGTGATGGAGCGCCGCATCGACAAGCTGGAGAACGCGCTGCGCGACGCGATGTCCCGCACGCGTGACAACCAGGGCCGCAACAGCATCCGCGCCGCCATGGAGGAGCTGGACAAGCTGAGCGAGTACGTCGACGACGCCGCGCCGTACGGCACGGGCCTGCCGCCCCCGCCGGGCAACTACCCGGCGCCGCAGCCGATGCCGCAGCCGGTCCCGCTTCCGGTGGTGCGCCCCATCACGGACTCGCAGTTCCGCAGCCTCACCCAGGCGATGGCCCGGGAGTCCTTCCCGCGCGACAAGATGCGCGTGCTGTCGATGGTCGCCCCGCGCGAGCACTTCCTCGTGTCGCACGTGATGACCGTGATCAACCAGTTCTCCTTCTCCAACGACAAGCTGGAGGTGGTGCGGGTGATGCGGCCCACGCTGCTGGACACGAACAACAGCTACGAGCTGTTCCAGGCGTTCCCCTTCTCCGCGGACAAGCAGAAGCTGCAGGAGATCCTGGACGGGCGTTACTAGGCCCGGAGGCTCATCGCCGGGAGAGCGCGGACCAGATGGTCCGCGCTTCCGGTGAGTCCACGGTCGCGTGGACGCTGGCCACCACGCGACCTTCCGCATCCAGCGCCAGGACATAGGGCGTGCTGCTGGAAGCAAGGCCCAGGGCCTTCGCCATGCCGCCGTTCTTGTCCAACCAGGTGTCCTTCCAGAAGTCCTGTGGCACCTGCTTCTTCGCCTTGCCCCGCGCCGCGCCCTCGCTGACGATGAACGGCAGCTTGAGGGTGATGAGCGACTGGCGGCGCACCGTGTCCGGCACGTGCTCATCCGCCGCGTTGAACCACCCGCGCATCGCGCCGCCCGCGTCCTTGTCGGTGATGATGACCACCAGCGAGGGACGCCCCTTCAGCTCCTCGCTCGCGTGAGCGCCCTCCGTCAGGTCGTTCGCGGAGAAGGCCGGCAGCGGCTGCCCCTTCTCGGGAAGCGCGAGCGCGCCGGGTGCCACCAGCAACACGCTGGCGAGGCCCGCCCCCATCAGCGCCGACCGCCCCCGCCGCGAGAACCTGGGATGACATGCCATGAGGCACGAGGTGCTCACGCGCCCACCGCTTCCCTAGCGACCGGAGGGCCTGCGCCCGTCCGGCTGTCTGGTCGTGGAGGGAATCCGGTAGGGTCTCCGCGGTCCCCCTTTCCGGAGTCCCCCCATGCGCCCCCTCTCCCTCGCACTGCTCCTGCTACCGCTGACCGGCGGCGCGGCGGTGAAGAACGTCTCCACCGTGGCCGAGCTGCAGACCGCGCTTTCCGCCGCGAAGGCCGGGGATGAGATCGTCCTCGCCAACGGCACGTACTCCTTCAACGCGAACGTGAACTGCGCGGCGGAGGGCACCCAGGCCCTGCCCATCACCGTGCGCGCCGCGAACCGCCACGGGGCGCTCGTGCGCTTCAACGCGGTGGAGGGCTTCAAGGTGTCGGGCCGGTATTGGACCTTCGACGGGCTCACCGTGGAGGGCATCTGCGCGGCCGACCAGGATTGCGAGCACGCGTTCCATGTGACGGGCCACGCGGAGGGCTTCGTGCTGCGCAACAGCCGCGTGCGCGACTTCAACGCACAGCTCAAGGTGAACGCGGTGAAGAACGGGTCCGGCGTCTGGGAGATGCCCCACCGCGGCCTCATCGAGAACAATGAAATCTACGACACGCACGCCCGCGCGACGGGGACCCCGGTCACCAAGCTGAACATCGACACGGGCGATGACTGGGTGGTCCGCGACAACGACCTGCACGACTTCTCCAAGGCCGGTGGCATCTCCTACGGCGCCTTCATGAAGAGCGGCGGCAAGCGGGGCCTCTTCGAGCGCAACCGCGTCGTCTGCGCGAAGGACCGCGCCCTGGCGGACACGAGCATCGGCCTGTCCTTCGGCGGTGGCGGGACGGGTCCGGCGTTCTGCGCGCCGGCCTTCGACGCGTCGGTGCCGTGCACGCCGGAGCACTCGGACGGAGTGATGCGCAACAACATCGTCGCGAACTGCTCCGACGTCGCCGTCTACCTGAACAAGGCCGCGAACACGCGGGTGCTGTTCAACACGTTCGTCGGCACCACGGGCGTGGACTTCCGCTACGCGGCCAGCACCGGCGAGGCCCACGGCAACGTGCAGTCGTCGGTCATCCGCGTCCGCGAGGGCGGCACCTTCACCGCCGGCACGAACCTGGCGAACGTGGCCACCGCCACGTGGACGTCCTGGTACGTGGCGCCGCTCAAGGGGGATTTGACCGTCAAGGGTGACGTGGCGTCCCTCGTGGGGGCCGCCGCGCGGAATGCCTCGGTGCCGGACGACTTCTGCGCGCGTCCCCGTCCGTCGGCGTCGGCGTACACGCTGGGCGCGCTCGAACATTCGCTGGGCACCTGCGCGGCGACCACGACCGACGGCGGCACGGGCGGCACGGACGCGGGCACGGCCGACGCGGGCTCGGGCGGCACGGATGCGGGGACGGGCACGGCCGACGCGGGCTCGGGCGGCACGGACGCGGGGTCCGAACCGGAGAAGGAGCTGCCGGAGGATGAGGACGGCGGATGCAGCGCCAGTCCGGGCCTGCTGCCCATGCTCCTCACGCTGCTCGTGCCGCTGAGCCTGCGCCGCCGCGCCCGCCGTTGATCAGGTGCTGCGGGCACCTGCCCTGCTGGGACGTGGACCGCGTGGGTCCAGGTCCCGGCGGCGGGCCGCTTCAGAACGCGGTGGACCTGAACAGGCTGCGCCCGATGGCCATGACGCCGCCCGCGACGAACACCAGGGACAGCACGGTGCCCACCAGGGGCAGCACGTAGCCCGGCGGCGTGCGCCGACGGTTCACCGACAGCAGGCTCTGGATGGAGCCGACCGCCAGCACCATCAGCACGATGTGGCCGATGAGCGCCGGGTAGTAGCCGCGTGTGACGAGCACCCCGATGCCCACGAGCACCTGCAACTGGAGGAAGCCGGAGTAGGACGCGCCGATGATGCGCCCCACCTTGTCGAACGGCTTCTTCGTGGCGACGCAGAACGCGAAGTACGCGAGCGCGATGGCGCCGGACAGCAGCACCAGGTAGCGAAGCCCCGAGTGGAGATGGAAGAAGAAGGTCATGGGCCGGGAGGTTTAGCACCCGCCGGCCAGGACGCGACGTTCAAGACGGATCCGGCTTGGGGGTGCGCTTCGTGCTGGGGGGCAGGGGCGG
>NZ_RAWI01000303.1 GCF_003612125.1 Corallococcus praedator
GGACGTGACGTGGGAGGGCGGGGACAACGGGGCCTATGACTCCGCGGCGTACCGCGAGCAGCTGCTGGAGGTGATTGGCAAGCCGGGCAAGGTGGTGCGCAACGTCGGCGACGCGGAGGCCGCGCTGGCGAAGGCGGCGAAGCGGGTGACGGCGACGTACAACACGCCGCACCTGGCGCACGCGCCCATGGAGCCGCCCGCGGCGGTGGCGAGGGTGGAGAACGGCACCTGCGAGGTGTGGGCCACGACGCAGAATCCGCAGGCCGCACGCAGCGAGGTGGCGAAGGCGCTGGGGATGGATCCGTCGAAGGTGACGATCCACGTGACGCTCCTGGGTGGCGGGTTCGGCCGCAAGTCGAAGCCGGACTACGTGGTGGAGGCGGCGCTGGTGGCGAAGGCGGTGGGCGCGCCGGTGCGCCTGCAGTGGACGCGCGAGGACGACGTGCGCCACGACTACTACCACTCGACGAGCGCGCAGCGGCTGGAGGCGGGCCTGGACGCGAACGGCAAGGTGGTGGCGTGGCACCAGCGCATCGCGTTCCCGCCCATTGGCTCCACGTTCTCCGACGCGACGTTCGCGGGGGAGGGAGAGATGGGGCAGGGCATCGTGGATCTGCCGCTGGCCATTCCGGACATCCGGATGGAGAACTGCGAGGCGCGGGCGTACACGCGCATCGGCTGGCTGCGCTCCGTGGCGAACATCTACCACGCGTTCTCGGTGCAGAGCTTCATCGACGAGCTGGCGCACGAGAGGGGCACGGATCCGCGTGACACGTTGTTGGAGGTGCTGGGGCCGTCCCGCATCGTGACGCCGAAGGAACTGGGCGTGGCGAAGGTGCCGAACTACGGCCAGCCGCTGGAGCAGCATCCCGTGGACTCGGCGCGGCTGCGGCGGGTGATCGAGCGGGTGACAGGCCTTGCGCGGTGGGACGAGCGCAAGCGCGAGGGCAGGGCACTAGGGCTCGCGGCGCACCGCAGCTTCCTGACGTACGTGGCGGTGGTGGTGTCGGTGGTGAAGGACGCGAACGAGCAGATCCGCGTGGACGAGGCGTGGATCGTCGCGGACGCGGGCACCATCGTGAACCTGGAGCGCGTGCGGTCCCAGATGGAGGGCGCGGTGGTGTTCGGCCTGAGCCTGGGGCTGTACGGAGAAATCACGATGAAGGACGGCGCCACGGTGCAGAGCAACTTCCGGGACTACCGCCTGGCACGCATCGCGGAGACGCCCCGGAAGATCCACGTGGACATCATCCCGAGCGACGGTCCGCCGGGAGGCGTGGGCGAGCCCGGCGTGCCCCCCGTGGCCCCGGCCCTGGCCAATGCCGTGTTCGCGCTCACGGGGACCCGCGTGCGCGAGCTGCCGTTGGTGAAGTCCGTCAAGGTGTGAGCGGACCTCGGCGGAGGGGCGTTACTCGAACGCGGTGAAGGCGAACGTGGACTGGAAGTCCACGTCCGCGCCCTTGGTCGTGAAGCTGGCCGCGGCCGGGCCGCGCAGCACGACGTTGAACTTGCCGTCGAGGAAGCGCGTGTAGTCGGCGTCTGGCATTGCTTCCGAGTCGAAGTCGACGACGAGCGCCACCGGCCCGCTCCCCGTGGGGTTCTCCACGTGGCCGGCGACGTAGGTGTTGTTGGACTCTTCGGTCAGGAACAACACGTCGACGCGGCCGGTGAAGACCTCCGCCAGGGAGGTCGCGCCCACGCTCCCCGCGCCCAGGGTGAGCGTCAGGGTCGTGAGCTCCACGCGAGAAGGCGACGCGCCGTCCAGCCCCTGGCGCGCCTCGTCGACGAAGACCTTGTAGGGGTTCCCCGACTCGGTCGAGATGCCCTTCTGGGCGGTGACGGTGCCGTTGGTGGTGTCGGACGACTTGGCCTTGAGGTTGATACCAACCGGCGCCGAGTAGGACACCGGGTCCTCTCCGCAACCGACAAGCGACAGGGTGGCGCACAGCAGCAGCGGAAGGACGCGGCTCAGCAGCATGGGGGACTCTTCCTGGGATGACAGCGAGGGGCGCACCCGGCCTGAGGCCCCACTTACGATCTGCACCGTCAGGAGCAAGACCTCCGGAGCTGTTTTCCGGCCACATGGAGGGCTGCGCTCCATGTGACGCCGCGGGAACGCTCGGGAGAGTCCAGACCCTGGGTGCCCCTCCCCGCAGGGCCTCCAGGCGTTCACTGGCCAGGGGCTCGTGCGTGCCCCGGTTGAAGCCCGCTTCCCCCTGCGCTACACCGCTCCGCAGTCGCTAGGGGCGCCTCCGGAAGGAGGCTGAGACGGTCGCGTTGCCGCGTCCGACCCTTTGAACCTGAACCGGTTAATACCGGCGGAGGGAAGCGGTGTGGGCGCTCCATGCTCCCGTCCCGTCTCCCGTCCGTTGTCACGAGGAGCCGTCCGATGAGTGGAGCGTCCAAGAGCCTGAAGGTCGACGGGAAGGTGCTGGAGGGGATCAGCCGCGGCCCGCTTCCCGCCTCCCAGAAGGTCTACGTGTCCGGGACCCTGCACCCCGACATCCGCGTCCCCCTGCGCGAAATCACCCAGACGCCCACCCGCCACCACGGCCCCGCGGGCTCCGGCCCGGAGACGGCCAACCCCCCCGTCCACGTCTACGACTCCAGCGGCCCCTACACCGACCCCGCCGCGGACATCGACCTGCGCCGGGGCCTGCCCGCCCTGCGTGAGAACTGGATCCACGCCCGCGCGGACACCGTGGAGCTGGCCGGCATCACCTCCGAGTACGGCCGCGCCCGCGAAGCCGACCCGCGCCTCGTCGGCCTGCGCTTCAGCCACATCCGCAAGCCCCGCGTCGCGAAGGCCGGCGGCAACGTCAGCCAGATGCACTACGCCCGCAAGGGCATCATCACGCCGGAGATGGAATACGTCGCCGTGCGCGAGAACCAGAAGCTGCACGCGTCCCTCGCCGCCCAGCACCCCGGCCACTCCTTCGGCGCCGCCATCCCGCGCGTGATCACGCCGGAGTTCGTGCGCGATGAGATCGCCCGGGGCCGCGCCATCATCCCCGCCAACATCAACCACCCGGAAGTGGAGCCGATGATCATCGGCCGCAACTTCCTGGTGAAGATCAACGCCAACATCGGCAACTCCGCCGTCACGTCCTCCATCGAGGAGGAAGTGGAGAAGATGGTCTGGTCCATCCGCTGGGGCGCGGACACCGTCATGGACCTGTCCACCGGCCGCAACATCCACGAGACGCGCGAGTGGATCCTCCGCAACGCGCCCGTGCCCATCGGCACCGTGCCCATCTACCAGGCCCTGGAGAAGGTCAACGGCAAGGCGGAGGAGCTCACCTGGGACATCTTCCGCGACACGCTGATTGAGCAGGCAGAGCAGGGCGTGGACTACTTCACCATCCACGCGGGCGTGCGCCTCCAGTACGTCCCGCTCACCGCGAAGCGCCTCACCGGCATCGTCAGCCGGGGCGGCTCCATCCTCGCCAAGTGGTGCCTCGCGCACCACAAGGAGAACTTCCTCTACACGCACTTCGAGGAGATCTGCGAGATCATGAAGGCGTACGACGTCAGCTTCAGCCTGGGGGACGGCCTGCGCCCCGGCTCCATCGCCGACGCCAACGACGCCGCGCAGTTCGGCGAGCTGGAGACGCTGGGCGAGCTGACGAAGGTCGCCTGGAAGCACGACGTGCAGGTGATGATCGAAGGCCCCGGCCACGTCCCCATGCACCTCATCCAGGAGAACATGACGAAGCAGCTCGCCGTGTGCCACGAGGCGCCCTTCTACACGCTGGGGCCCCTCACCACGGACATCGCGCCGGGCTACGACCACTTCACCAGTGGCATTGGCGCGGCGATGATCGGCTGGTTCGGCACGGCGATGCTCTGCTACGTGACGCCCAAGGAACACCTGGGCCTGCCCAACCGCGATGACGTGAAGGAGGGCGTCATCACGTACAAGATCGCCGCCCACGCCGCGGACCTGGCCAAGGGCCACCCGGGCGCCCAGGCGCGTGACAACGCCCTGTCCAAGGCGCGCTTCGAGTTCCGCTGGGAGGATCAGTTCAACCTGTCGCTGGATCCCGAGCGGGCGCGCGCCTTCCACGACGAGACGCTCCCCGCCGAAGGCGCCAAGGTCGCGCACTTCTGCTCCATGTGCGGCCCGCACTTCTGCTCCATGAAGATCACCCAGGACGTGCGCGACTACGCCGACAAGGTGGGCGTCAACGAGGTCCAGGCGCTGGAGACGGGGATGCAGGAGAAGAGCGAGGAATTCAAGAAGGCCGGAAGCGAGCTGTACCGCTGAAGCCTCCAGGCGGGCGGGGGCCTCCTCGGGGCCCTCCGTCCGCTGGATGACAGGCACCGACACGGCGTGCCATGTTGCGAGCCTTCAGGGCGCACCCCGTCGCGCCCCCTTCAATTTGGGAGGGCCCACCATGGACCCACAGCAGCGCGAGGATCAGCAGTTCGGCTCGTTCATCACCGGTTCGCCCACGGCGAGCTCGGATGAGAAGACGATGGGCATGTTGGCGCACCTGGGCTCCATCGCCGGCATCGTGGTGGGCGCGGGCTTCCTGGGCTGGGCGGTGCCGCTGTTCCTGATGCTGACGAAGGGCAAGGACTCGTCCTTCGTCCGCTCGCACGCGGTGGAGTCGCTCAACTTCCAGATCACCACCTTCATCGCGATGGCGGTCTCCGCCGTGCTGATGTGCGTGGGCGTGGGCTTCCTGCTGGTGCCCATCGTGGCGCTGGGCTCCATCGTGTTCACCATCATCGCGGGCCTGAAGGCCAACGAGGGTGAGCTGTACCGCTACCCCGTCAACCTCCGGCTGGTGAAGTAGCCGTCAGCCGCCAATGCCCATCATGGGCAGGAGCGTGGCGCCGTTTCCGGCCTCCGTGAAACGGTGCCCCTCCGGCTTGTCCCCCAGCGCGCGGCGCACGGCCATGGCCAGCTCCGCGTCGGTGGCCCCGCCCCGGATGAGCTGATGCAGCGGCGCCTGCGCCCGTCCGCCCAGGCAGCTGCGCAGGTCCCCGTTGGACGCCACCCGCACCCGGTTGCACCCGCCACAGAAGTTCTGCGTCAGCGGGGAGATGAACCCCACGCGTCCGCCCGCCGTGCGCCAGTAGCGCGCGGGTCCGGAGGTGGGTGACGCGGCGTCCTCCGGGGGCTCCTCGGTGAGCGCCCTCCCGGTGGCCGCCAGGCGCTCCAGCAGCTCCGCCGTGGGCACCGGCGTGCCCTGCCCGAAGGGCATCAGCTCGATGAAGCGCGGGGTGATGCCGCGCGCGTGCGCGAAGTCCACCAGCGCGGGCACCTCCGCGTCGTTGATGCCGCGCATCACCACGACGTTGAGCTTCAGCGACTGGAAGCCCGCCGCCGCCGCCGCGTCGATGCCGCGCATCAGCGCGTCGAAGTCACCCTGCTTGGAGATGCGCCGGAAGGTCTCCGCGGACAGCGTGTCCAGGCTCAGGTTGAGCTGGGTGACGCCCGCTTCGCGCAGGGGGACGGCCAGGGACTCCAGGCGGCTGGCGTTGGTGGTGATGGCCAGGTGCTGGATGCCCGGCACCGCGGCGAGCCTCCGGGCGATCTCCTGGATGTCCGGCCGGATGAGGGGCTCGCCCCCGGTGAGGCGCACGCGGCGGATGCCCATGCGCGCGAACACGGAGACGATGCGCTCGAACTCCGCCGCGTCCAGCAGGTCCTTCTTGCCGCCCCAGGACGCCGGGGAGCAGTAGGAGCAGCGGAAGTTGCAGCGGTCCGTGATGCTCAGCCGCAGGTACGTCATGCAGCGCCCCTGCGCGTCGAGCAACGGCGGGGCGAGCGGATTGGCTGAGGGCAGGGGGGCGGTCATCACGGGGCCTTCCGCCTTCATAACAACCCGCCCGGGGAAATCATCGCTCCCGTCGGGCCGATCAGCCCTCGGTGCCGGAGGCTGAACGGATCACCACCGGGGCGGCCCCTGGGGGCGGGGATGCGTTGGAGGCCGGACCCACTGGAGGTGAATCCGTGTCGTCATCCAGGTCGGTGAGGCGCGCCAGCTCCGTCTCGGCCTCGGCGGCGTCCGCGGCGGCCTGCAGCGGGTTGAGCTTCTTCTCCGCCATCTCCTTCTTGATGCGGATGAGCCCCTCCTCGCCGATGTCCAGGAACGCCTTCACCACGTCCGGATCGAACTGGGTGTTGGCGCAGCGCTTGATCTCCTGGATGGCGTTGGCGAACGTCGTGCCCTTGCGGTACGGCCGGTCGCTCGTCATCGCGTCCAGCGTGTCCGCCACCGCGAAGATGCGCGCGCCGATGTGGATCTCGTTGCGCTGGAGGTTGCGGGGGTAGCCCGCGCCGTCGAACCGCTCCTGGTGCGACAGGACGATGTCCGCCGGGGTGGAGAGGAAGGGGATGTTCTGGATCATCTGGAAGCCGATCTCCGGATGACGCCGCATCTCCAGCCACTCGTCGGGGGTGAGCTTGCCGGGCTTGAGCAGCACCGCGTCCGGGACGCCAATCTTCCCGATGTCGTGCAGGAGCGCCCCGCGGCCGATCTCCTCCATCTGCTTGCCGTGGATGCCCATGCGGCTGGCGATGGCGCTCGTGTAGCTGACGACGCGCTGGGAGTGGTCGCTCGTCTCGTGCTCGCGCGCGTCCAGGGCGGCCACCAGGGCCAGCAGGGTGTTCTGGTACGTGTTGGCGATGTTGTGCAGCGCGCTGCGAAGCTCGGCGGTGCGGTCGCGCACCTTGCCCTCGAGCTTCTTCTGGTAGCGCTTGCGCGCCATCTCGATGCGGCGCTTGGCGAGCGCGCGTTCGATGGCTCGGATGAGGTCGGTGAGCTTGGGTGGTTTGAGCAGGTAGTCCACCGCGCCCCGGCGTAGACAGTCCACGGCGGACTCGGTGTCGCCGTAGCCGGTGAGCATGATGACGGACGTGTCCGGCAGCCGCTCGCGCAGGTTCTCCAGCAGCCACAGCCCGTCACGGCCCGGCATCTTCATGTCGCTGATGACGAGCGGCGTCTCTTCTTCGCCCGCGACATCGAGCGCCATCTCGGCGCCATTGGCCACGACGCAGTTGTAGCCCTCCTCACGGAGGAGCACGGAGATGACGTCGCGGACGGAGTCGTCGTCGTCGACGATCAGGATTCGAGGCGGGGCGGGGGGGATGGCTTCCACGGCGGAAGATTCTAGAGGTTTCCGGGTCTTAAAGGCGAACGAGTGCGAGAAATTACCACCCGTCTCGCTTCCTTGCCGCCCAGGGCGGGGGGCAGGCCCTGGGCACCTGGGGCATCTCCCGGGTCCGCGTCATGGCTCCCACCACCCCGGGTAGGGCGACCGAGCGGCCCGGCCTTCAGCCTCGCGCCCCGGAGCCCCGGTCATGGCGGAACGGGGCGAGGTCCACGGAGGGCTTCTCTCCAAGCACCGCCTGGGCGACCAGCTTCGCGGTGATGGGGGTGAGGAGGATGCCGTTGCGGAAGTGCCCGGTGGCCAGGAACAGGCCGGGCACGGGCCCCTCCCCGATGTACGGCAGCGCGTCCTGGGTCCACGGGCGGAAGCCGGCCCAGGTCTCCGTCACCGGGGCCGGGCCCAGGTCCGGGCACAGCTCCAGGGCCATGTCGAGGATCCGCGCGAGCCCCGCGGCCGTCACCTGCTTGTCGAAGCCCACGTGCTCCATGGTGCTGCCGGCGATGATCCGCCCGTCCGCGCGCGGCACCAGGTAGCCCTTCGCGGACGTCACCACCCGCTCCAGCAGGGGCAGCCGCGTCTGCAACTGGATCATCTGGCCGCGAGCCGGGCGCACCGTCTGCGCCGCCACGCCGGTGCCCTGCACCAGGGACGACCAGGAGCCCGCGGCCAGCACGACGGCATCCGCGCGCAGCACCTCGCCGTCCAGGTCCACGCCCACCGCCCGGCCGTCTTCGTGCACCACGCCGCGCACGTAGCCGCTGCGGAAGTTCGTCCCCACACGCGCGGCGGCCATGGTCAGCGCGCGCACGAGCAGCCGGTTGTCCACCTGATGATCGTCCGGGAAGTGCGCGGCGCCCACGGCCTTCGGCGACAGGCGGGGCTCCAGCTCCCGCGCGGCCCGTCCGTCCAGCAGCTCCGCGCGCAGCCCCATGCCGTGCTGCCAGCCCACGGTGGACTCGACGTGGTGGTGGTCGCCTTCGTCGAACGCGACGCGCAAGAGGCCACAGGGGCGGTAGGCGATGTCCACGCCCGTCAGCTCGCGCAGCTCGGCGGCGAAGCTGCCGTAGAGGGCGCGGCTTCGCAGGCACAGCTCGAAGAAGGGCCCCGGACCGTTGGCCTCCCACTGCGGCGCGAGGATGCCGGCGGCGGCGCTGGAGGCTTCGGCGCCCGGAATGGAGCGCTCCAGCACCGTGACGCGCGCGCCTGCCTGCCGAAGACGCAGCGCGATGCCGCAGCCCATCAAACCACCGCCCACCACCAGGACGTCCGAGGGTCGCATGCGCCGCTTGTGCTCAAGCAGGGACGGGTTTGCAAGCTTCAAGACAGGGTCGTACCCGGGGGTGGCTTGACGGCGGGGGCTCCGGTCGTTAACCCTAGGGGCGTGCGTTCCATCTCCGTGCATCACCATCATGCGCATCATCGGCCGGCCCACGACGGGACCGTTCGCCGCGCGCATGCCTGGGTGACGCACTAGAACGCGCACCTCCTCCGGCACCTGCCGCAGTGATCGAAGGCCCGTCCCCCCAGGACGGGCCTTTTTTCGTTTCCGCCTCCCCCTCTCCAGTCCCGTGAGCCCACCCATGTTGAAGATTGCCCTGCCCAACAAAGGCCGTCTGTCCGAGGAAGTGCGCGAGCTGTTCAACGACGCGGGACTGGAGGTCCGCGGCCGGGGCGAGCGGGCCCTCACCGCGTCGCTGGGCGGCGAGTTCGAGGCCATCTTTGTCCGCGCCCAGGACATCCCGGAGTTCGTCGCGGACGGCGCGGCGCAGGCGGGCGTCACCGGCTGGGACCTGGTCAACGAAGCGGGCCGCGAGCTGGAGTTGTTGATGGACCTGGAGTTCGGCCGGTGCCGGCTGGTGGTGGCCGCGCGCGACGAGAGTGGCATCGCCCGCGTGGAGGACGTGAAGGACGGGATGCGGGTGGCGTCCTGCTTCCCCCGGTTGACGCAGGCCTTCTTCCAGAAGCGCGGCCAGCGGGTGACGGTGGTGCCGGTGAGCGGCGCGGCGGAGATCGCCCCGCACCTGGGCATCGCCGACATCGTGGTGGACCTCACCTCCACGGGCTCCACGCTGAAGATGAATGGCCTGCGCGAGGTGTCCACGGTGCTGGAGTCCAGCGCCCGGCTGGTGGCGTACTCCGGCAACGGCGTGGACGCGCGGCGTTCGCTGGAGGAATTGACGCAGGCGCTGGGGTCGGTGCTGGCGGCGAGGGGCCGGCGCTACCTGATGGCCAACGTGCCCAGGACGTCCCTGGAGCAGGTGCGCGAGGTGCTGCCCGGCCTCAACGGTCCCACGGTGGTGGACGTGATGGACGGGGGCAACTTCGTCGCGGTGCACGCGGTGGTCTCCTCGCGCACCATCTACCGCACGGTCAACGCGCTGAAGGCGCTGGGCGGCCAGGGCATCCTCGTCACGCGCATCGAGAGGTTGATGGCATGAGCGCCCCTGTCCTCAAGTACCAGGGCGCCCTGTCCGTCCTGACGTCCGAAGCGCGGCGCCAATTGCTGGAGCGCGGCGGAGGCGACGGCGATGCGCAGGTGACCAGCCGTGTGCAGGCCCTCATCGCCCGGGTGCGAGCGGAAGGAGACCGGGCCCTGTTCGACTTCGCGCGCCAGTTCGACCGCGTGGAGCTGGAGGCCCTGGAGGTGCCCCGTGCTCGGTGGGACGCGGCCCTGGAGTCGCTTCCTTCCGACGTGCGTGAGGCCCTGAAGCGCGCGGCGCGCAACATCGCCCGGGCGCACGCGGCGCAGCGTCCGGTGGCGACGCAGGTGGAGACGGAGCCTGGTGTGGTGGTGGGCCGCCGGCCGGATCCGCTGGGCCGGGTGGGGGTGTACGCGCCCGGTGGACGCGCGGTGTATCCGAGCAGCGTGTTGATGGGCGCGGTCCCCGCGAAGGTGGCGGGCGTGGGGGAGATCATCGTCTGTTCGCCGCCGGGTGCGGACGGTCTGCCGAGCGCCGGAGTGCTCGCGGCGGCGGCGCTGGCGGGCGCGGATCGCGTCTTCGCGCTGGGCGGCGCGGGCGCGGTGGCGGCGCTGGCCTACGGGACGCAGAGCGTGCCCCGGGTGGATCGCATCGTGGGGCCGGGCAACGCGTACGTCGCGGCGGCGAAGCTCCAGGTGGTGGACGCGGTGGCCATCGACGCGCCCGCGGGGCCCAGTGAGATCCTGGTGGTCGCCGACGGCAGCGCGCGTCCGGAGGCGGTGGCGCGCGAGCTGCTGGCGCAGGCGGAGCATGATCCGGAGGCGTGCTGCGTGGCGCTGGCGCTGGGCGCTTCGCTGGCCCAGGAGGTGAGCGACGCGGTGGTGCGGCAGGCCCGGTCCGCCCGGCGGGGGGACATCGTGCTGTCGGCGCTCGGGAGCCGGGGGGCGGTGCTGCGAATCGACTCGTTGGAGGAGGCGTGGCCCTTCGTCGCGGAGTTCGCGCCGGAGCACCTGATGCTCGCGACGTCGGCCGCGTCGGTGGACCTGGCGAAGGTGCGCAACGCGGGCACGGTGTTCGTGGGCCAGCGCGCGTCGGTGGCCTTCGGGGATTACCTGACGGGCGCGAACCACGTGCTGCCCACGGCGGGGCTTGCCCGGGCGTACTCGGGGTTGAGCGTGCTGGACTTCTACCGGTGGACCACCTGGCAGCGCGTGACGCCGGAAGCGGCGGCGGCGATGGCGGACGACGTGGGGACGCTGGCGGACAGCGAGGGCCTCTTCGCCCACGCGGACGCGGCGCGGGCCTGGAGGTTGCCGTGATTCCCTTCCGCGACACGTACCGGGACATCCCGCTGTATTCCCCCGCGAGGAAGCGCTGTCGCGTGGACCTGAGCGACAACACGAACCTCTTCGGTGCCCCACCGTCAGCGGAACGGGTGCTGCGCGAGGAGGGGCTCCAGCTCCTGGCCCGCTATCCCGCGGGCTATGCGCCGGACCTGAAGCGCGCCGTGGCCGCGTACGCGGGCGTCGCGGTGGACAGCGTGACGACGGGCTGCGGTTCGGACGACGTCATCGACTGCGCGCTGCGCGCCTTCCTGGAGCCGGGGGATGCGGTGGCGTTCCCGGATCCGACCTTCGTGATGGTGCCGCTGTTCGCCCGGTTGAGCGCGCTGCGGCCGGTGCCGGTGCCCCTGCGGGAGGACCTGGAGCTGGACGTGGACGGGCTGCTCGCGACGGGCGCGAAGCTGATCTACGTCTGCACGCCCAACAACCCCACCGGCACGGTCGCGTCCCGCGCGGCGCTGGAGCGGCTGGTGGACCGGGCTCCCGGCGTGGTGCTGATTGATCAGGCCTACGTGGAGTTCGCCCGGGGCGGGGACTTCCTGGACCTGGCGCGCACGCGGCCCAATGTGTTGGTGACGCGCACGATGTCCAAGGCGTTCGGCCTCGCCGGGCTGCGGGTGGGCTGGGCGGTGGGGGCTCCCGCGCTGGTGGCCGAGGTGGAGAA
>NZ_RAWI01000304.1 GCF_003612125.1 Corallococcus praedator
GCGCATCAGCTCGGTGAAGCCCGCGCGGACCTCGCACATCACGGCCGCGCCGGTCCGGACCGCGCAGCGCGCGGGCTCCGGAGGCGGGTTCCGTCCCGTCGTCGTGGGCCTGCTCGTGGTGGTGCTGCTCGGGGGCGGTGGGGCGGCGGGATACTTCCTGCTCTACAAGCCCCATCAGGAAGAGGCCGCCCGTGCCGCCCTTCCGGCTGCTCCCGCCGCCGTGCCCCCGGTGGTGCTGGCCGCGGTGAGCAGCTGGAAGCTCCAGTTCCTGGAGCTGATCGGCACCAGCGCGGAGCACCTCGCGGCGGGTCAACAGCAGCTCGCGAAGGACCAGCGCGTCGCGTACGCGGAGGCTGAGGAGTCCTTCCAGCAGGCGCTGCTCCTGGACCCGCGCAGCACCGACGCCATCGTCGGCTACGTGCAGGCGCTGGCGCTCGGACGCGGTCCGGGCATGGACGACACCTCCTTCCAGGAAGCGCGCGCCCTCATCCAGGCCGCCGAGGACATGGCCGGCAAGACGCCCGCGCTGCTCGTCGCGCACGCGAACCTGCTGCTGGCCCGCGCTCGCGTGGCGGGCAACCTGGAGGAGGCGACCACGCTGGCGAAGGCGGTGCTGGCGCAGCCCACGGCGCCCGACGCGCACAAGGCGGAGGCGCACCTGGTGCTGGGCCGTGCCCAGGTGGCCACCTCGCGCGAGCTGGCCAACAAGGAGTTCGACGAAGCCCGCCAACTGGCGCCGGGCCTCAAGCGCGTGGACTACTACAGCGCGCTCGCCCACGAGCAGGCCGGACAGTACGGGCTGGCGCTCAAGATGCTGGGCCGCCGGCTGGAGTTGGATCCGCAGGACTGGGACAGCCTGGAGGCGTCCGCCCGCATCTACGTGGAGGTCGGGGAGACGGGGCGCGCGCGCAAGCTGTACGAGGACCGCGTGAAGGCGAACGCGGGGGACGTGCGTGCGTCGCTCGCGCTGGCCGTGCTGCGCTACCAGGCGGAAGGCGATGTGGCCCTCGCCGTGCGTGAGCTGCGGGCCCTGGCGAAGAACGTGTCCCGCTATGGGGCTCGGGATGCGTCCGAAATCTGGGGACACCTGGCCGCCGCGGAGCGCACCGCGGGCAACGCCGCCGGCGCGGTGAAGGCCGCGGATGAGGCCCTGAAGCTCGTGAAGGACCTTCCGGAAGCCCACCTCCAGTTGTTCCTGGTGGCGCTCGCGCGCAAGGATGCCGCGAAGGCCCGTGAACACCTGAAGGGCTTCCAGGGCCGGTTGGAGGACTCCGCGCTGGAGCAGGTGCTGGAGGGCCGGGTGCTGCTGCTGGAGCAGAATCCGGCTTCAGCGCAGGAGCACTTCCTCAAGGCGGGGACGCTGGATGATCGCCGTCTGGACTCGCAGCTGCTCGCGGGCGTGGCGGTGGCCAGCGCGAAGCAGCGCGAGGAGTCCTTCCGCCTGTTCTTCGGCGTGCTGGAGGCGCGCAAGTGGGACCCGATGCGGCTTGCGCCCCGCCCCGCGCTGACGCGCTTCTGGCTGCGGCCCAACGACACGCTGGTCGGGGTGGAGGGCGTGGTGCAGGCCCTGAGCGCGCGCCCGGACGACGTGCAGCCGGTGCTCTACGAGGGGCTCGTGCGCTACTACCAGGGCGACCTGCAGGGCGCGGATCGCCAGTTCCGCGCGGTGGTGGAGACGGGCGTGAACAACGGCGGCGCGCTGGCGTACCGGGCCCTCATCGCGCTGGACGCGAAGTCCGCGCAGGCACTCCCGCTGGCGGAGAAGGCGGTGGCCCTGGAGCGCAGCCTGCCCATCGCGCGCCTGTCGCTGGGGCTCGCGCAGGCGGTGGGGGACGTGGAGCTGGCGAAGCGCACGGTGCGCTCCGTGTTGGAAGTCTCCCCGACGATGCTTTCGGCGCAGACCCACCTGGCGGCGCTGGAAGTGGCGGCTCAGCCGGACGTGGCGCGCGCGATGCTGCTGAAGGTGGTGGGACTGGATCCCGCCTACTTCCCGGCCAAGAAGCTGCTGTTCAAGCTGGACGAGCGAGGTTGACGTGAAGGTCCTGTTGCTGGGGTCGGGCGGCCGCGAGCACGCGCTCGCGTGGAAGCTGGCCCAGAGTCCCCGCCTCTCGCGGCTCTTGTGTGGTCCGGGCAATCCCGGCACGGCGAAGTGCGGCACCAACGTGGCCCTGCAGGCGGACTCGCCGGAGGCCGTCGTCTCGCTGGCGCGCCGCGAGGGCGTGGACCTGGTGGTGGTGGGCCCGGAGGCGCCGCTGGTCGCGGGCGTCGCGGACGCACTGGCGCAGGTGGACATCCCGTGCTTCGGCCCCGTGGCCGCGGCCGCGCGCATCGAGGGCTCCAAGGCCTTCGCCAAGGAGGTCATGGCGGAGGCGGGCGTGCCCACCGCGGCCTTCAAGGTCTTCACCGACGCGGCCCAGGCGGAGGCGTACGCCGTCCAGCAGGGCCGCATCGTGGTGAAGGCGGACGGGCTGGCGGCTGGCAAGGGCGTCATCGTCGCGCCGGATGCGCAGGCCGCGCGCGAGGCGGTGCGCGCGGTGGCGGCGATGGGCCAGGCCGGCCAGCAGATGGTGCTGGAGGAGCTGCTGGAGGGCGAGGAGGTCTCGCTGATGGCCCTGTGCGACGGCGAGCGCTACGTGCTCCTGCCGCTGTCGCAGGACCACAAGCGCGTGGGCGAGGGCGACACGGGCCCGAACACCGGCGGCATGGGCGCGTACTGCCCGGCGCCGTTCCTCACCGCCGAACAGCTGGCCCAGGTGGGTGAGCAGGTCATCGCGCCCACGCTGGCCGTCCTGCGCAAGCGGGGCACGCCGCTGCGAGGGGTGCTGTACGCGGGGCTGATGCTCACGGCCACGGGCCCGAAGGTGCTGGAGTTCAACGCGCGCTTCGGGGACCCGGAGACGCAGGTCCTGATGATGCAGTTGGATGAAGACCTGCTGCCGCTGCTGGACGCCTGCGCGAGGGGCACGCTGGAGCCCCGGACGCTGGCGCAGAACCAGGGCTCTTCGGTGGGCGTGGTGCTGGCGGCGGAGGGCTATCCGGAGACGCCGAAGAAGGGCCAGCGCATCGAGGGCCTGGAGGCGGTGCCGTTCAACGCGCCGGTGTTCCTGGCGGGCGTGGCGAAGCAGGACGGCGCGCTGGTGACGGCGGGCGGGCGCGTGCTGACGGTGTGCGCGCGCGGCGAGGACCTGGCGAAGGCGCGGGAGCGGGCCCTGGCGTCGGCGGAAATGGTGCGCTTCGAAGGCAAGCACTTCCGCCGGGACATCGGCGCGCGAGGGCTTCGGACGCGGCCGTGAAGCTGCTGGCGCGCTACCTGCTCAAGGAGCTGCTCGTCCCCCTGGGTGTGTGGGTGGCGTTCATGTTCCTGCTGCTGTTCGTCATGCAGTTCCTGCGGGGCACGGACGTGTTGCTGGGCTCGGCGGTGACGCTGAGCGACCTGGGCCGGCTCATCGCGTACCTGGCGCCGCACTTCCTGGTGATGGCGCTGCCCATCGCGTTCCTGCTGGCCATCCTGCTGGGCCTGGGACGGCTGGGGGAGGACCGGGAGCTGACGTCGCTGCAGGCCCTGGGCATCAGCCCGCTCCAGTTGCTCGCGGCGCCGCTGGGCGTGGGGCTCGCGCTGAGCGCGTTCATGGTGCTGCTCACGTCCACGGTGGAGCCCTGGGGGCTCACGGGCGTGAAGGAGCTGGTGGGCGAGGTCATCCAGAAGAACGTCGCGGGCGACGTGAAGTCCGGCGTCTTCTACGAGGACCTGAGCGACCTCACGCTGTACGCGCAGAAGGTGGCGCCCAACGGGGGCGGGTGGACGAACGTGCTGTTGCATGACGACCGCGACCCGAGTTCGCCGCTGCTGGTGCTGGCGCACCGGGGCCGGGTGGGCACGTCGGAGCGCGGCGAGGCGCTGACCATCGAATTGCAGGAGGGCGAGGTGCACCGCGCCAACCGCTCCTCGGTGGACGCCAGCGTCGTCTCCTTCGAGAAGGCGCAGATCAACGTGGGGCTCGGCGGTTCGCTGTCGCGGCGCAACCGGTTCCGTTCGCCCAAGGAGGAGCTGACGCCGGTGGAGCTGCTGGCGGCGGCGAAGGACGCGGAGGAGCGCAAGGACGACCCGCGTCCGTTCCTGATGGCGCTGCACAGCCGGCTGGGCAACGCGGTGGCGCCGGTGGCGTTCGCGCTGCTGGCCACGCCGCTGGCCATCGGCCGCAAGCAGGCGGGCCGCGCCTGGGGATACCTGCTGACGCTGGGCGGCTACGTCCTCTACTACCTGCTCAGCCGCGCGTTCGAGCAGATGGGCCAGAAGGGCCAGCTTCCGGTGCTCGTCGCGGGGCAGCTCGCCAACGTGCTGTTCATGGTGGTGGGCGCGGTGGCGCTGTACCGGGTGACGCGCTCGGGAACGGTGCGATGAGGGGCATGCTGTTCGGCTACGTGGTGCGCGCGTACGTGCGCTACACGCTGGGCATCCTGGCGGGTGTGGTGGCGGTGTTCCTGGTGGTGGACTTCGTGGACCGCGCGAAGGCCTACGGGGGCGAGGGCTGGGTGTGGGACGTGCTCAAGCTCTACGGCTACAAGGCGCTGGTGACGGTGCAGCAGTTGGGGCCGGCGGCGCTGCTGCTGGCGGCGGGCACCACGGTGTCGGCGCTGCGCAAGAAGGGCGAGGTGACGGCGCTCCGGGCGCTCACCTTCGGCCCCGCGGCGCTCTACCTGCCGATTGGCCTGTGCGCGCTGGTGGCGTGCCTGGGCCTG
Organism: Corallococcus praedator; assembly: GCF_003612125.1. Taxonomy (GTDB): domain Bacteria; phylum Myxococcota; class Myxococcia; order Myxococcales; family Myxococcaceae; genus Corallococcus; species Corallococcus praedator. The sequence continues at coordinate 4,741 of NZ_RAWI01000304.1, forward strand.
GTGCTCTTCGATGAGACGGTGGCCGCGAGGGCGGGCCGGCGCGTGGATGAAATCACCACGCAGCGCTTCAACCGGTGGGGCGACTGGCGCCTCTACTACACGCCGAAGCAGTGGTTCCGGCGGGGCGACAACATCTTCTTCCTGCGGGGCGGCGACGCGCAGGAGGGCTTCGAGAACGTCTCCATCTTCACGCTGACGCCGGAGTTCAAGCTGCGGCGGCGCGTGGACGCGGGGCGGATGCGCTCGCTGGAGGGCAACCGCTGGGAGCTGACGGACGTGGTGGAGCGCACCTTCACCGACGACGGGCGCACGACGGTGCAGCAGCAGCCGAGCGCCGAGTACGAGCTGGGCGTGGGGGCGACGACGTTCCGCATCCGTCCGGGCCGGCCGGAGCAGATGCGCCTGGGGGAACTGCGGGAGCAGATCGCCGCGCGCGCGGAGGTGGGGCTTGCGACGCGGGGCTTCCAGCTCGCGTGGCACAACCGCTTCGCGTACGCGCTGGCGGGACTGCCAGCGGCTTTGCTTGCGGTGGGGCTCGCGCTGCGCACGAACCGGCGGGGACACCTGACAGCGGCCGTGGTGGAGGGCCTGCTCATCGCGGTGGCCATGTGGGGCCTGATGGTGGTGTCGCGCACGCTCGTGCTCACCGAACGTCTGGAGCCCGCCGTGGCGGCCTGGATGCCGACGACGCTGTTGACGATTGCTGCGGGCGCGCTGTGGCTGCGCCGAGAGGGCTTGCTGCACCTGCCGAGGAGGAGGAAGGCGGCGAGGTAGCAGGGCGCACCCTGGTGGAACTCAGCCGCGCAGGAGCCGGCGCGTGTGCCGGGCGAGCTGCCTCTCCTCATCGCTGGGAATCACCCGGACCGGACACGCGGACGTCTGGGCGGAGATGACCTCCGAGCCCTCGTCATTGCGACGCGCATCGAGCGTGATGCCCAGGTGTCCCAGCGTCTCGCAGACACGCTGGCGCACGGGCGCGCTGTTCTCCCCGATGCCTCCCGTGAACACGAGCAGGTCCAGCCCACCGAGCACCGCCGCGTAGGCCCCCACCGTCTTGGCGATGCTCCGGGTGAAGACGTCCACCGCGAGCGTCGCCGCCGCGTCCCCGGCCGCCGCGTCGCGCGTGAGGGCCTGCATGTCGCTGGTCCCCTCCGACAGTCCCCGGAGCCCGGCCTCGTGGTTCACCATCGCCTCAAGCCCCTCCGCGTCCAGCCCGCCCGTCCGCAGCAGGTACACGAGCACGCCCGGATCCAGGTCGCCCGTGCGGGTGCCCATGGGAATGCCACCCGTGGGCGTGAAGCCCATCGACGTATCCACGGAGCGCCCCTGTTCAAGCGCCACGAGGCTCGCGCCATTGCCCAGGTGGGCCACCACCGTTCGCGCGGGGACCACGGGGGCCAGCCGCGCGACGATGGACTCATACGACAGGCCATGGAACCCATACCGCTGCACGCCCTGGTCGCGAACGGCCCGGGGCAGGGGCAGCGTCGACGCGACCGGGGGCAGGGTGGCGTGGAAGGCCGTGTCGAAGCAGGCGAACTGCGGCACGCCGGGGTAGTGCGCCTTCGCGGCCCGGATGAGCGCGAGCGCCGGAGGGATGTGCAGCGGCGCGAAGTGCGTGGCGTCCTCCAGCGTCTTCAACACCTCCGGCGTCAGCACCTGATGCTTGCGCAGCCTGGGACCGCCGTGCACCACCCGGTGCCCGATGGCGAGCGGCTTCTCCGCGCCCACCTCCTCCAGGTGTCGCACGGCCTCGCGAAACGCGTCCTCCTGCGACGGATGCCGCACGTCCACGGCGCGCACCTGCTGGCCCCGTCCATCCTTCAGGACGAGCCGGCCCTGCTCCGCGCCGATGTGGCTCGCGCTGCCCTTGAACCGCACGGTCTCCTGGCCCGAGTGCTCGACGTAGAGCCCGAACTTCAGCGACGACGAGCCACTGTTGATGACCAGCACCGCGCCGGAGTCGCTCATCGCGCGGTCCACTTCCAGTCGCGGACCTCGGGCATGTCCTCGCCGTGTTCCGACACGTAGAGCTTGTGCTGCTGGCGCACCTCGGAGAAGCGCTGCTCCGCGTCGTCCAGCCGGTGGAGCGCGGCGGGCGAGTGCCGGATGGCGGCCAGCGCCAGCGTGAAGCGATCCATGTCGTTGAGCACGGTCATGTCGAAGGGTGTGGTCGTCGTGCCCTCCTCCTTGTAGCCGTGCACGTGGATGTTGGCGTGGTTGGTCCGGTTGTACGTGAGCTTGTGCACCAGCGTCGGGTAGCCGTGGAACGCGAAGATGACGGGCTTGTTCATGGTGAACAGGCGGTTGAAGTCCTCCTCGTTCAGGCCGTGCGGGTGGCTGCTCACCGGCGCGAGCGTGAAGACATCCACCACGTTGACGACGCGCACCTTCAGCTCCGGCGCCCACACGCGCAGCAGCGTCACCGCCGCCATCGTCTCCAGGGTGGGCACGTCGCCCGCGCAGGCCATCACCACGTCGGGGTCACCGTCGTCGTTGCCGGCCCAGTCCCACGTACCGATGCCCGCCGAGCAATGGCGCACGGCGCTCTCCATGTCCATCCACACGGGCGCCAGTTGCTTGCCCGCGATGATGAGGTTCACGTAGTTCTTCGAGCGCAGGCAGTGGTCCGTCACGGACAGCAGCGTGTTCGCGTCCGGCGGCAGGTAGATGCGCACCGTGTCCGCCTTCTTGTTGGCCACATGGTCGATGAAGCCCGGGTCCTGGTGGGAGAACCCGTTGTGGTCCTGTCGCCACACGTGCGAGCTGAGCAGGTAGTTCAGCGACGCGATGGGCTTGCGCCAGGGCAGCTCCTTCGCGGATTTGATCCACTTGGCGTGCTGGTTGAACATCGAATCGATGATGTGGATGAACGCCTCGTAGCAACTGAAGAAGCCGTGGCGTCCGGTGAGCAGGTAGCCCTCCAGCCACCCCTGACAGAGGTGTTCGCTCAGCACCTCCATCACGCGTCCGTCGGCGGAGAGGTTCTCGTCCGTGGGCTCCTGCTTCGCGTCCCAGGCCTTGCCGCTGACCTTGTAGACATCCTGGAGCCGGTTGGAGGCGTTCTCGTCCGGCGCGAACATGCGGAAGTTGCGGGCGTCCAGGTTGTTGCGCATCACGTCCCGCAGGTAGCCGCCCAGCACGCGTGTGGCGCTGACCTCCTTGGAGCCGGGCGTGCCCGGGTCGATGGCGTAGTCGCGGAAGCCCGGCAGCACGAGCGGGACGAGCAGTTGCCCACCGTTGGCGTGGACGTTGACGCCCATGCGCAGCCGGCCCTTGGGCGCGATGTCCGCCAGCTCCTCGCGGAAGGTGCCGTTGGCGTCGAAGAGTTCGCGGGGCCGGTAGCTGTGGAGCCACGCTTCGAGGATCTTCAGGTGCTCGGGGTTGGTGCGCACCTCCTCCAGCGGGACCTGGTGGGCGCGCCAGGTGCCTTCCACCGGCTTGCCGTCCACTTCACGCGGTCCGGTCCACCCCTTGGGGGTGCGCAGCACGAGCATGGGCCAGCGGGGGCGGGTGGGGTCGTTGTTCTCCCGCGCGTGACGCTGGATGCGCAGGATTTCGGCGTGGAGCAGGTCGAGGACCGCCGCCATCTCCTGGTGCATCGTCTTCGGGTCGTCGCCCTCCAGGAAGAAGGGCTGGTAGCCGTAGCCCCGGAAGAGGGCCTCCAGCTCGTCCGCGTCGATGCGCGCGAGCACCGTGGGGTTGGCGATCTTGTACCCGTTGAGGTGCAGGATGGGCAGCACCGCGCCGTCGGTGATGGGATTGATGAACTTGTTGGAATGCCAGCTCGCGGCGAGCGCGCCCGTCTCCGCCTCGCCGTCGCCGACGACGCAGGGGACGATGAGGTCCGGGTTGTCGAAGACAGCGCCGTAGGCGTGGAGCAGGGAATAGCCCAGCTCTCCGCCCTCGCTGATGGAGCCGGGGACCTCGGGCGAGTCGTGGCTGGGGACGCCGTAGGGCCAGGAGAACTGGCGGAACAGGCGCTTCATCCCGTCGCGGTTGCGCTCGATGTTGGGATACAGCTCCGTGTAGGAGCCTTCGAGGTACGTGTTGGCGATGATGCCGGGCGCGCCGTGGCCGGGGCCAATCAGATACATCATGTTGGCCCGGTGCCGCCGGATGATGCGGTTCAGGTGCACATAGATGAAGTTGAGGCCGGGCGTGGTGCCGAAGTGTCCGAGCAGCCGGGGCTTGATGTCCTCCACCGTGAGGGGACGCTCCAGGAGCGGGTTGTCCTTCAGGTAGATCTGCCCGATGGAGAGGTAGTTCGCCGCGCGCCAGTAGGCGTCGATCTTCTCCAGTTCGGCTTCACTCAGCGGACCCGGCATCGGTGTCATCCCCCGCGGAACAAGGCTCTCCGCGCCCCGCAGGGTACCAGACTCCGGCCTTTCCCTATCTTGAAATGCGCATGGCGTGGCACTCCGTGCGGGGCGGCCTTCTGAACGCGAGGACTGGCGGAGCAATGACAGTCGCGTGACGTGACGTCGGGGTCCGGGGCCTCAGTGGGTCGCGGTGACGTCGGACATGTTCACCGGTGTGGTGACGCGCTTCACCTTCGGGAAGAACAGTCCGGCGGAGAACGCGGCGACGGCCGCCGCGCACATGATCCAGAAGTTGATGGAGAGGCCCGTGCCCAGCGCTCCGCTGAGCGTCTCCAGGATGGCGGGAGGCAGGCCGCGTCCGTGCTCGGGCCCGAGCAGCTCGTTGGCCGCGCTCACCGGCACCCGGGGATCCTTCATCAGATGTGTCACCAGCACGCCGCCCATCAACCCCACGCCCAGCGCCCCACCGATGGTGCGGAAGAACATGTTGCTGGCGGTGGCCACGCCGCGCAGCTCCCAGCCGACGCTCGTCTGGACCGCGATGAGCAGCGCGGTGGACGTGAAGCCCAGGCCGATGCCGAACAGCCCCATGGCAATCTCAGGCACCAGCAGCGACGCCCCCGGCTTGAGCAGCAGCGCCATCAGCCCCGTGCCGACCACGGACAGACCCAGTCCCCCGATGATGAGCGGCCGGAAGCCGGTGCGAAGCATCAGCTTGCCGGCGACGAGGCTCGCCAGCGGCCAGCCGACGATCATCGGGGTGATCATCCCGCCCGCCATGGTGGCCGAGCCGCCCAGCACGCCCTGCACGTACAGCGGGACGTAGGTGGTGGCGCCGAACATGGCGGCGGAGAACAGCGCGCCCGCCGTGGAGGAGATGGCGATGGCGGGGATCTTGAAAATGGTCATCGGGATGACGGGCTCGGCGGCGCGCAACTCCACGAACACGAACGCGCCCAGGAGCACGGCGGCGGCGGGCAGGGCGAGCAGCGTGCGGCCGGTTCCCTGCACGCCGAACAACAGGGCCACGACGCCCGCGGACAGGAGCGCCGCGCCCGCGTAGTCGAGCCGGGCGGCCGCCTTTCGCTTCAGCTCCTCCTGGAAGAAGAGGACGAGCAGCCCCATGACGACCACGCCGATGGGGATGTTGATGAAGAAGACCCAGTGCCAGGTGAGGTACTTCACGATGAGGCCCCCGGTGAGCGGCCCCGCGAGTCCGGCGATGCCCCACACGGCGCTGAACGCCCCCTGCACCTTCGCGCGCTGCTCCAGCGTGTAGATGTCCCCGATGATGGTGAGCGCGATGGGCTGCATGGCCCCGGCGCCCAGTCCCTGGAGGACCCGGAACGCGATGAGCATGTCCATCGACGTGGAAAGGCCGCTGGCGATGGAGCCCACCAGGAACAGACCGGTGCCGAAGAGCAGCACGGGCTTGCGGCCGTAGAGGTCCGCGAGCTTCCCGTAGATGGGCACGGTGATGGTGGACGACAGCATGTACGCGGTGAAGACCCACGCGTAGCTCTGGATGCCGCCCAGGTCGCTGACCACCGTGGGCATGGCGGTGGAGACGACGGTCATCTCCAGCGCGGCCATGAAGAGGCACAGCGCCAGGGCGAGGGTGGTGAACGGTCGGTGGGTGGTGCGCATGGCGGGAGGTTCGGACCCGGGCAAAAGGGTCCTGAGTAACGGGTGCCCGTCCGCGTCGCCAGGGTCAAGCGCGCCAGCGCGATTCATGAGGCCCGCGCCCCGGATTCCAGGGCCTGTCCGGGAGGAGGGGAAGCTCGGCGGTGGGTGAGGTAGGGTCCGGCCGCCTCGCGATGCCGGGGCGCACGAATGAGCACGGACTCTCGGACGGTCGAAGGTGGGCGCTGGAGGACCGCGGTCGCCGCGGTGCTGGGGCTCTACGCGGTGGGCCTGGTGCTGGCGGAGGCGGTGCTCCAGGCGGGCGCCATCCTGGCCACGGCGCTGGCGCTGACACTCGCGGTGACGAAGCGGCTGCGGCTGGAGAAGGACGTGCGGGCGTTCGTGCTGGCGAGCGTCGCGCTGTGCGGGTGGCAATTGCTGTCCCCGGCGGTGGCGCTCCTGACGGGGGCGGCGGCGAAGTGGCCCCGGGGCGCGAGGTACGGGCAGGCGCTGGACACGGTGGCGGCGGCGGCGGTGGCCTGCATCGGGACGCTGGGGGTGCCGTGGCTGCTGCTGGGCGGCCTCATCGCGGGAGGGTGGTTGCTGGCGGCGGGGCTGGGCTTCTTCCAGCACCGGGTGCGCTGGCCGTGGGAGCCGCCCGCGTTCCTGAAGCTCAACCTGTCGCGCCTGCATGAGAACTTCGGCACGGAGGAATCCCCCCGGTTCGCGGCGGGAGGCTTCTTCTTCCACCGGCTGCGGTTCGCGCACGGGGCCATCGCGGTGCTGGGACCGGCGCTGGCGGTGCTCGGGCGCTCGCGGGTGACGCGGCAGCGGGTGCTGGCGGGGGCGGTGGTGCTG
>NZ_RAWI01000305.1 GCF_003612125.1 Corallococcus praedator
CACCGAGCCTCGGACCGCCTCCACCACCTTCGCCAACTGCTCCACCGTCGGGTGCTGGAACAACTGCTTCGGCGTCACCTTCAGCCCCGCCTGCCCTGCCTTCGCTACCACCTGGATGCTCAAGATGGAGTCGCCACCCAGCGCGAAGAAGTTCTCGCGCACGCCCACCCGCTCCACGCCCAACACTCGCGCCCAGACTCCCGCCAGCGTCTCCTCGGTCCGCGTCCTCGGCGCTTCGTAGGACTCGCTGGCTTCCGTGCTCGCCTCCGGCGCGGGCAGCGCCTTGCGGTCCACCTTGCCATTCACCGTCAACGGCAGTGCGGGCAGCACCGTGAAGACCGCGGGCACCATGTACTCCGGCAGCCTTGCCTTCAGCTCCGAGCGCAACCCGTCCGTCGTCACCTGCGCGCCCATGCGCGCCACCACGTAGGCCACCAGCCGCTTGATGCCGGGCATCTCCTCCCGCACCACCACCACGCTCTCGGACACACCCTCGCAGCGGCTGAGCGCGGACTCCACCTCGCCCAGTTCGATGCGGAAGCCTCGCACCTTCACCTGCGAGTCCAGGCGGCCCAGGTACACCACGCTGCCGTCCGGCAACTGCTTCACCTGGTCCCCGGTGCGGTACAACCGCGCGCCCGGCTGCGTGCGGAACGGGTGCGGAACGAACTTCTCCGCCGTCAGCTCCGGACGGCCCAGGTAGCCCAGCGCCAGGCCGTCACCGCCGATGTACAGCTCCCCCAGCACCCCCACGGGCACCGGCTGGAGTTCCGCATCCAGCACGTACAGCTCCGTGTTCGACAGCGGATGGCCAATGGGCACCGTCACCGCGTCCGCCGCGAGCGCCTCCACCGCGTGCCACGCCGCGAACGTCGTGCTCTCCGTGGGGCCGTACGCGTTGACGAACTTCCCCGGCGCGCCCCGCGCGAGCACCGCCCGCGCCGCTCCCGGGTCCACCGCGTCTCCGCCCACGTGGAGCTGACGCACCGTCTGGAACATCTCCGCCGACTGCGCCACCAACTGGTTGAACAGGGCCGACGTCACGAACAGCGTGCTGATGCGCTCCTCGCGCAGGTACGCCGCGAACGCCGCCGGCGACAACGCCACGTCCCGCGACATCCCCACCAGCCGGCCGCCGTGCAGCAGCGCGCCCCACACCTCGAACGTCGCCGCGTCGAACGATGCGTTCGACACCTGCGCGATGCGGTCCTCCTCCGTCAGCTGGATGAAGTTCGTCTCCACCACCAGCCGCACCACCGCCCGGTGCGGAACCCAGACGCCCTTCGGCTTGCCCGTGCTTCCCGACGTGTAGATGACGTACGCCGGGTCCCCGGACTCCCCGCCGCTCTCCGGCGCGTGCGTCGGCTCCGCGTTCAGGTCCTCGTCGTCCAGGCCCACCACCTGCGATGCGCCTTCCGGCAGCGCGCCTCGCAGCGACGCCTGCGTCACCAGCACCTCCACCCCGGCATCCTCCACCATGAACGCCAGCCGCTCGCGCGGATAGCCCGCGTCTCCACCTGCCGGTACGTCCGCTGCTCTCCCGCGAAGTCCAGCGCCACCGCGTCCGGCGTGCGCTCCACCTGCGCACTCACCAGCGTGTGGACGCACTGCTCCCTTGGGTACGCCGTGCGCGTCGCGTTCCACGCCACCACCTGCCGCTGCCGCTCCTCCGCCGTCAGCAGCTCCAGCCGCCCCACCTTCGTGTCCGGGTTCGCCGCGATGCCCTGCAGCAGCACCTCCAGGTGCCCCGCCATCCGCTCCACCGTCGCCGCGTCGAACAGGTCGGTGTTGTACTCAATCGACCCGGAGAACCCCGTCGGCGTGTCGGACAGCGACAGCGTCAATTCGAACTTCGTCGTCTGCGCCTCCACGCGCAGCGTGCGCAGGGACACCTCCGGCATCACCAGCTCCGACACCGGCGCGTTCTGCAGGCTGAACATCACCTGGAACAGCGGCGAGTGACTGAGCGAGCGCACCGGCTGGAGCAGATCCACCAGCTTCTCGAACGGCACCTCCTGGTGCGCGAACGCCCCCAGCGCCCGCTCCCGCACCTGCGCCAGCACCTGCCGGAAGGTCAGCTCCGGCGTCACGCGCGCGCGCAGCACCAGGGTGTTGATGAAGAAGCCGATGAGGCCTTCCAGCTCCGCCCGGTTGCGGCCCGCGATGGGCGTGCCCACGCGGATGTCATCCTGGCCGGTGTAGCGCGCCAGCAGCACCTGCCACGCCGCCAGCAGCGTCATGAAGGGCGTCGCGCCCTCCTTCTGCCCGAGCGCCTTGAGCGCCTCGGACAATTCACGCGGCAACTGCACGAAGTGCTTCGCGCCGCGCGAACTCTGGACCGCCGGACGCGGCCGGTCCGTGGGCAGGGCAATCACGTCCGGCGCACCGGAGAGCTGCTCCTTCCACCACTTCAGCTGCGCTTCCAGCGTCTCGCCCTGGAGCCACTCTCGCTGCCACGCGGCGTAGTCCGCGTACTGAAGCGCCAGCGGGGGCAGCGGCGACGGGCGGCCGTGGAGGAACGCGTCGTAGAGCGCGGCCAGCTCGCGGATGACGACGCCCATGGACCAGCCGTCGGAGATGGCGTGGTGCATCGTCACGAGCAGGACGTGCTCGTGCTCCTGGGTGCGCAGGAGCGACGCGCGCACCAGCGGGCCCCGCGTCAGGTGGAACGGGCGCAGCGATTCCTCGCGCACGAGCCGGTGCAGCTCGTCCTGGAGGGCGGCGCCGGACAGGGTGCGCAGGTCCACTACGTCCAACGTCAGCGGCGACGGCGGCGCGATGACCTGCACGGGCCCCGCTTCCGTGGTGCGGAAGGTGGTGCGCAGCGATTCGTGGCGCTCCTGGAGGGCCGTGAAGGCCCGCTCCAGGGCATCCCGCTTCAGCTCGCCCTTCAGCTCGATGGCCAGGGGGATGTTGTAGAGCGCGCTCTCCGGCTCCAGCTGATCCAAGAACCACAGGCGCTGCTGGGCGAAGGACAGCGGCAACGGCGAGCCGTCCCGGGGACGCGAGGCGATGACCGGCGCGCGCGCGGGCTTGCCCTGCTGGGCTTGCTGCTGACGCAGCTGCTTGAGCAGGAGGGCACGCTTCTCGGGAGACAGGGCTGCGATGCGCTTGTCGGCGTCACTGCTCATTGCTGGAAACCTTCTTGCTGTCGTCCTGGGGGAGCACTTCGTCAGAGGAAAGGAGCGCCTCCGCCTCTTCGGCGGACAGGTTCTCCAGCTCCCCCATGAGTCGTTCGAGTTCCGCGGGGTCTGCTTGCGCGGCCTGGGCCTGCACGATGTGGACGGCGAGGTTCTCCACCGTCGGGGACTCGAAGATGTCCCGGAGCGGCAGCTCCACGTCGAACGTCGTGCGGATGCGGGAGATGAGCTGGGTGCCCAGGAGGGAGTGGCCCCCCAGCTCGAAGAAGTCGTCGTGGACGCCCACCTGCTTGACGCCGAGCAGCTCCGCCCAGATGGCGGCCAGCTCCTCTTCCAGCGCGTCACGCGGAGCGACGTAGCCCTTTTCCAGTTCGGGGCGTTCGGTGTCCGGTGCCGGCAACGCCTGGCGATCCAGCTTGCCGTTGGGCGTGAGCGGCAGCGCCGGCAGCGACACGAACGCCGTCGGCACCATGTACTCGGGCAGGCGCGCGAGGAGCGCTTCCTTCAGCGCGCGCACATCCAGCACCTCACCCTCACGCGGGACCGCGTAGCCCACCAGCCGGGGGTTGCCCGGCACGTCCTCGCGCAGGAGGACCACGGTGGCCTCCACGGCGGGATGATCCGCGATGGCCGCTTCCACCTCACCCAATTCGATGCGGTAGCCGCGCAGCTTGAGCTGGTGGTCGATGCGGCCCAGGAATTCGATGTCCCCGGACGGCAGGTAGCGCACCAGGTCACCCGTCGCGTAGAGCCGGCCGCCCGCGTCGGGACCGAAGGCGTCCGGCACGAAGCGCTCCGCCGTCAGGTCCGCGCGGTGCAGGTAGCCTCGCGCCAGTCCCACGCCACCGACATGCAACTGGCCCGGGATGCCCACCGGCACCGGCTGTCCCTGGTCGTCCAGCACGTACACCCGCACGTTCGGCAGCGGCGTGCCGATGGTGGGCCGCTCCGGATCCACGTTCGCCCGGACGGTGGCGCAGACGGTCACCTCGGTGGGGCCGTACGCGTTGAGGAAGCGCCGGCCCGGGGACCAGCGGCGCACCAGCTCCGCGGAGCATGCCTCGCCCGCGGCGGCCACCGACGTGAGCGCCGGCAGGTCCTCGGCGGGGAGCTGCGCCAGCACCGACGGTGTGAGCGTCACCGTGGTGATGCCCCGCGACTTCAGCAGGCCGTGCAGGGGCGCGCCGGGCATCAGCTCCTCGCGCGGCGTCAGGTGCAGGGCCGCGCCGGCCAGCAGCGCGGAGAACGTCTCCCACACCGACGCGTCGAAGCCGAACGCCGCGAACTGGAGGACGCGGCTGGAAGGCGTGATGCCCAGGGCCGCGATGGCCGCCGTGGCCGTGTTGCACAAGCCACGGTGATGCAACAGCGTCCCCTTGGGCCGACCCGTCGAACCCGACGTGTAGATGACGTACGCCAGGTGCTCCGGCTCCAGCTTCACCGGCGGTGGCGTCACGGGATGTTTCGCGATGCGCGCCGCGTCCGAGTCCAGGCACACCAGCAACTCACCCTGTGACGGCAATTCATCCGCCAGGGCGTCCTGCGTGACGATGACGGGCACCGCCGCGTCCGCCAGCATGTAGGCCAGGCGATCAGCCGGGTACGAGGGGTCCAGGGGCAGGTACGCGGCGCCCGCCTTGAGGATGCCCAGGATGCCCACCACCATGTCGAGCGAGCGTTCCACGCAGAGTCCCACCCGCGACTCCACGCCCACGCCGCTCTGCTTCAGGTGCCACGCGAGCTGATTGGCCTTCGCGTCCAGTTGCGCGTACGTCAGCGACTCCGCGCCGAACACCGCCGCCAGCGCCTGGGGCGTGCGCGCGGCCTGCGCCTCGAACAGCGCGGTGGCCGTCGGGCCCGGCAGCTCGGCCGTGCGCGTGTCGTTCCACGTCTCCAGCAGCGTGCGGCGCTCTTCGCCGGTGAGCAGGGAGAGTGAAGACAGGCGGCGGGAAGGCTCGCGCGTCAGGCCCTCCAGCACCTGTTCGAAGTGCTTCGCCATCCGGGCCACGGTGGACGTGTCGAACAGGTCCGTGGCGAACTCCCAGACGCAGGCGAGCCCCTGGGGCGTCTCCTGCACCGCGACGGTCAGGTCCAGCTTGGCGCGGGTGGCCTCCTGGCCCACCTGGGTGAGCTTCAGGCCGGGCAGCTCCAGCCGCGACGCGGGGGTGTTCTGGAGCACCAGCTTCACCTGGAACAGCGGGGCCTGCCCCAGGCTGCGCTTGGGGTTCAGCTCCTTCACCAGCTCCTCGAAGGGCAGGTCCTGGTGCGCGTAGGAGGACAGCGCCGTCTCCCGCGCGCGGGCCAGCAGCTCGCGCACGGTGGGGTCGCCGCCCAGGTTCCCGCGCAGGACGAGCTGGTTGACGAAGAAGCCGATGAGCCCTTCGGTCTCCGCGCGGTTGCGGTTGGCGATGTCCGTGCCCACCACGATGTCCGTGCGGCGCGTGTAGCGCGACAGCACCACCTGGAAGCCGGCCAAGAGCGCCATGAAGAGCGTGACGCCCTCGCGGCGGCACAGGGCCTGGAGGTCCGCCATCACCGACGGAGGCACCAGCACCTGGAGCTGCTCACCGTTGTGGGACTGCACGGTGGGCCGGGGCCGGTCCGTGGGCAGGTCCACCGTCTGCGGTGCGCCGTCCAACTGCTTGCGCCACCACGCGAGCTGCCGGGCCAGCGCGCCCTGCTCCATCCACTGGCGCTGCCAGGCCGTGTAGTCCGCGTACTGGAGGGCCAGCTCCGGCAGCGGCGACGGCTGGCCCAGGTGGAAGGCCTCATAGAGGGCCACGACTTCACGCACGAGCACGCCCATGGACCAGCCGTCGGAGACGATGTGGTGCATGGTCAGCAGCAGCAGGTGCTCCTGTTCGGCGAGCTTCAGCAACGTCACGCGCAGCAGCGGCCCCTTGGAGAGATCGAAGGGACGCTTCGCCTCGTCCTGGGCCCGCTGGAGGGCCTCCGCCTCGCGGGTGGACTCGGGCAGCGAGCCCAGGTCCTGCATGGGCAGCGGGGCTTCCGGCACCGGCAGGATGACGTGGAGCGGCCGGCCTTCCTCGGAGCGGAAGACGGTGCGCAGCGATTCATGGCGGCGGAACAGCTCCGCGAACGCGCGCTCCAGCGCGGCCACATCCAGCGTGCCCTGGAGCCGAAGCGCCGCGGGCACGTTGTGGAACGAGCCCTGCGGCTCCAGCTGATCCAGGAACCACAGCCGCTGCTGCGCGAACGACAGCGGCAGCGCGTCCGTGCGCGGCACGGCTACCAGGGGCGGGACGCGAGGTCCTTCGGCGTCCTTCGCCTTCGCCTCCAACAGGCGCGGGAGGAGCCCCGCGACGGTGGGGGCCTCGAAGAGATCCCTCAGCGGCAGCTCCACCTGGAACACGTCCCGGGCGCGCGACACCGTCTGCGTCGCCCGGAGCGAGTGTCCGCCCAGCGCGAAGAAGTCGTCGTGGACGCCCACCTTCTCCACGCCCAGCACCTGCGCGAAGAGTCCGGCGAGCAGCTCCTCCTCCGGCGTGCGGGGCGCCACGAAGTTCGCGTCCTCGCCCGGGCGTGCGGCCTCCGGCGCGGGCAGGGCCTTGCGGTCCACCTTGCCCGTCACCGCCACGGGCAGCGCGTCCAGCACCACGAAGGCGACCGGCACGAGGTAGTCCGGGAGCGTCCTGCGCAGCGCGGTCCGCAGCGACGCGGCGTCCAGCGCGGCACCGGGCTTCGGCACCACGTAGCCCACGAGTCGCTTGTCTCCAGGCACGTCCTCGCGCGCGAGCACCACGCCCGAGGCCACGTCCGGGAGGGCCGTGAGCACGGACTCGATTTCGCCCAGCTCGATGCGGAAGCCGCGCACCTTCACCTGGTCGTCCTGACGGCCCAGGTACTCCAGCACGCCGTCGGCACGGCGACGCACGCTGTCGCCGGTGCGGTACAGGCGCGCGCCCGGCTCGGGGCTGAACGGATCCGGCACGAAGCGCTCGGCGGTCAGGTCCGGGCGGCCCAGGTAGCCCCGGCCCACGCCATCACCCCCGACGAAGAGTTCGCCCACCGCGCCCAGCGGCGCGAGCCGGCCCGCCGCGTCCAGCACGTACAGGCGCGTGTTGGCGATGGGATGACCGATGGGCACGGGGCCCGTGCGCGGTTCGTCCTCGCGCACCTCGTGGATGCAGCAGCCCACCACCGTCTCGGTGGGACCGTATTCGTTGATGAGCCGGGTGCCCGGCGCGTACCGCCGCCAGTGCTCCAGCGCCTCGTAGCCCAGGGCCTCGCCGCCAATGACGAAGGCGCGGGCACGGCCGGGGGCATCCTGCTCGCCGAGCTGCGCCTCCAACAGACGCAGGTGCGCGGGCGTCAGCTTCACCAGGCTGTGGTCGGCCCGACGGCGAAGGGCGTCGCCCAGGCCCTCCACGGCGCCCACGGCCTCATCCACCAGCACGGCGGGACGGCCCGCGGCGAGCGGCGCCAACAGGCTGGTCACCGTGAGGTCGAAGGAGAACGACGAGTGCACCGGCGCACCCTGCCCGTCCGCCACGCGGTACGCGTTCAGGGTCCAGGCGAGGTAGTTGACGACGCCCCCGTGCGTCACCATCACGCCCTTGGGACGGCCCGTGCTGCCGGACGTGTAGATGACGTACGCGAGCGCTTCCGGAAGCGCCTCCACGTCCGGGCGAGTGGTCGGATGGGATGCGAGCACGGACTCCAGCGCGTCCAGGTGGACCACCGGGGTCCGCCCCCCCGGAAGGCGCGACTCCAGGTGCCGGTGCGTCAGCAGCGCGGAGAGGCCGGCGTCGCGGGCCATGTAGCCCAGACGATCCTCGGGATAGGTCGGATCCAGGGGCACGTAGGCACCACCGGCCTTGAGCACGGCCAGCAGGCCGACGACGAGGTCGGGACCGCGCTCCAGGCAGATGCCCACGCGGGATTCCGGACCCACGCCCAGCGAGCGCAGGTGGTGCGCCAGTTGGTTCGCGCGCGCGTCCAGTGCGCCGGCCGTCATGCGGCCCGTGTTCCAGCGCAGCGCCTCCGCGTCGGGCGCCTGCGCGGCCCGGGACTCGAAGAGCTGCTGGACCGCGAGCGTGCGCGGGTACTCCACGCGCGTGGCGTTCCAGGTGTCGCGCAGCGCGTGCGTCTCTTCCGCCGACAGGAGCGTCACGTCGGCGAGCCGCTGTCCGGCCCGCGCGGCCAGTCCCTCCAGGGCCCGGCGCCACTGACCAAGCAGGGCCTTCGCCGTGGCCTCGTCGAAGCGCGGCGTCTCATGGGCGAGCTTGAGCAGCAGCTCGCGGCCGGGAGCGGCCACCGCGGTAAGCGGGTAGTTCGTCCGCTCGAAGGCGTGGAAGTCACGCACGTCCAGCTGGCGGGCCTGCGCGTCCACCGTGGTGTCGACGGGGTAGTTCTCGAAGACGAGCAGCGTCTCGAAGAGGGGCGTTCCCCGGGGCACGTCGCTCCAGCCCTGCACCTGCACGAGCGGGCTGTGCTCGTGGTTGCGCAGCTCCACCTGCTGCGACTGGAACCGCTGGAGCCACGGGACGACGTCCGCCTGTTCCTCCAGCCGGACGCGCACGGGCAGCGTGTTGATGAACATGCCCAGCATCGTGTCGACGCCCGGCAGCTCCGAAGGACGTCCCGCGACGGTCGCGCCGAAGACGACGTCGGACGTGTTCGCATGGCGCGCGAGCACCAGGGCCCACGCGGCCTGCACCAGGGTGTTGAGGGTGAGCTGGTGCCGGCGCGCGAAGGTCTGGAGCGCGTCGGTGGTCTCGGTCGGCAGGAGCACCGCCTGCTCCGACAGCCCGCCAGAGGCATGGGTGCGGGAGACCACGCCCGCCGGAAGCGGCGTGGCGGCGGAGAAGCCCGCCAGGGTGTCGCGCCAGAAGGTCTCCGTGCGCGCCAGGTCCTGACGCTGGAGCCAGGCGATGTACTCGCGATACGCCGGGCCCTTGGTAAGAGCCGGGGCGTTACCCCGCACCAGCGCGGCGTAGCGGGTGAAGACCGCCTTGCGCAGCAGTGCCGAACTCCAGCCGTCCGTCAGCAGGTGGTGGAAACTCCACACCAGCCGGTACGCCTGTTCCTCCGTGCGGATCAGCGCCAACCGCATCAGGGGCGCACGGGACAGCTCGAAGCCGAGTGCCCGGTCCTCCGCGAGGAACGTCTCCAGACGCGACTGCTGTTCAGCGACGGGCAGCCCGCGCCAGTCGAGCTCCGTCCACGGCAGCGTTACGCGCGCATGCACGGCCTGGAGCGGGGATTCCAGTCCCTGCCAGAAGAAGGACGTGCGCAGCACCGGGTGGTTGGCGAGGACGTCCTGCCAGGCCTGCCGGAGGGCCCCCAGGTCCAGCGCGGAGTGGAAGCTCCACGAGCGCTGTTCGAAGTACGCGCCCGACGCCGGCTCCAGCAGCGTGTGGAAGAGCATGCCCTGCTGCATGGGTGACAGCGGGTACAGGTCCTCCAGGTCGGGCACCGCCGCCATCACGCGCTCCAGCGCGGTGGCGTCCACCCGGGCGAGCGGGAAGTCCGTGGGCGTGCGGCGGGCCGCATCCTCCGACGCGCGGGTCGAGATGAGCGTGCGCAGCGCGGCCACGAAGTCACGGGCCAGGGACTCGATGGTGGCCTGGGTGTAGAGGTTTTCGCTGTAGCCCCAGCTCAGATGGAGCTGTCCGTCCAGCACCAGTCCGCTGACGTCCAGGACGTGGCGGCGCGGAGCGCGCGCGCTGCGCACGGGTCCACTGCCTTCGCGGGCGATGCTGAAGGCGGTGTCCCCTGCCGCGGACGCGACGCCGTCGAACTGCCCCAGGTAGTTGAAGGACACCTGCGCGGGAGGCGCGGCGCGCAGGGCGTCCACCGTCGCGTCGTCACCCAGGAAGCGCAGGAGCCCGTAGCCCAGGCCGTTGCCCGGCAGGCGCCGCAGGGTGTCGCGGACCGCGCGCAGGCCGTCGCCGGGGCTGCCGGACACCGGCACCTCCAGCAGCACGGGATACACGGCGGTGAACCACCCCACCGTGCGGGAGATGTCCGCGTCCGCGAACAGCTCCTCGCGCCCGTGGCCCTCCAGGTTGACGCGCACACGGGGCTGCCCCGTCCAGCGCGCCATCGACTGGACCAGCGCCGCGAGCAGCACGTCGTTGATCTGCGCGCGCCACGCTCCGGGCACTTCCTGCAACAACAGCCGCGTCTCCTCCACGTCGAGCGACAGCGACACGCTCCGCGTCGAGCCCACGACGTTCTCACCCCCGGCCCGGTCCACGGGCAGCGGCGCGACGCTCCGGGTGCCGTCCAGCCAGAAGGCGCGCTCGGCCAGCACCTCCGGGGTGCGGGCATGGGCTTCCAGCTTGCGGGCCCACGTCTGGAAGGAGGTCGTCTTCGCGGGAAGCCGGACCGGGCGACCCGAGGCGAGCTGCTGCCAGGCTGTCTCCAGGTCCTCCAACAACACGCGCCAGGACACGCCATCCACCGCGAGGTGGTGCACCGCCAGCAGCAGGCGCGCCGTGTGACCTTCGCCGCGTTCAATCAGCATCGCGCGCAGCAGCAAGCCCTCCTCCAGCACCAGGCTCGCCTGCACCTGGGCCGCAGCCTCCTGCAGGGCCTGCGCCTTCGCGGCTTCATCCAGCGCGGAGATGTCCAGCCGCCGCAGCGACAGGGGCTGGTCCAGGCCCGCGTTCTCTTGCGACCAGCCGCTGGCGTCGCGGGTGAAGCGCAGTCGCAGGGCGTCGTGGTGCGCGACGAGGTGGCGAAGCGCCTGCTCCAGGAGCGCGGCATCCACCGGACGGCGGACCTCGATCATCAACGACTGGTTGAGGTGGTGCGGATCCACGACGTCTTCTTCGAAGAGCCGACGCTGGATGGGCGTGAGCGGGACGGACCCACGCACCTCGCCCTGCTCCGCGACGACGAGCTGGGCCGTCGTGGCGACGCCCGCCAGGGCCGCGATCGTCTGGTGCTGGAAGAGCTGCCGGGTGGTGATGCGCAGTCCGGCCTGCGCGGCACGCGCGACGATCTGGAGGCTGATGATGGAGTCGCCGCCCAGTTCGAAGAAGTTGGCGTGGATGCCGACGTGATCCAGACGCAGCACCTGCGCCCAGATGCGCTCCAGGGTCTGTTCGATGGACGTGCGCGGTGCGACGTAGTCCCGTGCGTCCGCTTCCGTGCGCTCCGGCTTCGGCAGGGCCTTGCGGTCCACCTTGCCGTTCGCGTTGAGCGGCAGCGCCTCCAGCACCACCAACGCCGACGGGACCATGTACTCCGGCAGCCGCCCCTTCAGCTCGCTTCGCAGCGCGGCGCTGTCCAGCGCGTGGCCCGGCTTCGCCACCACGTACCCCACCAGCCGCTTGTCCCCGGGCACGTCCTCCCGCGCCACCACCACCGCCTCGCGCACGCCTTCGCAT
>NZ_RAWI01000306.1 GCF_003612125.1 Corallococcus praedator
CCCCTGGGGGGCGGGCCGTGGCATAAGGGCGCGCCGCCTGATTCCCGGGCCTCTTCGGTACGCACATGATCCGTCTCGACAACATCGGTAAGCAGCACGGGCAGCAGCTCCTCTTCGTGGAGGCGTCGGCTGCGCTCCACAAGGGAGAAAAGGTGGGCCTGGTGGGCCCGAACGGCGCGGGCAAGACGACGCTGTTCCGGATGATGACCGGCCAGGAGTACCCGGACGAAGGACAGGTCTCCATCGACCGGGGCGTCACCATTGGCTACTTCAGCCAGGACGTGGGCGAGATGGCCGGCCGCAGCGCGGTGTCCGAGGTCATGGACGGCGCGGGCCCGGTCAGCACCGTCGCGGCGGAGATGAAGGCGCTGGAGGCCGCCATGGGGGACCCCGACCAGGCGGACAACATGGAGAAGCTCGTCGAGCGCTACGGCATCGTGCAGGGCCGGTTCGAGGAGCTGGGCGGGTACGCGCTGGAGGGACGGGCGCGGGAGATTCTCGCGGGCCTCGGGTTCACCGAGGAGATGATGGACGGCGACGTCGGCGCGCTGTCGGGCGGTTGGAAGATGCGCGTGGCGCTGTCGCGCATCCTGCTGATGCGGCCGGACGCGATGTTCCTGGACGAGCCTTCCAACCACCTGGACCTGGAGTCGCTCATCTGGCTGGAGGGTTTCCTCAAGGGGTATGAGGGCGGCCTGCTGATGACGTCGCACGATCGCGAGTTCATGAACCGCATCGTGACGAAGGTGGTGGAGATCGACGGTGGCTCGCTGACGACGTACTCGGGCAACTACGACTTCTACGAGGGCCAGCGCGCGCAGAACGAAGCGCAGCAGCAGGCGCAGTACGAGCGTCAGCAGGCGATGCTCGCGAAGGAGATCAAGTTCATCGAGCGGTTCAAGGCCCGCGCGTCGCACGCGGCGCAGGTGCAGAGCCGGGTGAAGAAGCTGGAGAAGATTGAGAAGGTGGAGCCGCCGAAGCGCCGCTCCACGGTGCTCTTCGAGTTCCAGCCGCCGCCGCGTTCAGGTGACGACGTGGTGAACCTGAAGAACGTCTACAAGGGCTACGGCAAGCGGACCATCTACGAGGGGTTGGACTTCCTGGTGCGTCGCGCGGAGCGCTGGGCGGTGATGGGCGTGAACGGCGCGGGCAAGTCCACGTTGCTCAAGCTGGTGACGGGCACCACGCAGCCGGACGAAGGTTCGGTGGCGTTGGGCGGCAGCGTGAAGATGGGTTACTTCGCGCAGCACGCGATGGACCTGTTGGACGGCGAGAAGACGGTGTTCGAGTCGCTGTCGGATTCGTTCCCGCGCGCGGGCCAGGGTTCGTTGCGGGCGCTGGCGGGCTGCTTCGGGTTCAGCGGCGACGAGGTGGAGAAGAAGTGCCGGGTGCTGTCGGGTGGTGAGAAGGCGCGTCTGGTGATGGCGCAGATGCTCTACGACCCGCCGAACTTCCTGGTGCTGGACGAGCCCACGAACCATTTGGACATGGGCACGAAGGAGATGCTGATCACGGCGCTGTCGCGCTACGAGGGCACGATGTTGTTCGTGTCCCACGACCGGCACTTCCTGGGAGCGCTGTCGAACCGGGTGCTGGAATTGACCCCGGACGGCATCCACAAGTACGGCGGTGGCTACACGGAGTACGTCGCGCGCACGGGCCAGGAAGCACCCGGTCTGCGCAGCTGATGTGAAGGGCGGTGCCCTCGCGTTCAACCGACGCGAGGGCCGGGCCTACTCGAACAGCTTGCTCGCGAGCCGCGCCAGTCGCTGCGCCTTGCCCCGGTAGGGTGGGAAGAAGAGGTTGGTGAACGACGTGCGTCCCTGGCGCACCACCGCGCGCTCATGGCTGAACGCCTTGAAGCCCGTCTCCCCGTGGTACGCGCCCACGCCGCTCTGCCCGATGCCGCCGAAGGGCAGGTGCGGGTTCACGTTGTGCAACACCACGTTGTTCACCACCGTGCCGCCCGCGCTCGTCTCCTTCAACAGACGCTCCACGGTCGCCTCATCCTGGCTGAACACATACATCGCCAGGGGCTTTCCTCCCGCGCGCACCTGCGTCACCACCTCGTCCAGGGACTCGAAGCGCAGCACCGGCAACAGCGGCCCGAAGATCTCCTCCTCCATCACCGGCGCCTCCGGCGTCACGTCCGCCAGCACGGTGGGCGCGATGTAGCGCGTCTCCGCGTGCACGCCGCCCCCCGCCACCACCCGCGCGCCCTCCGCCACCGTCCGGTCCAACAGCCCGCTCACCCGCCGGAACGCCCCGTCATCCACCATGCGGCAGAAGTCTGGCGTCGCCCGCCGCGCCTCCTCCGTCTTCCCGTAGAAGCGCTCCAGCGCGGCCTTCAGCCCCGCGAGCAGCGCCTCCTCCTTCGACGCGTGCACCCAGACGTGATCCGGCGCGATGCACGTCTGCCCCGCGTTGAGGAACTTGCCCCACACAATCCGCTCCGCCGCCGTGTCCACGTCCGCTGACGCATCCACGATGACCGGCGACTTCCCACCCAGCTCCAGCGTCACCCCCGCCAGATGCCGCGCCGCCGCCTCCATCACCCGCCGGCCCACGCGCGGGCCTCCGGTGAAGAAGAAGTGGTCGAACGGCAGCCGCAACAGCGCCTCGCCCACCTCCGGCCCGCCCTCCACCAGCGCCACCTCATCCGCCGGGAACACGTCCCGCAGCAGCTGCGCCAGGAAGCGCGCCGTGCCCGGCGTCTTCTCACTGGGCTTGCACAGAACGGCGTTGCCCGCCGCCACCGCCGCCACCAGCGGCGACACCAGCAGGTGGAACGGGTAGTTCCACGGCGCCAGGATGAGCACCACGCCCTTGGGCTCCGGGTGCACTTCGCTCTTCGTGCCCGCGAGCAGCAGCGGCGCGCCCACCCTGCGTGGCTTCATCCACGCCTTCAGGTGCTTCTGCACGTGCGCCAGCTCCAGCAGCACGGGGAGGATCTCCGTCGCCTCCACCTCCGCCGCGGGCTTGTGGAAGTCCTCGTGCAGCGCGTCCGCCAGCTCCTCACGCCGCTCCAGGAGCAGTGCCTTGAGCTTCTCCAGCCGCGCCAGACGCTCCTTCGGCCCCGTCTTCGCCAGCTCCCAGCGGCGCGCCTGCAGGCGGTCGAACACCTCCTGCAGGTCTCCGGGGACCAGGGCCTCTTCCACTGACACCACGCGCATGCCGGCTCCTCTTTCCCTCGTCAGGCCCACCCTGCCGGGTGAACACCCCGCGAGCCGGCGAATTGCCTACTCCAGCATCCGGGTCGCGCGGGAGGCCCATTCCTGGGTCTTTCCCCGATACGGCGGGAAGAACACCGACGCCAGCGACTTCATCCACTGGACCATCACCGCCCGCTCATGGCTGAAGGTCTTGAACCCGTAGTGCCCGTGGTAGTTCCCCAGCCCGCTCATTCCCACCCCGCCAAACGGCAGGTTCGGGTTCGCCACGTGGATGAGCACGTTGTTCACCACCACCCCGCCCGACGTCGTGTGCTGGAGCACCTCCTCCACCACCTTCGAGTCCTGCGCGAACACGTACAGCGCCAGGGGCTTCCCGCCTTCGTTGATGTGGGCGTAGACCTCCTCGCGCCGCTCGTACGTCAGCACCGGCAACACCGGCCCGAAGATTTCTCCCTCCATGATGGGCATCGCCTTCGTCACCCCGGACAACACCGTCGGGGAGATGTACCGCGACGGCCCGTCCGCCGTGCCGCCCGCCTCCACCCTCGCCCCCGCGGCGACCGTGCGGTCCAACACCTCCTTGAGGCGCTTCCAGGCCGCCGGGTCCACCACGCGCGCGAAGTCCGGGCTCGCCTGCCGCTCCGCCTCCGTCGTGCCGTAGAAGCGCGTCAGCACCGCCTTGAACGCCTCCAGGAACGCCTGCTGCTTCGACGCCGGCACGTAGATGTAGTCCGGTGCCACGCACGTCTGGCCCGCGTTGACGAACTTGCCCCACGCCAGCGCCTCCGCCGTCGCCACCAGGTTCGCCGACTCATCGATGATGACCGGCGACTTGCCGCCCAGCTCCAGCGTCACGCTGGACAGGTACTTCGTCGCCGCCGCCATCACCTTGCGGCCGATGTTCGGGTTGCCCGTGAAGAAGAAGTGGTCGAACGGGTGCTGGAGCAGCGCCTCCGCCACGTCCGCGCCGCCCTCGAAGGCCGCCACCTCGTTCTCCGGGAACACGTCCCGCGCAAGCTGCGCCAGGAAGCGCGACGTGTGCGGCGTCTTCTCACTGGGCTTGAACATCACCGCGTTGCCCGCCGCGATGGCCGCGATGAGCGGCGCCACCAGCAACTGGAACGGGTAGTTCCACGGCGACAGGATGAGCACCACGCCCTTGGCCTCGTAGCGCACGTGGCTGGACGCGCCCTTGAGCGTCAGCGGCGTCGCCACCCGCTTGGGCTTCATCCACCCCTTCAGGTGCTTCACCGTGTGGTTCAGCTCCTCCAGCGTCGGATGGATTTCCGTCAGCTCCACCTCCACCGCCGGCTTGCGGAAGTCCTGGTGGATGGCCTCCGCCAGCTGCGCGCGGCGCTGGATGATGGCCTCGCGCAGCTTGCGCAGCCGCGCGATGCGCTCCGCGGGCGTGCTGCGCGACAGGTTCCAGCGGTTGGCGCGCTGTGCTTCGAACACCGCGCGGATGCGTTCAATCTCCGCCGAGGGCTTGGGAAGGAGGGACGCGACGGCTTCCAGCATGACGGGCTCCGTTTCAAACAGACATGTACCGCGGGTGGGTCAGCGGGCCTGGAGCCCGCGAAGAAGGGTGGTGATGGCCGCCGTCAGCTCGGCGGTGAAGTCCACGCGCAGCGGGGCCATGTGCGGCAGCGTCAGCGCCTCGCGCGCCACCGGGGCGATGTCCGCCATCTGCCTCAGGCCCGTCACCAGCGCGTGCACATGGCGGATGAACTGCCCGGCGTCCTCGGCGGTGAGGAAGGGCAGGCGCTGCTGGAGGAGCCCCGCCGTCTCTCCCATGGAGATGAGCACGCGCTCCTTGAACCGCAGCGTCTGCTCCAGCGTCACGTTCTGCTCCAGCATCGTCTGCATCCGCGCGAGCAGCCGCGTGAAGGTCTCCTCACCCTCCAGCGACTGCGCCACCGTGCGCGCGAGCTCTTCCCCCGTCCACGCCCCTTCACCCTGCGCCAGCCGCTGGTTCAGCTTCGCGAACCACGCCGTCAGCAGGTCGTCCAGGAGCGCCAGGAACAGCGCCTCCTTCGTCGGGAAGTAGAGGAACACCGTCCCCTTGGCCAGGCGCACCCGCGCCGCCACGTCCGCCATCTTCACCTCGGCGAACGACGTGGCCTCGAACAGCGAGCGCGCCGCGTCCAGCAGCTCCCGCCGCCGCGCTTCCTTGTCCTCATCCCGCCTGGCACGCGGGGAAGCGAGTCGCCTGGGTTCCGTTGGGCCCACCATCACCCGGAGTTAAATGACCAGCGGTCATCCGTCAAGCTGACCGCCGGTCATTCATCCGGCGGCCAACGCTCCGGGGGAGAATGGCGCTGTGTGGTTGAGTGTGCGACGCTGGGTCACATCATGAGGCCCATCGACGCGGAGTTGCTGGCGGGCAGCGCGCTGTACCGGGAAGTCGTGCTGCGGAAGCTGGCCCACGCGCGGGAGTCGGTGTGGATCGCCACCGCCAACGTGAAGGCCATGTACGTGGAGGGCGCCCAGGGGAAGTTCGTGCCGCTGCTGGAGGTGCTGGACGGCCTGGCGGCGAGGGGCGTCGCGCTGCGGCTGCTGCATGCGGAGCTGCCCAGCCGGCCGTTCCGGGCCGCGTTCGACGCCCGGGCGCGGCTGGTGAAGGGCGGGCTGGAGATGAAGGTCTGCCCGCGCGTGCACTTCAAGGCGGTGGTGGTGGACGGGGCCTGGGTCTACCTGGGCAGCGCGAACCTCACCGGCGCGGGGCTGGGCGCCAAGGGGGACGACGTCCGCAACTTCGAGATGGGCTTCGTCACGGAGGACTTCGACGTCATCGACCGGACGACGGCCCTCTTTGACGCGGTGTGGAATGGCGCGGAGTGTCGAGGTTGCCGGCTTCGCGCGGTGTGTCCGGACCCCATCTTGCCCTCCGGCGTGGGACAGGCGAAGAAACAGGGTCGGAAGCAAGGCCGGGATGCAGTGAGACTGGGGCAGTCCCGGCGCTTGCGTCGTTGATGGGAGAGCACCGCATGAAGTCGTCCGCGCAGCGCCATCACGCACCTCCCTGCGCGCGACGCGCCTGGGGGGACTAGGCCCGGGTGGCGCTCCTCGGCTCCAAGGCGAACGGCGACGCGGGTGACGACGACCGTGGACGCCAGCTTCAGGTGAAGCGGCGCACCTACTGGTGGTGCGCGCTGTTCTTCACGCTGGGCTCCCTGGCGCACCCGCTGGTGCTGGGCGAGCTGCGGCCGGCGTACTTCCTGGTCCACCTGGGGTGGTCCGCGGCGTTCGTCGTGTTGGGCGCGCTGGTGGGCGCGGGGTGGATCCGTGGTCCGGAGAGCGGCATCGCGGCGGGCCTGGTGAGCCTGGTGGCGCTCTCGCTGAGCATCCACATCACCGGTGGCCTGGCGAGCCCGCTGTTTCCGTCCTTCTACACGGTGCCGCTGCTCGTCGCCGTCTTCACGCCGGGCCAGCGGCTGCCGGTGTGGTCCGCCATCGTGGGCACGCTGGGCGCGGTGGTGCTGATGACGTGGCTGTCGCACACGCCATGGTCGGCGTTCCTGGCCCGGTCCATCAGCCTGGGCTTCACGTTCCTGGTGTCCGCGTATGGCGCGGAGACCTTCCGCCGGCTCCAGGCCGCGGAGCGGTCCGCGCACGTGGAGCGCGTGGAGGCCCTGCGCAAGCTGGCGGACAGCGAGCTGCGCCGCGTGCGCGTGGAGCGCCAGCGCGCGGAGGTGGAGCGGCTGGTGGTGGTGGGGCAGCTGGCCGCGGGCGTGGCCCACGAGGTGAACAACCCGCTCGCGTACGTGAAGTCGAACCTGCGCTACCTGGAAGAAGAATGGGCGGAGGGCGTGCCCGCGGACCTGGACGACGTGCGGCGCGTGCTGGAGGAGACGCAGCAGGGCGTGATGCGCATCCAGCAGATCGTCACCGACCTGCGCATGTTCTCACGCGATGAGCCCGGCGGCATGGAGTCCTGCGACGTCCCGGCGACGCTCGCCGAAGCGCAGCGGCTGGCGTCGGTGCGCCTGCGCAGCCTGGGCGTGGTGGAGCGCGACGTGACGCCCGACCTCACCCCCGCGCGCATCACCCCCCGCCACCTGGTGCAGGTGCTGGTGAACCTGCTCATCAACGCCGCCGACGCGCTGGAGTCCATCCGCCCCAGCCGGCCCGCGCACGTGGTGCTGCGCGCGCGCATGGAGGACGGTCACGTGCGCGTGGAGGTGGAGGACAACGGTCCGGGCATCGCCGACGCCGTGCTGCCGCGCCTCTTCGAGCCCTTCTTCACCACCAAGCCGCCCGGACAAGGCACCGGCCTGGGACTGGCGCTGTGCCGCGAATACGTGGCGCGCGCCGGCGGAACGCTGGAGGCGGAGAACCGCGCGCAAGGCGGTGCGCGCTTCATCCTCCGGCTGCCCGCGGCGGGCGCTGCCTCCCAGCCGCCGCGCCGGGACGTGCCCGCGCCCGTCGCCGAGGGCACGGAGCCCGTGGCCGAGTAGCGCGCGGACGTGCCTGGCTCATCGCTCCAGCGCGTGCGCGACCTGACCCAGCAGGCGCAGGCGCGGGGAGTCCAGCTTGCGCACGGTGCGCATGAGGCGGCGCACTTCCGGACGCTCGCGGTACTCCGGCGGATCCTCCGCGAGCTGCGGCGCGCCGTCCTCCGCCACCGTCGCCGTCGCGCTCAACCCCAGCAGCACATCCGAGGAGCAGCTGAGCACCAGGCACAGCTTCCGCAACGTCCGGACGCTGGGCAGCATGTGACCGCGCTCCAGCCGTCCGTAGACCTCGGTGGCGATGCCGACGCGCTCGGCCACATCGGCCTGCGTCAGTTCCAGCCGCTGCCGGGACGCGCGGACTGCGTTTCCAATGAGGGTGGCCAGTCGTTGTTCCATGGCGTCGAAAACCTGTCGAAAGAGGAGCTTCTCCCCCCGCTTTTGAGACGGAGAGGTACCGGGGAGAAGTCGCTGCCTTGCGTGACCTCGTGAGACACAGATTACGAGTGGGGTCTGACATCTCGGGACGTGCGGACGAACGCCGCAAACCCGCGACAACTCGCGGTTTCCGCCGTTCCGACGCGCCCGTTTCGCAAGGCTTCCCGGGTGCTGTTTTCTTGCGTGATGCGAGCGTCGAACCGGGGTGGTAGGCGCGGGCGCGCGCTTCCCTCCCACGACGTCACGGGAAGGCCGTGCGGGGTCGCACGACCCGCGGGGTTGTTCCGCGAGGTTCTGGACGTTTCGAAGGGTCCGGGGAGACCGCGCGCTCCGGCAATCCTGCGCCGGAGCGGGTCTTCACCGCGGACGGTGCGGCGGTGGCGAACGCTTCAGCGCGCGTCGTCCACGGACGGCAGCGCGGCGCGCGCTTCGGCGTACTCGCGCACCATGCGCTCCACGACGGCGGCTGCGGGCAGCACGTCCTTGACGAAGGCCACGCCGTGGCCCGCGCTCCAGGTGTCCTTCCACGCCTTGCCCTGGCCCGCGCGGAAGCGCTCCAGCGCGTTCTTGAGGAAGTTGCCGTGCACGCCCGTGACCTCCTTCGTGTACTCCAGGTCCTCCGGGCTCGCGTCCACCAGCGCCTGCTTGTAGTCGGGCGCGGCGCCCGCTTCTTCCGTCGCGAGGAAGCGCGTGCCCAGGTACGCGCCGTCCAGGCCCATGGCGAGCGTCGCGGCCAGATGGCGCCCCGTGGAGAGCGCGCCCGCGAGCACCACCGGGATGCCCAGCTCCTGCTTGAGCCACGGGCCCAGCACCAGCGGGCTCAGGTGGCCCGCGTGGCCGCCCGCGCCGGAGCCCACCGCGACGAGCGCGTCCACGCCCGCCTTCGCGGCCTTCTCCGCATGGCGCAGCGAAATCACGTCGCTCCACACCTTGCCGCCGTACGCGTGCACGCGCTCCACCACCGGAGTGGGGTCTCCCAGGCTGGTGATGACGAGCGGCACCTTGCGCTCCACCGTCGCGGCCATGTCCTCCTCCAGCCGCTCGGCCCACTTGAGGATGAGGTTCACGCCGAAGGGCACGTCCTTCGGAAACGTGGCGAGGAAGTCCCGGTATGCCTGCGCGGTTCTGTAGTTGAGCGACGGCACCGCGCCGATGGCGCCCGCGCGGCCAGCGGCCTCCAACAGCGCGGCGTTGGACACCAGGAACATGGGGGCGGCGATGATGGGATAGCGGATGCCCAACATCCGGGTCACGGCGGTGTCGATGCGCGAAGGGGCCATGGGCGCATTGGAGCATGCGTGCGCGCGGGCGCGAGGCCGAAAAATCGGCCTGGGCGGCGTTGTCAATCGCAGCGTGTCTCCAGAGGGGAAAACCCCTGGTGTTTCCGTGGTTTACGTAGCACGTAGGGCTGACGTAAGGTGCGCCCCCCGGCCGAGGTCGGGAAAGCCGGGGGTTCCCTTCGGTGACGCGAACCGGGGAGCGCCGCCGAGCGTTTTTGCGGGGAGGCCAGACTCAGCCGTGAGTGACGAGCGTCCGGACGCGCTGCTCAAGAGCGCACTCGAAAAGATCGTCTACTTCGAGGCCCGTGCGCAGCAGTTGCATGGCGAGCTGGCGAACGCGCGCGACGAGCTGTCGCACCTCAAGGAAGACCTGGCGCAAGCGCACCAGCGGGAGCTGGACCTGCGTCGGGAGCTGGCGGAGCTGGAGGTTCGCAGCGGCCGGGCGCTGGGGGAGCGCGAGGAGCTGACGCGGCTCAACCACGCGCTGCGGCTGGAGCGCAACCAGCTGATGGAGAAGCTGCTGGACGCCAGCCGCATCCATTCGTCCGGACAGCCGCGCGGCGCGTCCGACGACGATGACGACGAGCTGGGGTTCGACCTGGCGTCGTTCATCTCGCAGCTTCGCAGCGAGGTGATCCTCCGCAACGACACGGTGCCTCCGGTGCGCACGCCGCTGCGTGGGCCCGCGGTGCCGCTCAAGTCGCACGAGCCGCAGGTGCCGTGGACGGAGCGCCCCGCGCCGCCGGTGCCGCAGCGGGCCTCGGCGGCCTTCGTGGCGGGGGACTCGGGGCTGTCGCCGGTGGCGCGTGAGGCGCAGCGGCTGCAGAACGAGGGCCGGCTGCGGGTGAGTCCGGAGCAGATGGCGGAGTTGTCCGGCCACGCGGGCAGCCCCACGGACGAGACGCTGTTCGGGTTCTCGGTGCGGGAGCTGTCGGCGGCGGACGCGGCGGCGCGGGTTCGTGCGGCGGAGCGGCTGAAGGCGCTGGCGCACCCGGCGGCGGCGCCCGCGTTGGCGGCGGCGCTGCACGCGGAGACGGACGCGATGGCGCAGGTGGCGCTGCTCCAGGCGTTCGCGGGGCTGTGCCGGGAAGAGGGCGCTTCGGTGGTGTCGCCGTTGTTGTCGTCGCCGGTGCCGGAGGTGCGCATCGCGGCGCTCAAGGCGCTGCTGGTGCTGGCGCCCCGGGACGCGGCGCCGCATCTGGCGCAGGCGATGAAGGACTCGGACCGGTCGGTGCGCAGGCGCGCGTCGCTGTTGGCGCTGGGGCTGGAAGGGGAGACGGCGCGGCGGCTGGGCGAGGACGCCATCCACGACACGGACTCGGAGGTCCGCGCGCTGGCGGCGCTGGCGCTGGGCGCGGGTCGGGGTGAGAACGCGCGGGCGCTGCTGCTGGAGGCGCTGGATGACGGCGAGGTGCGCGTGCGCAAGGCGGCGGCGCAGAGCCTGTCGCGCATCCTGGGGCACGACGTGTCCGCGGTGGTCGCGCTGGATGATGCGCACCGGCGGCGGGAGATCCGCCGGCTGGCGACGCTGCCCGTGAAGCCCGTGCGCGCGACGCTGGAAGTGAAGACCGTGGCGCCCGTGAACCTGTCGCTGGTGGCCGCGAGTGTCGCGCAGCCGGTGGGGGTCGCGCAGGCCGTGGGTGCTGTCTCGCCGCGGGCCAACGTGAACGCCGCGCAGGTGGCGGCGAGCGCGACGCAGCAGCCGAACGTGAACGCGGCGCAGTCGATGAACGTCCCTCCGCAGGCGGTCAACGTCGCGCTGCAGGCGAACGCGGCGCAGCAGGCGGTGCTGGATGCCGCGCAGCAGGCCTTGCGCATCGCCCAGGCGGCGAATGCGACGCAGCAGGCGAACGTGGATGCCGCGCAGGCCGCGGTGAGCGTCGCACGCCAAGCGGTGGCGAACGCTTCGTCGCAGGCCGCCGTGGATGCCGCGCACGCACAGGCCTCGAACGATTCGCAGTGGACGGTGGCCCCCGCGCTCGCGGTCGCCACCGTGGGCGTGTCCCGCGCCGCACCGTCCGTGATGCACGGTGCCATGGCCGCGAACGGCGGGGCCGTTTCCTTCGCCCCGGCATCCCCCCCGTCGCGGCCGGTCGCCTCCGTTCCGCCTCCTTC
>NZ_RAWI01000307.1 GCF_003612125.1 Corallococcus praedator
GGGTGGGCCATGGGTGCGGCGGAGGGTAGCGGCGTTCGCGGGCCCCCCACAACCGGCGGTGGCCTCCCGGATGCGGGCGACCCGGCGGCCCGTCGCTGCCCGCGCCGCGAGGCTCGCGGACCCTTGCAAGGGGCGACCGGCCGTGCGACGTCGCGGTGCATGCGACTCACCCTGCACCGTGGTGTCAGCCTGGCCGTCCTGGCCTCCGCGAAGACGGAGGCCGACCACCATGAGGACCTGGGGTGCAGCATCCAGGGACCCACGGCGCGTCCGGTGCGCCGCGCACAGCTTCCGCTCAAGCGGCACATCGCCGCGCTGGGCCGCGAGGGCGCGCTGCGGGAAGCCGACGCGCTGGTGCGCTGGCTGGAGGACACGCCCCGCTATGCCGCGCTGTGCGTGGGCACGAAGCGGCGCATGGGACGGCGCGTGCTGCGCGAGGACGTCCTCTTCCCGGATCCGCTTCTCCACCGTCCCCGCGTGCTGCACCTGCGCCAGGAGTCGCTGGGCCTGGACGTGCCGGTGCGCGCGAAGGAATGGCCGGTGGTGGCGGACCTGTTCGCCGCGCTCGCCCGGGGTGCGACGCCGGAGGAACTGCGCGGCCTGTCCGTCGCGCCGGTCGTGGACGAACTGTTGGGGGACCTGTCCCAGGCCGGCTGGCTCGTGCGGCACGAGGGACCGGTGGACGTGCCCGGACCGGGGGCCCTCTTCGTGGGGCACAACACGGTGCTGGTGGCGGGCAGGGAAGGGCGCGTGCTGGTGGATCCGTACTTCCGTCCCGCCGGAGACGCGGACCTGCCCGGCTACGCGCCGATGCAGGCGGGCGACCTGGGGCGGGTGGACGCGGTGGTCATCACGCATTCGCACGGAGACCACTTCCACCTGGGCTCGCTGCTGCCGCTGCCCCGCGATACGCGCATCTTCGTGCCGACGGTGGTGCGCGAGAGCCTCTTCTCCACGGACTGCGCACTGCGGCTCCAGCAACTGGGCTTCACGCGCGTGGAAGCGCTGCGCTGGGGCGAGACGCGGCAGGTGGGCGACGTGACGGTGCGCGCGCTGCCCTTCCACGGCGAGCAGCCCACCGATGGCGAGGGGCCGCACCCAGGCCTCTTCAACGAGGGCAACACGTGGCACGTGAGCACGCCGGACTTCTCCTCCGCCTTCTTCGCGGACGCGGGCCATGACGTGCGCGGGGACATGGACGCGGTTTGCCGCAAGGTGCGCAAAGCGCAGGGCCCGGTGGACGTGCTCTTCTGCGGCGTGCGCGGCTTCCGGCTGCCACCCATCTTCTTCGGCTTCACCACGCTGGATGCCTTCCTCGTCAACGTGCCGCGCGACGCGCTCACGACGCCGCAGCGGTTGATGGCGGGGCCGGAGGAGGCGCTGCGCTACGGTGCGTTGCTGGGCGCGCGCTACGTGGTGCCCTGCGCGGACGGAGGCGCCCCCTGGTACTGGCGCGAGGGCATGGGGCCCCGGTACGAGGGCTATCCGGGTGAGCCCGTCACGGGCGCCAGTTCGCTGGATGAGAACCCGGACGCGGATCCGTATCCGGAGCGTCTGGCGGAGGTGCGCAAGGCCCAGGGCGAGGGACCGAAGGCGCTCCTGCTGCGGCCCGGGGAGTCGCTGAAGTGGCGCGGGGCCCGGTCGCCGGAGGTGCGGCGCACGCCCGGCTTCGAGTGGCCCTTCGGGGACTGGCGTCAGCCCGCGGCGGAAGTCCCACGGCGCAGCAAGCCGCGCACGCGCCAGAGGGCGCCCAGGTAGAGGAGGCCCAGGGCGACGAGGCAGGTGATGCCCAGCGCCACGTACCGGCGGATGAGGTGGCTGATGTTCCAGCCGTAGGTCTGCACCAGCCGGGTCGGGTCGCTCAGGCCCGAGCCCTCGTTCCGGCCGAAGGGGATGCGCTCCACGTGGGAGAGCGCGGCCCACCACTGCTCGAAGCCGTCCATGAAGGCCGCCGCGCCAATGACGATGAAGCCCCAGCGCAGCGCGTTCCTGCGCAGGGAGTGCTCCGGGGGCACGTAGAAGGTGGCCATCAGCGCCGTGCCCAGCACCATCATCCCCGCGTCACCTCCGAAGGTGACCAGGGACCGGCCCTCCCGGTGGTCCAGGCCCAGCGTGCCCACGGCCTGCGCCAGGAGCAGCACCGCGCCCGCGCCCAGCCACGTCCACTGGCGACGCTTCCAGCCCTGATACGTCAGGGTCCCCAGCAGGCCCGCCAGGACCAGCGGGATGAAGACCGAGCGCTCCTCCGACACGGACGTGAACCACAGCGAGGGGGTGGCGCTGAAGCCGCAGAACCACGCGGTGACGGCGTGCCCCAGCTCATGCACGGGCATCGTGAGGAAGATGCGCATCAGGGCGTGGAAGCCCGGCGAGCGCACCGCGAGGGAGGCGATGAGGAGCGCCGCGGGAAGGACCCACAGACGCAGCCGCGCCTCCAGGACGTCCTCGCCGTTCGTGGCCTCCGCGTGGAAGGTGATGCCTTCCAGGGCGGCGTCCTGCGTGGGCCGCGCCGCGCTCAGGGGCGGCACGAACGTGGGCGCGGTGTGGGCCTCCAGGGCCTCGCGCAGCGCGAGCCGCTGGTCCTCCGCTTCACTCAGGGCCGCGTCCCGTTTCGCGGCATCGCGTGCTTCGGCCTGTCGGGCGGCGGCGCGTGCTTCCGCGCGCAGGTAGATGACGCCGCACGCCGGGCACTCGGGTCCGTCCGCGCGCATGGCGCCACAGCGGGGGCAGGAGGCGGATGGAGGGTTCACGGGCCTCCGACTCTAGGTGCGACGCCGGACGGACGAAAATCCGGGCGGTGCGGCGGACCTGCGGGCCTTTAGGCCCGGGAGCTGTGGGCGGACGGAGGCAGGGCTGACGCCGAACACCGGGGACGTTCGCTCCACTCGCGGCCGTGGACGGCACTGGGGGCCCGGTCACCGTGTTCGCGGGCCACGGAGCGGACCGGGGCCCTTGACGTCCCGGCGACGCTCGCCCATGTCCAGGGGATGGCCGACGCCGAGCTGGACATCCGCACGCGGGGACGCACCGCTCCCGGGCGCCTGCGCGCGCTGGATGCGTACCTGTGCCGCTTCGAATCCGCGCTCCTCACGCGCCAGGACGACGCCTGGGCGCGCGCTGTCTTCGTGGACGTGGGCTTCGGCGAACAGCCCTGGACGACGCTGGAGAGCGCCGCGGCGTTTCGCACCCTCAACCCGGAGCTGATCGTCGTGGGCGTGGAGCTGGACGCCGAACGGGCCGGGGCCGCCGCGCGCACGCACGCGGATGCGCGCACGCACTTCCGTGAAGGTGGCTTCGCGCTGCCCCTGTCACCGGAGGAGCCCGCCCGGCTCGTGCGCGCCATGAACCTGCTGCGCCAGGGGCCGCAGGAGCGCATCCCGGAGGCGCACCGCGCGCTGACACGCCCGCTGCTGCCTTCGGGCCTGCTCGTGGAGGGCAGCTCCGACACGGACGGGGCGGTGCTCGTGGCCCACCTGCTGCGTCGGGCTCCGGATGACGCGGCCCCCGTGCGCGAGAGCCTCCTGTTCCACACCGACTTCTCCCGGGGCTTCGCACCCCTGCTGCTGCGCGACTGGCTGCCCCGCGACCTGCGCCGCCGCGTCCGACCGGGCGAGCCCGTGCACGCCTTCTTCCAGGCCTGGGAGTCCGCGTGGAAGGCCGCGCGCGCCGCCGGCCACACCGCGCCGCCGGAGGCCTTCGCGGAGTCCGTCCTCCGACTCGCGACGACGACCCCCGGGGTCGCCACCGATGCCTGGCTGCTGACCCAGGGGTGCCTGCGCTGGAGCCCGCCCGGCGGCATTCCTGGCTGACGGAACGCCGCTGCTTGGGGGTGCAATCGTCGCGGGGAGCGATCGCAAGCGCAGCGGGAAAAGGTATTCTGTCCGGAATTGCCCTCCGGGGGTCACCCGGGCTTCCGGAAGGCAGACGGCTCGACATGAACAGGCACCTTCTGACGCTTCTCACCGCGGGGCTGATGGCCAGCACTTCGGCCGCCGGTACCGCCCCCCCTGATGCGGGGGGCAGTCGCCTGGGGCAGCGTCTCCGACAATCCCGTCGTTCCTCCTCGCGCCCCCGTGGCGGGGCCGACACCGCGAATCTGGAGCATGAGATGGAAGAGGCGGCCTTCTCCGATGAGGCCCCCGCGGCAGTCATCGCGGCCCGTCCCCCCGCGTTGCTGTTCTCCGCCAACTTCTACGGCACCCTGGCCGCGGCGCGCTGTCTGGGACGCCATGGCGTGGACGTGACGGTGGCGGACACCGGGCGGTTGGGCCCGGCCAGCTATTCGCGCTTCGTCAGCCGCCGCGTGCAGTGCCCGCCGGAATCCCAGCCGGAGGCCTTCCTCCAGTGGCTGGTGGACTTCGGCCTGCGTGAGCCCGTCAAGCACGTGCTCTACCCGACGAGCGACGAGCTGGCGTGGCTCATCGCCGCGCACCGCCCCAAGCTGGAGGACCTCTTCCACCTCTATGACCCGGGCGTGGACGCGGTGTACGGGCTGCTCAACAAGCGCCGCCTCTACGAGGTGGGCACGGAGGTGGGCCTGCACCTGCCGCGCACCTGGTTCCCCCAGTCGGAAGCCGATCTGGAGCAGGTGCGCCGCGAGGCCAGCTTCCCCGTCCTGCTCAAGCCCACGACGCAGATCCTCCACGCCACCCACCGCAAGGGCCAGCCGGTGTCGTCCCCGGAGGACCTGGCGCGCGAGTACCGCGAGTTCGCCCGCGACACGTACGCGCCCATGCTCGTGAAGTTCGACCCGGCCGTCGTGAACCCCATGGTGCAGGAGTTCCACCCCGAAGCCGCCGAGGGCATCTACAGCCTGTCCGGCTTCGTGGATGAGTCCGGCGAGCTCTTCGAGGCGCGCGCCGCCATGAAGGTGCTCCAGCGCCCGCGCAAGCTGGGCGTGGGCGTCTGCTTCGAATCCGCTCCGCTGCGCCCGGACCTCGTGGCGGGCCTCACGCGGCTGTGCCAGCGGCTGGGCTACCACGGCGTCTTCGAGGTGGAGTTCATCCAGACGAAGGACTCCTACCTCCTCATCGACTTCAACCCGCGCTTCTACGGGCAGATGGGCTTCGACATCGCGCGCGGGCTGCCCCTGCCGCTGCTCGCGTACCACGCGGCCACGGGCAACCGGGAGGCGCTCGCGAACGCGGTGGCGGACGCGCGCGCCGTCAGTGCCCGGCACGACGAAGAGGTGTTCTGCAACCGCATCGCGCTGGAGATGCTGCTCAACCTCCAGCGGCTGTCCGGCGCGCTGCCGGCCACCGAGGCCCGGCAGTGGCGCCAGTGGCTCAACACCCACCGGGAGAAGGCGGTGGATCCGCTCATCGACCGGGACGACATGATGCCCGCAGCGGTGGAGCTGGCCACCATCGCCTACGGGTCCGCGCGCCACCCCCGCGCCTTCCTGCGGATGATGGTCTTCAACCGCAGCTGACGGGCGGCTGCTAGCTGGCGGCGCGAGCGGGGACGGAGGCCGGATCATCGAAGGTGATCAGGTCCTCGTTCTGCTCCGCCCGGCGCAGCACGCGCACCTTCCCGCCCTCCACGCCCACGATGGCCGGCTGCGGGAAGGAGAAGGACGTGCCGAAGGGCACGAAGTACGCGCCCGCGTCCATGATGGCCAGCGTGTCGCCCACCCTCAGCTCCGGCAGCCGCACCGCGTGGTACAGCGTGTCGCCCGGGGTGCAGATGGGGCCCACCACCGTGTACGCCCGGTGCGCGGGCGCGTCCGGCCGCTCGACGTGGAAGAGCTGGTGGTACTCGTTGCGCACGCACTCCGCGTGGTTGATGCCCATGTCGAGCACCGCCCAGGTGCGCTCGCCGCCGTCCTTCAGCGCGTGCACGCGGCCCAGCAGCAGCTGCGTGTTGCCCGTCATCGCGCGGCCCGGCTCCAGGAAGATGCGCGGACGCGCGCGGCCCCTCTTCGCGTAGTGCGCTTCCACCTGGGACACCACCTTCGCCACGTAGCGCTCGATGGAGAGCGCCGCCGCGAAGTCCGGCGCGGGCAGGTCGCGCTGGAAGGTGAGGTTGAGCCGCCAGTCCTTGTTCTCGATGTGCTCCACCGTCGGCGTGCAGAGGCTGCCGCCCAGGTCCAGCACCTCCAGGTCCAGGCCCAGCTCCCGGTGCAGCTCGTCCGCGAAGTCCAGCACGGCGCCGACGAAGCCCTCCAGCTCCGCTTCCGTGCGGATGAGCTCGCCCCGGTGCGCGTGCAGGCCCACCACGTCCAGCGTCCCCGCCGCCAGCGCCTTGCGGTACGCGGCCAGCGCCATGCCGCCCGCGATGGGCGTGCCGAACTGCGACGTCCAGCCCTGCGCCGTCGTCACCCGCACCGCGACGCGCGGGCGCTTGCGCAATTCCTGCGCGTGCCGCGCAAAAACGTCCAGCTCCTCCACGTGGTTCGCCGCCAGCAGGCCGATGCCGCGCGTGATGGACTCGCGGATGGACGCGTCCGACTTCACCGGGCCGTTGTAGACGATGCGCTCCGGCGCCACGCCCAGCTTGAGCGCGAGCCACAGCTCGTAGGCGGAGATCACCTCCGCGCCCACGCCCTGCGCGTGCAGCGCGGACAGCACGCCGGGCACGGGGTTGGTCTTGTAGGAGTAGTAGACCTCGCAGCCGCCCGCCGCGCCCGGGGGCACCGCCTGGAACGCCGCCGCGTTGCGGTGGAGCGCCGCCAGGTGCACCACGTGCAGCGGCGAGCCGTGCTCCTTCACCAGGTCCGTCAGCGACACGCCCTCCAGCAACAGCCCCTGGCCGGGGCGCGACTCCAGGCTCCACGTCTCCGGGGGGAGGAAGGCGCGCGCGGGGGCCATCACGCGCTGCACCACGGGCCCCAGGGTCTGCTTCAGCTGCCGCTTGGCGGTTCCAACGAGACGACGATGCAGGCTCACGGTGGGGACTCTTTCAGGAAGCGCGGGGCAGCTTGAGGGGCAGGTAGCGCGTCAGTTCAAAGCGCTTCTTCAGCGCGCGCGTGGCCAGTTGCAGGAGCCGGTACTCCAGCTCCCCGTGCTCACGCCGGTACTTGTTGTGGATGATGGCGTTGGACTCCGCCACGGACTTCTCCACCTTCTCGCCCTTCTTGCCCAGGTCGTGCATCAGCGACGGCTTGCCCACCCGGTAGTTGAGGATGGGGCGGTTCACGTAGACGTGGCCGTAGCGGCGGATGCCGCGCATGTAGAAGTCCACGTCCTCGTAGACGGGGATGTTCGGATCGAACCCGCCCAGCGGCTGGAAGTAGTCGCGGCGCACCATGCACGCGGAGTTCACGTACAGCGTGCCCAGGAACAGGATGTGCGCCACCGTCCACGCGCTGTTGGGCGTGGTGGCGCCCACCCTCGCCACGCGCTCGAAGTAGCTGCTCTTGTCCTCCAGCCACTCCGGATCCTCGCTGAAGGGCACCACCCAGCCCACCGCGACGCCCGCGTCCGGCCGAGCGTCCAGGGCGGACACCATCGCCTTCAGCGCCCCTTCGGCCAGCAGGTCGTCGTCGTCCAGGAAGTGCAGGTAGCGCCCCCGGGCCAGCGTGGCGCCGTGGTTGCGCACCAGCGCGGGCCGGCCCTTCGACGGCACGTCCTGCTTGAAGTAGCGCACGCGCTCATCGCCAATGGCCTGCACCGCCTGGCGAGCGGTGCCCTCGGGCGAATCGTCCAGGACCAGCACCTCCACCTGGACGCCTTCCTGACGCAGCGCGGAGTGGATGGCCTCCACCACTTCCTTCTCGCGCTTGTACGTCGGCATCACCACCGAGACGTCAATCTGGGACATGCCGGACTTATACCGGTGGCGGCCCACGACTGAGAAGCCAGCCCGGGGACTCCTTGTCCCGGACGACCTGGAGCGACGGGACATTCTGCCTCAGGGGCGTTGCGCCCCATGTCCGCCCCTGTGTCCGGCGCTACCCGCCCGCTTCACCGGAGAGGGAGCATCCAGCCATTCCTCCCGGTTTCTCGGAAGTTTCTACTGTGTCGCCGGCCGTGGAACCGGCAGGTTTTGCGGTCCTGACGCGACAGGATTGCCACACCGTGGCCGCCCGCCCGCCCCCCTGCGCGGCGTCAGAAGCTGGCGACGGCGAAGTCGAACCCGTCGTCGAACGCGTCCGCGTCCCCGGGCAGGTCCCCGACGGAGGCGATGAAGGGCTCTGGGGCGTCCTCCTCCGAGAACGCGTCGCCGTGAGCGGACAGCTCGGTCTCTTCCACCGGGTCGAGCGGCAGCCATCCGGGAAGCAGTTCCTCGCGGGCCATGTGCATTCTCCCTCTTCCGCAAGCAGTACGGCGTCAGCCGGTGACTTGCAGTCGGTGTGCCACCCTCGATACGGAACGGATCACCGGAATGGGTCGTTCCCGACGGGGGGTGGGTCGCCGACCAGGCAGGCACTGCTTGACGGAAGGACGCCGGGCCGACAGGAAAGGAACACCGATGGCCGTCCTGCTGGCACACGAAATCGAAGCTCCGCGTCCGTGCAGCTACCTGCCGGGGCGGCAGGCGTCCCTGGAGACGCTGTTGATGCGCAACGTCACGCCCCGGGAGTACGAGCACCTGCTCGTGCGGGGGTGGCGCCGCTTCGGGCCGCAGTACTTCCGGCCCGCGTGCGTGGGGTGCCAGGAGTGCGTGTCCCTGCGGGTGTCGGTGGAGGGCTTCCAGCCCAACCGCAGCCAGCGCCGGGCCCGGGCGGCGTGCGCGCACCTGCGCGTGGAGGTGGGGCCGCCACGCGTGGACGAGGAGCGGCTCGCGCTCTACCGCGCGTGGCACGCGGAGCGGGAGACGGTGCGCGAATGGGACCCTTCGGAGCTGGGCGAGCGCGAGTATTCGCTCCAGTTCGCCTTCCCGCACCCGTCCGCGCGCGAGGTGGCCTGGTACGACGACAGCGACCCGGCGGGCCCGAAGCTGGTGGGGCTGGGCCTGTGCGACGAGATGCCGCGCGCGTGGAGCGCGGTGTACTTCTTCTACGACCCCGCGTATTCGCGGCTGTCGCTGGGCAAGGCGAGCGTGCTCTTCCAGGTGGAGCTGGCGCGCGAGCGGGGCATCCCGTACGTCTACCTGGGCTACCGCGTGCTCGCGTGTGATTCGCTGCGCTACAAGGCCGGCTTCCGTCCGCACGAGCTGCTGGAGGGCCGGCCCGCGATGGATGAGCCCCCGCACTGGCGGGCCGCGTCGCAGACGCCCGACACGCCCTGATCAGGAGCCGCCGAGCAGCGCCGCGTCGAAGAAGTCGCGCAGGCGGCGCGCGTACTCCTCCGGCGCCTGCTTCGCGTACCCGCCGTGGTGCGCGCCCTTCACCACCCAGTACGACTTGGGTTCGCACGCGGCCTGGAACATCGCGTCCTGGAGGAACGCGGGTGCGTACTCATCCACGTCGCCGTTGATGAGCAGGAGCGGCCGGCCCTTCAGCTCGCACAGGCGCGCCATGGGGTCCACCGCGTCCACGTCCACGCCGGACAGGCGCATCGTCCAGAGCACCGGCTGCACGCTCAGCGGCCCCCACTTCCCGTAGCTGTAGCGCGTGTCCGCGACCAGCGACGGGTACGCGCCCGCGGCGGCCACCGCCTTGAGGCGGGCATCGTCCAGGGCCTCCAGGAGCGCGGTGGTGCCGCCCATGGAGAAGCCCAGCACGCCCAGCCGCGACGGCTCCACGTCCGAACGCGCCGACAGGAAGTCCACCGCCGCGCGCAGGTCCTCCCGCTCCCGGTCGCCCCAGGTGACGAGGTCTCCGTCGCTCTCACCGTGGCCGCGCGAGTCGAAGAGCAGCACGCCGTAGCCCGCGCGCGACAGCGCCTCCGCCTCGAAGAGCATCTGCGTGCGGTTCTCCGCGAAGCCGTGCATCACCACCACCGCCGCGCGGTTGCGCGACGGCACGTACCAGCCGCGCAAGCTCAGCCCGTCCCGCGTGCGCAGCGTCACGTCCGTGCGGGCCGGGAGCGTCGCGTCCCCCAGCGGCTTCAACGCCTGACGCGCGGGATGCAACACGGCTCTGGCCGTGCGGACGTTGCGGTACGCGATGACGGCGGCCAGCGCGAGGACACCCGCCAGGACGAGCGCGAGGAGGCGGGCAGGGCGGACGAGGGGGATGGGTTTCTTCACGGGGATGGATTGTGAGCCTATATCCAGCCCCGGGTCCCCCGACAGGCGTCCACGGGGAGGGCGCCGAAGGGCCCCGTCGCCCTGTGTCACGAACCCGCCCGCCGGGCGGCCGTGCCCGTGTTTCAGTCACGAGAAAACGCAGGGCCCGGAGATCCAAAACCATGGCGTCATTCAATTGTCCGCTGAGTGGCGCGCCCGTGCGGCCTTCGCTACCTATGGCAGGGTGCGTGGGCTAATGATCCACGGGTGATTCAACGGGTGGGCCCGTCGGACGGTCGCGAACCGCACGGGAGGATGAAAATCATTTCTTTCCGGGAAGCCCAGACATTGAACCTGCGGGCGCAGCGAGACATGACGGCCTCGGCACCGGCGCCCGGCAGGCGGCGCGTGTTGTTCACGCTCGTCTTCATGGGCACGGGCGGCATCGAGCGCTCGGTGTGCAACGTGCTGGCGGGGCTGGACCGGGAGCGGTTCGACCCTTCGCTGTTCTTCCACCACGGGCCGCCGCCGCCGGACACGCGCGACCGCATCCCGGCGGACGTGCCCATCTCCTGGGGCGTGGGCATTGAAGCGTACCGGCGCTGGGAGCTGCCCCGGATGCTCTGGAAGCTCTTCAACGAGGCGCGCAAGGCGGACATCATCGTCTCCGGGCAGGAGGGCCGGGCGGCGCTCTTGGCGCGGATGGCCGGGGCGATGCTGGGCAAGCCGGTGCTGGGGATGGTGCACTTCGACTGGGGGGCGTTCCACCGCGAGCAGCCGCGCCGGCAGCTCTGGGGTCTCAAGGTGCTGTACCCGGGCATGGACCGCATCGTGGCGTGTGGCTACGACTCCGCGAAGGCGTTCGCGGAGCTGGTGAACGTGGACCGCGAGCGGCTGGAGGTCATCCCCAACTTCGTGGACGCGGAGCGGGTCCGCGTCGCCGCGCTGGCCCCGCTGCCGCAGTGGGCCCAGGCCGTGTACCAGAAGCCGGTGGTCATCGCGGTCGGAAGGCTGGAGCCGCAGAAGTCCTTCGACGTGCTCATCCGCGCCCATGCCCGGATGCAGGCGGCCGGAGCGGACACGCACCTGCTCATCCTGGGGGTGGGGTCGCTGGAGGAGGAGCTGAAGGCGCTGGTGAAGCAGCTGGGCGTGGAGGCCTCCGTGTTCATGCCCGGCTTCGCGGACAACCCGCATGCGCTGATGGGGCGGGCCACCGCGTTCGCGCTCTCCTCGCGCTTCGAGGGCCTGCCCATGGTGCTCCTGGAGGCGCTCGCGCTGGGGTGCCCCATCGTCAGCACGGACTGCCCCTCCGGCCCCGCGGAGGCGCTGGATGGGGGGCGGGCGGGGGTGCTGGTGCCGCTGGGGGACGACGCCTCCA
>NZ_RAWI01000308.1 GCF_003612125.1 Corallococcus praedator
TCCCCACCCGGCGAACACCTGCGCCTCGAAGCCGCTGTTCATGCCCCGTTGCACCAGCACCACCGCCGCCGCGTCCACATGCGCCAACGTCGTCCGCCGTGCCGTGTCTCCAATCCCTGTCCCCTCGTGCACCGCCGAAAGTGCCAGCGTGTAGCGGCCTGGCTGCGCGGACTGGCCGGACAGGACGTGTTGCACGTCCAGCGCGAACTCGGCACCCATCAGGCGGGCCCCCAGCACGTCGGAGACAAACGCCTCGGTGTACAGGGGCCCCAGGGTGCCCGTCAGCACGGCCCCGGCCGGGTGGTAGTCCGGATTGTTGCGATTGGAGTAGCGCCGCACCAGGTGCCCTGACAACAGGCTGTAGCAATCCAGGGAGCCGGCCCACAGCGCCACCGGGGATGCGTCGCTGCCCACCGAGAGGAGGCGCACCACCTGCCCCCAGTCAGACAGCGTATCCCAGTCCTCCTCACGGACGCTGCCCGCCCCCCTGCTCTCGCCCCACAACCGCAGCCGCACCGGGGCGCCCAGGTTGAGGCCAAACAGCTCCCCTCCGTCCACGACCAGCGAGGGCTCCAGTTGCACGAAGCCTTCGTCCTGGCCCATGCCATCTCTCGGCAGCAGCGTCAGCGTCGTGGCCTCCAGTCGGGTGAGGAAGTGCCACCGCCGGAGCGGGGGCACTTCCCTGGCCCCCTGTTCCACGGGAGGTGGCGTCACGTGCTCTTCAGGTTGCAAGCCTGCTTCCACGGGGTGCGACGTCTGATCGTCCTCGGCCCACGCGGATGCTGGCAAAAGGAGCCACAGCCACACGACCCAGCCTTGCTTCATGTGCATACGCACCGCCGGTGAGGGTTCCAGCGATGAAGCAAAGGACACACGTCTGACGTTCAGTCCGGCGGCGGTGGAGGAAGCAGCCACCTTGTTGCCATGCGGCATGTGCCTTCCTGCAATCGCGGGAAGGTCCCGTCGTACCCAGGATCTGGCCTACGGTAGGCCTCCCACCGCCGCGGCGAGGAACCCATTGCCTGTGAATCCCTTGAACCTGGCCTGCCTGACGACGCTGGCTGTCCTCTGCGTCGCGCTTCCAGTCCAGGCGGCGGAGGATGCGGGGCTTCAAGCCCGAGTTAGGCAGTTCGTCGCGGACACGCACTTCAATGGCGTCGTCCTGATCGGCAAGGGCTCACGCGCGGAGTACGCGGAGGCGTTCGGTGTCGCGGACGCCGAGACGAAGCGGCCTCTTACTCGCAACAGCCGCTTCTTCATGGGCTCCGTGAGCAAGTGGCTCACGTCGATCGTCGTCCTTCGGCTGGTGGACGAGGGAAAGCTCGCGCTCGATACCCCTGTCAGCACCTACCTCCCGGAGTATCGAGCGGACACAGGGAAGCAGCTCACCCTGCGTCATCTGCTCAGCCATGGCAGCGGCCTGCCCAACGGCCTCATGGATGAATACAAGAAGGATCCGAGCATTGAGCGCGAAACTCGGCCCCAGGCCGAAGCGGTGACTCGATACGCGAGCGGGGACTTCGTGTTCCGTCCTGGCGAGCGCTTTGACTACAACATCTCGAACTGGATTCTCGTGCAAGCCATCCTGGAGCGCGTCTCCGGGCAGCCCTATGCACAGCTCGCCCAGCGCCTCGTGTTCAAACCACTGCGCATGGCGGACAGCGGTATCGCGGCGGGTGAAGCGGTGACGATTCCAAATCTGGCCCTGGGATACAGGTCCCTGGAACCGAAGATAGAGCGCCGCGTCTACCCGCTCCCGAACTACCTCGTCACGGGTGGCGGTTTCTACAGCACCGCCGACGACATGCTTCGCCTGAACCACGGGGTGCTCTCGGGAAAACTCCTGTCGCCTGCGTCACGGAAGGCGCTGCTGACCGTCGAGCGTCCCGAGTCGTCCTATGCCCTGGGCGGACGCGTCCGCACGCTGGGGTCGGGACCGGAAGCCCAGACCCTCGCATCGAACGACGGGACGTGTGGCGCCTATCGCACCATCTCCTGGCGGGTCCTCGAAGACGGTCGCACGATCCTGTTCCTGAGCAGCCTGCGTCCTGATGACGCGAAGCTCTTTGCCTTCGCGGAAACCCTTCTGAGGCTCCAGAACCCCAAGCCATAGGAACCCACATGACACTCCAACGATGTGGCTCGTGGCCTGCAAAACCACACCACCCGAGCCCGACCTGCTGCACGCGACCGCGCTGCGAAACACGTCACTGGCGGACAACCCGCAGCCCAGGCCTC
The DNA here is from genome assembly GCF_003612125.1 of Corallococcus praedator. GTDB lineage: Bacteria > Myxococcota > Myxococcia > Myxococcales > Myxococcaceae > Corallococcus > Corallococcus praedator. The sequence continues at coordinate 2,239 of NZ_RAWI01000308.1, forward strand.
CACCGCAGAGAGGCCGTCCCGTTCATGGACGTGGTCGGCTACCTGGACGCTCGGAGCTACGCGCTTCTCGGTGGCGTCATCGCCGTCCTGGGAGAGGCTCGCCTGGGCAAGGGATAGGCGGGTCAGGCACCGGAGGGGCGAACGACGAGCCGCGCGATGTGCCCTGTGGCATTCCATGGGGCCATCAAGATTGCGACGTTGCGACGTCTACAACATCCCGCTCCGCCAGGGATTCGCTGAATCCGGCTGGGACGGCTGGCTGCCGCTGACGCACTGAGTCCATGGAATTCCTGGACTTCACTTCTAGCGTTATTTTCTGTATTGATACCTGCTCAGAGGGGGTTTCAATGCAGATGACGATTTCGCGCCCGTGGCTGGGATTGGCCCTGGGACTTGTGTTGGGGATGTGGCCTCACCTTGGGGCGGCGCAGCTGGCGCCCACGGGGGGCCACTACGCAGCGCGTGCTTCCGACACCGGCACCTCGCTCGGCTCGGTCAATGCTTCCGGCGGCTACTCCGCCTCCATCCCCCTGGACCTGCCAGGTTCGCGCGGCGGGCTCCCCGTCCCCGTCTCCATCGGCTCTGGGGGCCGAGGCGTGGGCGCGGTGGGCCTGGGCTGGGACATCCCGCTCTCCTACATCCGGAGGGACCTGACCTTCGCCCACCGCAAGCCGCGGGTGGGCACGGGCGCCCCCACGGGCCGTGAGCAGGTCACCCTCTCCCTCCAGGGACAGACCCTGGAGCTGTTTCCACGGCAGGTCTCCGCGGGGCCGCCGCAGGTGCTGCACTGGGGCGCGCGGAACGGTGCGCCCGACCTGCTCCTCAAGGAGGTGGAGGGCACATGGGTGATGTACGACGGTGAGGGTTGGACCTGGACCTTCACCCAGCCCAACCTGCTCTTCGGTGCGGGCCTCTGGCTGCTGACGTCCATCACCGGCCCGGACAACACCGCCGTCCAGCTCCTCTACGACGTCTCCGGCGTCGCCACTCCGGGCGCGGGCGTGGGCTACACCATCGACCTGCGGCAGGTGCTCTACAACAAGCACCCCCAGTCCAACTGCTTCAAGAACGAGGTCACCCTCAACTACGGCGCCCCGGTCTCGTCGCCCCTCTCGCTGTCGCTGCTGAACACCAACATCGTCATGACGCGGGTGCGCACCCTGAGCACCCTGGACGTCTCCAGCCGCGCCACCTGCGCCAGCTCCCCCCAGCGGCTTCGCACCTATACCTTCGCCTACCAGACCGACTCCGACACCCGGCTGCCCCGCCTCGTCTCCGTCAACGTGCTCGGCCGCCAGGGCACCCCGGAGCAGTCCGTCGCGCTCCCCGTCGCCTCCTTCACCTACGGCCTCGCCACCACCAGCGGCACGCTCACCTACGCGAAGACCGCTTCCATCCCGATGCCCTCGGGCGTGGACACCACCAAGCTCTCCAGCACCGGCCGCGATGGCACCTTCCTGCCGCCGCTCACGTCCGAAGTGGGCTCCGCCACCTGGCAGAGCCTCACCGACGTCACGGGGGATGGCCTGCCCGACTTCGTCTACGCCAAGAGCGGCAAGCTCTGGGTCGCCCTCAACAAGCCCGGCGCGGCGGGTGCCACCACCCTGGGCACCGTCAACGCCCAGCTCGCCGACGCCACCTTCGCTTCCGGCCCCTTCGGGTCGATGAGCGCCACGGAGATGCGCTTCCCTGGCAACCCCGCCGCCAGCGGCAAGGACCGGGTGTGGCGTCAGGCCCTGGACGTCAACGGCGATGGCCGCGTCGACTTCATCGACGCCGGCGAGTCCCCGTACAAGTGGGTCGTCTACCTCAACACGCCCGGCACCGGCCCCACTGGCATCCAGTGGCAGCGCCGCACGATTTCCGTCAGCGCGCTCTACAGCCACCTCGTCGGTCTGGGCCACTCCCTCAGCAATGGCTACCTGCCCCTCTCCAGCCGCTTCAGCGGCCGCGACCGCGGGGTCCGCCTGTGCTGGAGGTGGAACGCCAGCATCCCGAAGTGGGAGCAGACGTCCTCGGGCACCCCGGGGTGCGGCCCCACGGGCGCGGTGGCGTTCGCGGACCCAGAGAAGACCTACACCGAATGGGAGGTGACGGACGTCAACGGCGATGGCTTCCCGGACTTCGTCTTCAACTCCTCCCCCATCGAGGTGAAAGCCATCCCGCCTTCGTTCAACGGCAGCGCCGACGGCGCGATCTACTACGGCGATTGCTCCATCAAGGTGCAGCCCACGCTGACCGACGGGAACGCGGTCCAGGCCTTCTTCAACACCTATGGCGTGATGATCTCCGACAGCGTCACCGCCTTCTCCTCGCCCGTCACGCTCAAGCCGAACGCCGCCTGCGGTGTGGGCCTGTGGTTCACGACCAGCGACACCCAGCGCGTCGAGTGTGGCCTCGCCGACGTCAACGGTGACGGCCTCCTCGACCGGGTGGAGGGCTCCACCGTCTCGCTCGGCACGGGCAGCGGCTTCAGCGTCGCGACGCTGACGCTGCCGGGCCGCCTGTCCGTGCAGGAGAACGCCCAGGAACGCATCTGCACCTGGCCCAATCCGGATCCTCCCCTGAGCACCCCCTACGGCTCCGGCCAGACCCAGGGGCTGCGCGACCTGACCGGCGACGGCATCCCCGACTACGTGGACCTCAACTCGTCCGGGCAATGGACCGTCGCGGTGGGCACCGGAGCGGGCTTCGCCCCGGCCGTGAACATCAGCGTGACGGGAAGCACCTTCTCCCTCTCCAGCCAGACGGAGCGCTGCGACGGCCTGACGTCCGACACCCGCAGCGGCCTCTATGACCTCAATGGCGATGGCAAGCCCGAGGTCATCCGCCTCAACGGCACCAACCTGGACGTCTACCAACTTTCCGGCGGAAGTCGCCCCGGCAAGCCCGAGGCCGGCCGTCTCATCCGCGTGAACAACGACTACGGCGCGTTCACCACCATCGCCTACCGCTCCGCCAAGGAGGACGGCACCACCAAGCATCAGGTCCCCTTCCCGGAGGTCGTCGTCTCCTCCGTCGCCACCGTCGGCGGCCTGGGCCTGGGCGGCACCCTGGCGGAGACGCGCTACGCCTACGGTGGCGCCGAGTTCGTCTACGACTCCGCGCTCCACGCCTTCACCATGCCCGCCTACCAGCGCTCGGTGTCCATGAGCACCGTCACCGTCCTGGGTAGGGGCGAGGGCTACGCCACCATCACGGACACGTATCCGCAGCCCGCCTTCGACAACACCTCCCCGGCCGTGCGCTTCGGCCGCTCCCTGCTGACCGGCAAGGTGCGCGACATCACCACCGTCACCAGCGCCAGCCTGGACCCCTGGACGCTGCTGGCCACCGACCTCACCACCTACGGCAGCCGGCTGAAGGCCTCGCACGTGGAATGGGGCACGAAGTACTTCCCGGAGCCCGTGCCCGCCGGTACGCCCAACGAGGGCCTGGACTGCTTCGAGCTGGCCTATCCGCTCGACTTCCCGGCCTCGTACCTGGTCGTCAACAGCGGGTACGACGCCTGCCGCGCGCACGGCTTCGCCTACTCGCGCGTCACCGACTCCTGGCGCGGGAGCGCGGCACCGCCCTCCACCGCCAACGTGGTCACCCGCTCGGAGGCGACGGACGTGGACGACTACGGCCGGACCCTCAATGCCAAGCACGCCAACGACGTCTACCGGACCGATGACGACCTCTGCGTGGAGACGCTGTACGCCACGCCCACCAGCACGGGCGCGGCCCCCCGGGTGCTCCACGCGCCCAAAAGCCGGCGTTACTGGACGTGCGACAAGACGCCCTTCGTCACCTACGCCTCCGAGTCCTGGCGCTACGACGGCCTGGCCTCCGGCAGCGTCTCCGTGGGCCGCCTCACCTCGCACCTGCGCGACCGGCGCGACCTCACCACCGGCGCGATCCTGAACACGGTGACCGAGTACACCGCCAGCTACGATGCCGCCGGCAATCCCTCCTCCGTCACCCGGGTGCGTGAGGACGGCGCCACGCGCACCGTGAAGCTCGCCTACGACGAGTTCGGGCTCGCGCAGACGGAGCAGCGCGTGGACGCCACCGGCGTTCCGACGCTCACCACCACCCTCAACCTGGATCCGCTCACCCTCGCGTCGCGCGGCATGACCGACCCCACCCTGACCTGGTACGGCATCGACCGGGACGGCTATGAGCGGCCCGTGCGCTCCACCGTGCAGCCTCAAGGCGGCGCCCTGGGCGTGATGTCGACGACGCGCTACCTGGGCTACACCGGCCTGGATCCGCTCGGCCGTCGCGTGACGACCAAGACCTTCATGGATCCCGTCACGCCCGGCACCGAGGGCAGCGCCGTGGGCGAGACCACCACCACGTTCATGGACGAGCTGGGCCGCACCCGCCGCACCGAGTCTCCCCTGGGCAGCGACTACGGCACCGAGGTGATGATCAGCGGCGCGCGCACGTACGACGACATGGGGCGCGTGGTGTTCGCGGCGGACCCCTACCCGGCCTCGCAGAACGCGGCCACCGCCTATGGCACCAGCTCCTTCTTCAACCTGGATGGAACCCCGTCCTGCGCGATCCGCGGCAACGGCCCGCAGGCCTACACCACCACGCCCAACCTGGGCACCGAGCTGCTCCCCACCTGCTACTCGCGCACGTTCGCCAACCACCTGGAGACCGTGTCCCTCCGGGACGCCGCGGCCATGATCTCCACCACGCCGCAGGTGAACGTCCTGCGCTCCTCCACCCTGACGGCGGTGGGCCGGGTGCTGTCGCGCACGACGACGAAGAGCGGCACCCCGCTGGAGCACGCCACCTTCACCCATGACCGGCTGGGCCAGGTGACGAGCATGACCCGCTACCTGGATCCCGTGGGACTCACGGGCCCGGTGACGTCGTCGTGGGTCCAGGACTCCTTCGGCCAGCGCGTCTCGTGGCAGGAGCCGGACAGCGCAGTGAAGACGATGAAGTACAGCACCTGGGGCGAGCCGCTGGAGGTCACCTGGACCGAGTCCGTCACGGCCCCCACTGGCGCTCGCAGCCAGGTCTCCCAATATGACGCCCTGAGCCGCCTCACCCACTCCGAGGACCGCACCCTGGGCGTGACGGAGCCGGACACCGTCCACGACTTCCTCTACGACGTCGGCGCCAGCCCCACGTCCCTCGTCACCCCGACCCACGTCCTGGGACGGTTGGCGCAGACCCGGTCCCCCCTGGGTGAGGTCTTCTACAGCTACGACGCCTACGGCCATTCCAACGCGCACGTCTACACCGACGCCCAGGGCACGTACTACGTGGAGAAGAGCGACCTGCACGCGAACGGGGCGCTCGACGCGTTCACGTTCCAGCTGCCCGACACCGGCTACGAGAAGGAGGTGACCTGGTACGCCTACGACACCGCGCGCCGGCCCATGTATGTCAAGTACGAGGGCCCGGACATCAGCCAGGAGCTCTTCGTTGCGAAGTCCATCGACCCGTTCGGCCGGGTGCGCAATGCCATCCACGGAGGCGTGGTGGAGTTCGTCGGGGACTTCGACGACACCGGGCGCCGGCTGCCGCGCGGCCTGACCCTCGCGTCCAGCTACGGCTCCCGCGGCGTCGGCATTGCCTCCTACGACGCCGTGGGCCGCGAACTGGTGCGCACGGAGACCGTCAACGGCGTCTCCCCCGGCGTGAAGAGGAACCTCTCCTACGACGCGCTCGGCAGGCTCGCGACCTTCAAGCGCTCCACGGGCAGCACCTCCTTCGCGGACTGGAGCTACTCCTACGACGCCCTGGGCAACGTCCTCACGCAGAACGACGTGCTCGGGACCGCTGACGCCGCGATGAGCTACGGCACCGTGGACCGCGACCGGCTCTGCCGCATCGGCTATGGCAACGGAGGGCTGGGCGGCACCGCGTGCAACGTCGCCCACGACAGCTCCGGCAACGTGCTCAGCCAGCCCACCCGCACGGGGACGCGCAAGCTCACCTATCTGCCGTCTGGCGACGTGCGCTCCATCTCCGCGCCCGAGGGCACCGCCACCTTCCGTTCCGGCGCCCTGGGCAGCCTGGAGGAGATGGAGTTGAGCGTTTCGGGCAGGGACGCCCGGCACGTGTGGAGGTTCGGTGGCCTTCTGGAGCTGAAGGAGCAGGTCATCGACGGGAAGAAGACCCAGGTCCTCACCCGCAGCATCCCGGGCCCGGGCGGCATCGTCGCCACCCGGCAGGGCTTCAAGGGCCCCTGGCGCTTCCCCTTCGGGGAGATCCGCGGCACGCGCTACTCCGCCGACATCCAGGGCCAGTTCATCCAGGACGTGGACTACCAGGGGTTCGGCGAGGCGAAGTCCACCGGCTCCGTGTCACCGGGCTCCCTGCTCTACTCCAGCGACCAGTGGAACGGCGGTGAGGCCCTGGAGTCGCTGGGGGTGTCGCAGTTGGGCGCCCGCGTCTACGACCCGGTCATCGGACGGTTCTTGAGCCGCGATCCGCTCCTCGTCGTCCGCACCGCGGCCACCACCCATCCCTATGCGTTCTCGCTGAACGACCCCATCAACCGCGCCGACCCGACAGGCATGGATCCGGTGCTGGGGGCGGGGTGCATCGGAGATGAGTGCCGGGGCCCGGATGGACAGGGCTTCCCAGGCATGCCGGGCGGCGGAGGTGGCCCCAGCGGCATCAACAACCCGGGCCTGTACTTCCCCTCCGCGGGCGCGTCCGGCGGCGGCGCGAACCCCCAGGCGGCCAACCCCATCACGGCCACGGCCACGTTCGCCCAGGGGCCCAAGACCCTCGCGGGCCTGAACCTGAAGATCATCGTCCACACGGCCACCGGCATCGCCATGGACCCGTCCTTCAACTTCGACTCCATGGCGGCAGCGGGCTTCACGTACAAGGAGGCGATTAAGCGGGTCCTCGCATCGGAGCAGGGCGCGGAGGCCACCGCCGTCCGGGAGAACTCGTGGTTCGACCGGTGGTCGAGCTTCTCGCAGGGCCTCGGCGACTCGCTGATGTTCTGGTGTCCGGGCTGCACGCAGAACATGCGCGCCAGTTGGGGCATCACCTCCGGCGGGAACGGCTGGTATTACGCGTGGGGAACCGTCACCGGCATTGTCGGCTCGTTCTTCACCCCGAGCCCGTCGTCGGTCATCAAGCCGTCCAAGTTCGACCCCTACTATGAGCAGCTGCGCGGGGAGCTGCAGTACGTGAACATCGGCGGTGGCGGTAAGAATTGCGCCAACTGCGTGATCGCGGGCCATGCCACGCTCAATGGCAATCCCGCGAGCGCGCTCAGGTCGGTCGAGGGAATGACTCCCGACGCCATCGAGGCGTACTTCGGCCGGCCGTTTGTCACGATGAGCGGCTTCGAGGAGGCCTACGCCGTCGTGGCGAACTGGGAGCAGGGCGCCATGGGCGGCCTCATGACCATCGACCGGAAGGGAATCGCCCACATCGTCCTGGGGCGAAACAACCTGGGGAAGGCCTACTTCGTGGACCCCAAGGCGTTCGGCTCGCCAGCGAACTTCGAGGGCGTCGGCGCCTGGTACCTGATGAAACTGCCTTGAGTTCCCCGGGGAGGAGGCCCCACGCCTCCTCCCCAGGGCTGCCAGGGGAGTCACGACGGCGAGGTGCGGTCCGCCATCAGCACATCCACCGGCTGAGCACCATCCGCAGCGCCGAGCCACGCCAGGACATGTGCAATCGGAGCCACCACACTCCGCAGGAGAGCCACCAGAAGCGCTCGCACTTCCTGGATGGTTGCTGCATGGGAAGTCTCGCTCCTCCCCCTCCTGTTCCTTCAACAGGATGTTGAACGCCCAGCTGCGCTCCGCCATGTGGACCCCAGCCCGCTCAACGATGGCTCCGCCGGGAGCCTCGCTGTCGGATGGACCGTGAGCCGCTATCGAGGTCGGGCACAGCGGCGGTCCCGCACTGTCGGACACGGTCTTATTCCCGGACGACAAGCACCTGACGCAGCGTTGGACCGTGACCTTTGACGCTACCGGACTCAGCGCCGGGGTGGATGTATCGGACGAATGATGTTCCACCCGAACGGCTTCAGCGTTCTCCCGCCTGGACCCAGACGTGGTGCTCCACCTTCCTCCACGACTGCCGGGCCGCCGGTGACAGCGTGGCCCCGCCCCGGCGCGCCAGTTCCTCCTCGTAGCGCTGGCACGCCTCCTGCGCCGTCGCCCCGTACGCCATGACGTAGGCGTACATGAACAGCTCCGTCGAATAGCCGTACTGATCCGCGTTGCCCGGCTGTTCGTACACGGTCGCGATCAGCACGCCGCCGTTCTTCGGGATGTGCTGCTCCACTCCCGCCAGGATCTTGTCCAGCGCCTCCTGGGTCCGCTTGTAGTTCACGGAGGTGATGAGCGCGCTCATCAGCCACTCCACCACCGCCCCAGACCACTCGTAGGACTTTGGCGCGGAGACGACCCGGATCCCACTCCCCGTCCGGTGCACCGTCACCGCCGTCACCTGGAGCGGACGCTTCGGCACCGTCGGCGTCAGCGCCTTTGGTGTCACCAGCGGCTTCGACGTGGCCACGTTGCGCGGCGTCGCCAGGGGCACCACCACCCGCTGCGCCAGGGGCGTCAGGGGCTTCGTGGTCCCCGTGAGCCTCGTGCCTCCCAGGATGGCCTGCCCTGGCTTCGTGCTCTCCGCGTACTTCTGGCGCGGCTTGAACGACACGTGCTTCAACTTCAGCGCCTGCACGTCGTCCGCGTAGCGGATCTCCGGCGGCTGCATCGCGAAGCCCTGGCTCACGTTCTCCTGGTACACCTGCCCCATCAGCTTCTCGAACGTGCCGCTGCCCTTGTTGATGCCCCCGTCCACCAGCGCCAGCCGCACGTAGCCGTACCCGTACAGCACGCCCCGGGCCTTCGAGTACACGTGGTCCACGTCGTGCCCCGTCGGCACCGCTCCGAACGCGCTCACCCACGCCTTGCGGTAGTCCGGATACGACGGGTTCACCCACAGCTGCAGGTCCCCCGCGTAGCTGCGCACCACCAGCACGTCCTGGACCTGATACCGACCCAGCGACTCGCAGTGCCCGATGTACTGCTCCAACGACTGCCGGCTCTTCGCGGCGACGGGAATCGGTGGATCGGTCTGCGGCGGGCTCACGGGGAGCAGGGAGCCAACCACGCCCCTCCCGCCCCGGGCAACACGGCGCGTCCCAGCGCCGTGCGCACCTCTCGCT
>NZ_RAWI01000309.1 GCF_003612125.1 Corallococcus praedator
CCCCCGGGCGCCCGAGGACACGGAGTCCCAGGCCCCCGCCCTCACCCGCCGCAGCCTCCTGGCACGCACGGGCGCCACGTTGGCGACCGGGGCCCTGCTGATGCACGGCCGCGATGCCCGGGCGCAGTCGGACGTGCCCGGCGCGAAGGCTCCGCGCGAGAACTCCGCGGCGGCCACGGGAGGCCGCAGCGCCCGGCAGACGCACCTGCCTCCCGGAAGGGCGGGACGCGACTACCTGCCCATCGTGATCCCCAACGGCACGAAGCTGCCATGGAAGGACGTGGGCGGCGTGAAGGTGTTCCACCTGGTGGCGCAGGAGGTGGAGCATGAATTCGCGCCCGGCCTCAAGGCCACCTGCTGGGGCTACAACGGCCAGGTGCACGGGCCCACCATCGAGGTGGTGGAGGGCGACCGCGTCCGCTTCTACGTCACCAACCGGCTGCCCGCGCACACCACCGTGCACTGGCACGGCATCCTCCTGCCCAACGGCATGGACGGCGTGGGCGGCCTGAACCAGAAGGCCATCGCCCCGGGAGAGACCTACCGCTACGAGTTCACGGTGCGGCAGTCGGGCACGGGCATGTATCACTCGCACCACGACGAGATGACGCAGATGGCCCTGGGCATGGTGGGGATGTTCGTCATCCACCCGCGCAAGCCGGTGGGCCCGCGCGTGGACCGCGACTTCGCCATCATGCTGCACGAGTGGCGCATCGACCCGGGCACGAACCGCCCGGATCCCAACGAGATGACGGACTTCAACATCCTGACGATGAACGCGAAGGCGTTCCCCGGCACGGAGCCGCTCGTCGTGCGCCAGGGCGAGCGCGTGCGCATCCGCTTCGGCAACCTGAGCGCGATGGACCACCACCCCATCCACCTGCACGGCTACCAGTTCCGCATCACCGAAACGGACGGAGGCCGCATCCCCGACAGCGCGCAGTGGCCGGAGACGACGGTGCTGGTGCCCACCGGCAGCACGCGCACCATCGAGTTCGTCGCGGACGAGCCCGGCGACTGGGCCATGCACTGCCACATGACCCACCACGTGATGAACCAGATGGGCCACGACCTGCCCAACCTCATCGGCGTGAAGCCCGGCGGCCTGGACGCGAAGGTGCGCCCGCTGCTGCCCGGCTACATGACCATGGGCCAGACGGGCATGGGGGACATGGGCGGCATGCACCACATGCCGGTGCCCTCGAACTCGATCGCCATGGTGGGCGGCAAGGGGCCCTACGACGAGATCACCATGGGCGGCATGTTCACCCTGCTCAAGGTGCGCGCCCGGCTGGACGGCGAAGGCGATCCCGGCTGGTACACGCTGCCTCCGGGAACGCAGGCGCAGCTCGCCCAGGAAGACGAGCTGCGCCGCGACGGCATCGACGTGGAGGCCCCACCAGCCGCGGAGCCTGGAGGGGCTCGGAGAGGCTGAGCACCCCACCGCAAGGCCACGAACCCCTGACAGGCGACCAGACCGTCGCCAGCAATCAAGCCCTTGCACTGACTGCGCTCGACCGTCACTTTTGTCTTAAGTGCACAGTTCGACGAACTACTCCGCCGCCCCGCTCGCGCATCCCTTCCCGCAGTGCTAGCGCGCTTCCTGGCCCGGTGGGTGCCAGAGGATGCGCAATGGCGAGCGTGGCGGACATCATCCGGAGTCATCACACCGAGATCATCCGGCAGTGGACGGAGGAAGCGAACCGGACCGCGTCGGCCCGAGGCCTGGGGGGGCCCGAGTTCAGGAACATCATGCCGACGTACCTGACCGCTCTTGCCGACATGCATGAGACGCCGGGGGCTGGCATCAGCGACCAGCAGAAGTACGTCGAAAGCCACGTGTCCGCGCGGCTTCGCCAGGGATTCCACGTGGCGGAGGTCGTCGAGGAATTCGCCCTCCTGGGACGGTGCATCACCCGGATGTGGAGCAACGCTCCGCTCGGCCAACAACCTGATGTCCAGGATGTCGAGCGGCTCTTCACCGAACTGCATGCGGCCTCGACGGCCGTGACGGATCTCTTCAGCAAGCACTTGCTGGAAGATGAGCAGACGGAGAAACGCTACCTGCGCCTGCTCCAGCAGGTGGCCAGCGAGGCGCTGGCCTCGGACGGGGCGACCCTGCGAGACCGTCTGAAGGAGGTCCTCGAGCTGATCCTCGAAGCGATGGGGGCCCAGAGCGTGGCCCTGCTCCTGTACGAGCCGGCGAGCCAGAAGCTCGTGACCGCGGCCTCCGCGGGAGCCGCGGATGAGGCCTTCGAGCACTACGCCGTCTCGCTGGACCCTGCGTCCTTCCCGGGAACGGTCGCGGCCGGGGGAGAGGAGACCAGCACGCTCCCGGATGCCAGGACTACGATGCTGGACGTGAGCGACACGCTCCGCAACAGCGGCATCCACGCCGTGCTCGGTGTCCGGCTTCCTCCCCACCACGCGCTGATGGGGGTCCTGTACGTGGGCGTCTCCGAGATCCGGGAGTTCACCATCCGGGAGAAGACGCGGCTCCAGTCCCTGGGCCAGCACCTGAGCATCCACCTGGACAACGCCAAGCTGTATGCGGACCTGAAGGAGAAGCTCGAGGAGCTCGAGGCCGAGCGGCACCTGCGTGAGCGGTTCGTCTCCGTCCTGGCGCACGATCTGCGCGGCCCGCTCGCGGCGGCGAAGATGAGCGCCCAGATGCTGATGCGCTTCCCGGAGAAGCTGAGCGAGCGGCGCGATCTGGCGATGAAGATCGACCGGAACATCGAGCGCACGGACCAGATGGTCCGGGACCTGCTCGACGCGAACCGCATCCGGGCGGGCGAGCGGATTCCCCTGCGGCTCGACGAGTGCGACCTCGGAGGGGTCGCCCGGGAGGTCGTCGAGGAGTTGAACACCCTCCATGGGGACCGCTTCGTCCTTGAGACCCAGGAACGTGTGCGAGGCATCTGGAGCGCGAACGAGCTGCGCCGCGCCCTGTGGAACCTGGGGAGCAATGCCTTCAAGTACGGAGCGGCCGACCAGCCCATCACCTTCACGGTCTCCCGCACCGACGTCGGGGCACGGGCCTCCGTGCACAACACCGGCCCCGTGATTCCGCGCGACGACCGGGAGAGCATCTTCCGTCCTTTCAGCCGGACCCGGTCCGCGCAGCAGGGGCCCGCCAGGGGCTGGGGACTGGGATTGACGCTGGTGTGGGGATGCGCCCAGGCGCACGGCGGAAGGGTCGTCGTCACGAGCGATGCCACCACCGGAACGACCTTCACCCTGGAGCTGCCGTGGGACGCCCGGCCGTTCCAACCCGGTGCGCGGTAGGCAGGGCCGCGGCGCAAGGCGGTACGGAGGGATGTGTTTCGGGCCTGGCCTGACAGGGCGCTGACATGAGGGGGCGTTGTCCTCTCATGATTCCATTCGCCTTCGCCTCCCACTGGTCGCTGAGCGTACTCTTCCAGAGCCTCTTCCAGCACCGCTACGCCGCGCACCGCATGTACACGATGGGGCCGCGCACCGAGCGGGCGCTGCACCTGTCGACCGCCCTGGTGCAGGGCTCCAGCTACCTGGACCCGCGCGCCTACGCCATCATGCACCGCGAACACCATGCCTTCGCGGACACCGAGCGCGACCCGCACTCGCCCGCGCACCACGAGAATCCGCTGCGCATGATGCTCCACACGGCGCGCCGCTACGCGGGCCTGCTCACCGGCCGCATCGCCGCCGAGCCACGCTTCCTCGGGGGCCATCCCGAGTGGCCCGCCGTGGACCGCCTCTTCAACCAATGGACCACACGCGTCGCCTTTGGCGCGCTCTACACGCTGTTCTACAAGCGCTTCGCGACGCGCAAGTGGCACTGGGCGCTGCTGCCCATGCACTTCGTGATGGGGCCGGTGCACGGCGCCATCGTCAACTGGTGCGGACACCGCTACGGCTACCGCAACTTCAAGACCCGCGATGCGTCGCGCAACACGCTGCCCATGGACGTGCTGTGCATGGGGGAGCTGTTCCAGAACAACCACCACGCCCGCCCGGCGAGCCCCGACTTCGCGGCGAAGCGCTTCGAGCTGGATCCCACCTGGCAGGTGATGCGCCTGCTCTCCCGCCTGAAGCTCATCCGGATCGCGCAGGCCCCGCAGGGCGAGCAGGCGGCACTGCCTCCGGTGCGAATCCGCGAGAACAGCGGCGGAGCGCTCGCGGCATCCCCATCCTTATGAATGGGGGAGGAACCGGCACATGCGATTTTCAGAGAGCGTCGTCCAGGGCCGTACGGTCGTCGCGGCGGACGGTCAGAAGCTGGGGACCGTGGAGACGCTGACGATTGATGACCAGAGCTGGAAGGTCGAAGGGCTCCAGGTGAAGTTGGATTCGGAGAGTTCTGATCAGCTGGGCGTCTACTGGAACTACTTCCACGCGGGGCGGGTCGACGTGCCCACCCGACTGGTCCATTCGGTGAGCGACACGGTGATCCTCACCGTCACGGTGGAAGAACTCCACCGGGTGCTCGTGGCGGAATCCGAAGCCGCGTCCGCTCCCGCGTGACAGGCAAGTTCCAGCGGGAGGGGCCGGATTGGGGATACATTCGGGGCGTTCCCGGAGGAATCGCCCATGACCGCTCCCCTGCCGACGCTGGAACGCCTCCCTCGCGGAGCCCTGACGTTGTTCCGCATCCGGGCGCTGCTCCGGCTTGGGATGTATGGGGCCGTGGCGTTCGGCGTGGCGCTGGCGCTGTCGTACTCGGGCGTGGAGCACTGGCCCTTCCTGCTGCCGTGCGCGGTGGTGCTGGGCCTGAGCGTGCTGACCGCGTGGTATCCGCAGCGCGCGCATGAGCGGTGGGGCTGGGCGCTGCGCGAGCACGACCTGGTCATCTCCCACGGCGTGCTGCTGCACCAGGTGGTGTCCATCCCCGCGGGCCGCATCCAGCACGTGGACGTCCACCAGGGCCCCATCGAACGGTCGCTGGGGCTGGCGCGCCTGCAGATCTTCACCGCCGCGGGCAGCGGCGCGGACGGAGAGATTCCCGGGCTCGCCCGGGAGACGGCGGATGCCCTGCGCGAGAAGCTGGTGCGGCGCGAGGCGGACGATGTCGTCTGAGCCCGTGTCCGTGCCCGTCTCCGCGGAGGCCCTGCCTGTCACCAACGAAGTTCCCTGGAAGCGGCTGAGCGCGAAGGCCCCGCTCGCGGCGTTGGTGCCCCTCACGTCGACGGTGGGGCGCATGCTGCTGGGCGCGCTGCTGCCCACGTACTTCGCGGGCGAGCGCGGCCTGCCCTGGGTCCTCTGGATCATCGTGGGGACGCTGGCGCTGTTGCTGCTCGCCGCCGGGCTCTACGAGGTGGCCACGCTGAGCTACCGAGTGGACGGCCGTCAGTTGGAGATCCGCTCCGGCATCTTCACGCGCACCTCGCGCTTCATCGAGGCGGCGCGGGTGCAGAACACGGAGGTGCTCCAGCCCTTCGTGTCGAAGTTGCTCGGGTTGGTGGAGGTGAAGGTGGAGACGGCCTCCGGGGGCAAGGCGGACGGCCACCTGCGAGGCCTGACACCGGAGGACGCGCAGGCGTTGATCCAGGCGCTCCAGGCGGTGCGCGGCGAAGGTCCGGCGGCGGCGGTCCTTCCGGGCGAAGCGGTCCAGGGCGAGCGGGTGCTCTCCGAGGCCCGGCTGGGAGCGCTGCTGCTCTACGGCGCCACGGCGCTGGGGTTGGGCGTGCTCGCGGTGGTGATGGGCGCGCTGCATGAAATCACCGAGACCTTCCACAAGCTGTTGCTGCCGTGGATGGAAGCGCACTGGGAAGCGGTGGCGGCCCCCGGAATGGGGTGGCTGGCCGCGACGGTGGCGGCGCTCGCGGGGCTGTTCGGCCTGTGGCTGGTGAGTGGGGTCCGCGCGGTGCTGCGCTTCCACGGCTTCCGGCTGGTGGACACCGGCACGCACCTGCGCGCGGTGGGAGGGCTCATCACGCGCCGACAGGTGACGGTGCGGCGGGCGCGCATCCAGCAGGTGGTGCTGGATGAGCCGCTGTTGCGACGCACGCTGGGCTTCGGCTCGGTGGAGGTGGAGACCGCGGGTGTCCGGGCCGGCAAGGAGGCCACGGAGCGCGCGGAGCTGCTGGTGCCCGTGGTGTCCACCGCGAGCATGCCCGGCCTGCTGCGTGAGTTCGTACCGGAGCTGCCCGACGCCATTGACGCCCTGCCCCTCAAGCCCGCGCACCCGAAGGCGCTCCTGCGGGCACGGATCCGCGCGGTGGGCCTGAGCGTGCTCGTGGCCGCGCCCGCGACGTGGTTCTGGGGCGCGTGGGGCGCGCTCGCGTGGGGCCTGCTGCCCGCGCAGCTCCTGGCCGCGTGGTTCGACTGGCGCTTCCAGGGCTGGCTCATCACGGACGCGCTGGTGGTGGTGCGCCAGGGTTTCTGGAGGCGGCGCACGACGGTGGTGCAGCGCTCGCGCATCCAGTCCGTCCGCGCGCGGCAGGGGCCCCTGGAGCGCGGCTACGGCATCGGGCACGTGAGAATCGACGTGGCGGGCTCGTACGTCGTGCTGCCCAGCGTGGGCTGGGAGGAAGCCCAGTCGCTCATCGACCTGCTCCCGGCTCGACGTCCGGCACAGCGCGCCCTGCCGGCCCAGGAGTCGTCGGGATGAAGTCGGTCACCTTCCCCAGGTGATGGCTCGGCGTGCGCCGCGGCTCCCCATGCCAGCGCCAGCGCAAGGGCCAATCTGAAGGGTTGGAGCAAGGATGCGTGACCTCCCACATGGGCACGCCAACCCGCTTCAGCAAAGTCCCGTAAGCCGGCCCCCTCGGAGGGGTCATCCGCCCTCCCTCTGAGGACAGTTTCCCGACATACCTGAAGGGGGTTGGCATCACGGATGCTCGCGCAGTGCCGCTCTTTCCCTCAGTCCGAGCTGCGTCCCAAGCCCCTTGATTGCGTCAAGGCGCCGCCCGTCCTCCGACCTCCGGAAAGCGTTGGTAGGCGCGCTTGAGTGCATCCAAATGGGCGGGGTTCTCCAGATCGAGCGGCGCGTCGGTGAGCTGCACGACCCACCCGCCCGACTCCGTGCGACGCGCTCGCGAGAGCAGTTCAGCGTCGCGGGTCGGATCCGGGAATCCAATGGTCTGCGCGGCAGCGGCTGACCAGTAGTTCAGCCACCCAAGGAAATAGGGGATCTCTGGTGCGCGGATCTGTTCGAGGAGCTTGAGGGCCGGCAGTCCCCGACGTGGGGACGGCGGCCCTTCCAGCGTGGGGGCTGTCTGATACGCGATGTCCAGCGCAGCGTCATCCGGCGTCGCATGCCCCCAGAATGCGCAAGCGCCCTCCGCTACTCGCTCCAGCATCTCCCCCGCTGCCGCGATAACGGCCGCATCTAGCGGCAACTCCGCTTGGACGTCGAGCAGCGGCTGACCGCCCGGTCCGAGACGTCCCGACCTCCCCCTTCCCGAAACCGTCACGGGGTAGCTCTCGTCGCCGTTGCACAGGAGTGGGAGCTTTCCGCGTGGTGTCGCTTCAACGAGCCAATCGTCGCGTTGCGGTAACTCGATGGGGCGCCCTCCCTTGCCCACTTCCCAATTCAGGCGCAAGCCGGGCAGCGCCCGTTCCATGCCACGGACGACAGCGAGTGTGCGGCCATCATTGGCCACGAGTACTGGCGCGTACACGGTCAGATCGAGGCGTTTCTGAGTGGTCATCGTTTGCATCCTGTGACGACGACGTTGAGGAATCGGTTCGCTCGCAACAGCGCGTCTTTGTGGGCTTGGGTGCTCACCCCGATCACGTAGCCATATCCGCATGCCGCCGCTGCGTCTTGCTCCCTTTCTATTTGCTCCAACTCCTTCGCAATCTCCTGCCTCCGGATGAAGTCATTGTACGAGTCGAATCGATGGGTCTTGATCTCCCACAGCACGCGCACGCCAACTTGCAACGCATCGAAGCGCACGCCGCCAACAAGCACATCCATTCCGGGATAGCGGTTGGGTGGGAATTTGTCGGCACATTCATTATGCGGGTCGTCCTCGCCCGCGTGAGGCACTGGAATGGGCTCGCAACTGGCGCGGCGCGTCCGGTCCACGGGCCCAGGTGGTACCGGGGGCTGCCAGTCCAGCCCCACTGGCTCGGGCTTCAGCTTGGGCTTGTGTTGGGCTTCAGCTTCCCGGGATGCCACCTTCGTTCCTTGTGAGGTCCCTGCCTCCTCGGGGTAGGAGTGGCGTAGATCATATGCATCCAGTTCTTCCTTGATGGCGACGGCGACCACCACCACGCCAAGCACGATCACGGCTCCCACAACGATCTCAGGAGCCACCAGAATGCAGAACCCGACTCCCATGGCACCAGCGCCAACGGAGGCGACCGCGCATCTTCCCGCAGTGTCGTGGAACTTGATCCGGTCATGGTCGAGGGCCTGATAGCACCGCTCAATCAGCACGGCCCAAGGCTGGGACGCCTCGCGGACAACGCACTGCCCATCGTCCCTCCAGGGCAGCGCCACCGCGCGCTGGAGGTTGGCAACTCTCTGGCTCCGAATTCCCCGCGCGCTGGGAGACGGTGTCGGCGTAGCGCATGCCGAGATGAAGAGGATGAGCGCGGCGCAGGCGCGGAGTCGCATGGCTTCGTCCTTGTGAGTCGGGGGCAGAGGATCTCCGGGGCTCCTGACCGCCATGACGACCGCTCTCTGATGCGGCCCCAGCCCCAGGGCTCATCCGAAGGTCCGGGGCAGGGTTGGTGGTGGGCGTCGTGGACATGGACGTGTTCGTGTTCCAGGGGCACATGCGTGTGCGCATGGCCATGCCGCTCGCGCAGCAGCAGCATGACGCCCGTGGCCATCAGCCCACCCGCGACCAGATCCAGGGGCCGCGGTCTTTCCCCAAGCAGGGGCACCGCCACCAGGGCACCCACGAATGCAGGGCTCGTTGGAGCGACTGGCGCCGGTGCTGATGACGGCGCTGTGCGCGGGTCTGGCCCTGGTGCCGCTCGTAATCGCGGGGAACGAGGCGGGCAACGAAATCCAGGCCCCCATGGGGGTGGTCATCCTCGGAGGCATCCTGTCCTCCACCTTCCTCCATCCATCTGCCAGAACCCGTAGCCCACGCCCCTGCGGCACGGGCATCACATATTGGCGTTCTTGAGCGCCCTCCAATACGGAATGGTCTGGGTGAGAGGCTTCAGGGCGGCGGGGATCTTCCACTGCCCGAAGATCCCCGTCAGGTTGCCCTGACGCGCGGCCGTCACCACGCCCACGTTCCACGCGTTGTACGCGGCCATGACCGCCTCGCACTTCACGCAACAGGGCTTGCTGATGGCGATGTAGACATCCGCCCTGGCATTGCCTGCGTTCGCCTGGTGCAGGTACTCCAGGATGCGCATCTCCGCGTGGACGGTGTTCCGGTGGTCGCAGGCGAAGGCTGGCCCTCCGCCCACCACGACCTGGAGCGTCCCGCCAGGGCCCCACTGGTACTCCACGACGGCCACCTGGTTCAGGAAGATGAACGAGGTGGGCGAGGTGACCAGGTCCTGGCTGGCCGACACGGCGCCGGCGATCCTGGTGAGCTTCTCCATCCGCATCGTCGGGTCGAAGGTGCTGTCATCGTTGGTGGCGATGATGAGCTGGTTTCCCCAGGCACAGAAGGCCACGCATGTTCCGAACTCGTTCGCCTGCGCGACCTTGTCGAATCCCGGGCCCCACCAGAAGAGGTCGGCGTTCTGCTGGACGTTCGCCTGGAGGGGAGCGGCCGTGCCCTGAAGCTTCTGCGCGAGCAACTGGCCGGCCTCGTACTGCTTGTCGCCCAACCGGGAGAAGTGCTGGTTGGCAGGCAGGCCCTGCTGGCGCGGCTTGACGTACTCATCGACGTAATGCGTGACGCACAGCTTGATCTCCGCCGAGATGGCCTCCTTCTTGGGATTGGAACACTTCTGACATTTCATGGGTCACCCCAGCGCCTTCATCCAGATGACGACCGCCGCCGCGCCCGCGTCGGGAATCCCCTTCGCGCGCTCGCCCAGGTAGCTCGCGCGCCCCAGCCGCGCCGTCATGCTCGCCGTCGCCTCCGCGCCCTGCTCCGCCGCGAGCGTCGCCTCCGCCCATGCGGAGCTTAGCGACTTCCCCTCGCGCACGGCGCGCACCAGCGCCTCCGCCGCCGGGTGCAGCGCGTCCACCATGGTCCGGTCCCCGGGCCGCGCGCCGCCCAGCTCCGACACCGACTCGACGGCCACCTGGAACGCCTTGGCCCAGTCCGCCGCGTCCGGCACCTTGTTCGTCAGGTGGCGTGAGGCCCGCATGAGCGCGGTCGCGTAGAACGGTCCGGAGCTGCCGCCGATGCTCCTGCGCAGCGCCTGCCCCAGCTCCATCAGCGCCCCGGACGGCGTGCCCCACGCGCCTTCCGGCAACGCACGGATGGCTTCCGCACCCCGCACCAGGCTCAAGCCCAGGTCTCCGTCCCCCGCCGCGCTGTCCAGCTCCGTCAGCCTCGCCTCGGCCGCGTCCCACGCGTCCGCCACCGCCAGCGCGCCCGCCTTCACCCGCTCCATCTGCGGCTGCGGCTTCGGGTGTCCCTTGATGGTGGGCAGCGCATCGCGCGTGGACACCACCCGGCGCTGCGCGACCAGCGTGCCCTTGCCCGGCCACGCCGGCGCCTCGGTGGCCGCGTCCAGCCGCGCCAGCCGCGCGTCGTCCACCTTCAGCAGCGTGAGCGAACACCCCGGCATCTCCAGCGCGGACAGGAACGTGCCCTGCCACGCCCGCTCCACCTTCACGCCCCGCTCCGCCAGGAACGCCAGCGCCCGACGCGTCATGATGGCCAGCTCCATGGGCGGCGTGCCCCCCAGGCCGTTGACCATCAGCGCCACGCGCTCACCCTTCCCGATGTTCCGGTCCTCCACGATGGTCGACAGCAGCGTGTCCACCAGCGCGTCCGCGCGCTGGTGCGCGACGCGGCGCACCCCCTGCTCGCCGTGGATGCCCAACCCCAGCTCCACCTCGCCCTCGCCCAGTGTGAAGCCCGGCCGGCCCGCCGCCGGCACCGTGCATGGCCCCAACGCCACTCCCATGCTGCCCAGCGCCTGGGCCGCCTCCGTCGCCTCGCGCGCCACCTCCGCCAGCGACGCACCCGCCGCCGCCGCCGCGCCCGCCACCTTGTGCACCAGCACCACGCCCGCGATGCCCCGCCGCCGCGCGGGCTCCACCGTGTCGCGCAACGCCACGTCGTCCGCCACCACGACGACCTCCGTCGGGATGCCCTCCGCCCGCGCCAGCTCCGCCGCGAGCCCGAAGTTGAGCCGGTCGCCGGTGTAGTTCTTCACGATGAGCAGCGCGCCCGCCGTTCCCGCCACCGCGCGGATCGCCGCCAACACC
>NZ_RAWI01000030.1 GCF_003612125.1 Corallococcus praedator
GTGGTGGAGGCGCTGCGGCGCGTGGCGAAGCCGTCGGGCCTGTTGCTGCTGGTGGACGACGTGCACCGCGTGGACGGCGCGTCGCTGGAGATGCTCGCCGGGGTGCTGGCGACGAAGGACGCGGGCGTGGCGCTGGTGGGCACGGGCGACGTGGACGCGGTGCCCACGGCCCTGGCGTCGCTGCCCGTGACGGTGCTGGAGGGCCTGTCGTCCGCGGAGCTGAACGCGCTGTTGACCGCGAGCCTGGGGACGTCCCTGTCGCCGTCGCTGGAGCGGGCGGTGGGGGACCGGGTGCGAGGCAATCCCGCGCATGCGCTGGCCCTGGTGCGGCTGCTCGTCGCGGTGGGCGTGCTGCAGCGCACGGAAGAGGGGTTCCAGGCGAATGGGCCGCTGTCCGCCGCGTCCCTGCCGCAGGACCTGGGCCAGGTGCTGGGCGCGCGGCTGGAGCTGCTGCCTTCCGCGTCGCTGCGCTTCCTGCAGCGCGCGGCGGTGGAGGGCTCGCTCTTCTCCGCGGAGCTGGTGCGGGCGTCGCTGCTGGGCACGGAGGGCGCGGAGGTGCTCGACGATGCCGAGTGGGTGGTGTCCGTGCCCCGGCAGCCCGGCATCTTCCGCTTCACGCGAGAGGAGGCGCGGCAGGTGCTGCGCGAGCGCTTGTCGCCCATGCAGCTGCGGAGCGCGCACGAGGAACTGGCGGAGACGTTGGAGCGCGAGGCGTTCGCCAGCGAGCCGGCCCGCGAGGTGCGGGTGGCGGACCACCTGCTGGGGGCGGACGCGCCCGGCGCGCAGGCCGCGTGCGAGCGGGCGGGAGACTGGTTCGCGGCACGGGGGGAGTGGCGCGCGGCGGTGGAGTTCTACCGCTGGGCCCTGGGTCGCGAGCCTGGCGCGACGGCGGCGGTAGTGCGCTGGCAGTTGGGCGTGCTCGCGAGCGCGGCGCGGTGTCTCACGCAGGTGGAGCCCGCGGCGGTGGACGGGCTGGTGACGCCGTGGCTGGACCGCGTGTCGGTGATGCAGACGCCGGGCACGTGGGCGGAGGCCGCAAGGCGCCTGGCCGTCGCGGAGCTGAAGCTGGGGCGCGTGGCGGACGCGGAGGTGCGCCTGAGCATGGCGCAGGGCCCGGCGAACTCGGATCCGGAGGTCGAGGCCCTGGTGCTGGGGGAGCTGGCGCGGGTGCGCGAGGCCAAGGGCGAGACGACGGCCGCGGTGGAGCTGCTGGCGAGGGCCTTCCAGCGCATGGGGAACCGGGCCGCGCGGGCGCCGGACTTCTACTGGGAGCACTACCTGCTGCTGGGCCGGCTGCAGCAGCGACTGGGGCAGCTCGACCGGGCGCGGGTGGCCTTCACGCGCGCGGTGGAACAGGCGCGGTCGGTGGCGAGCGCGGTGGGCCAGGCGCGGGCCCTGTCGCAGCTCGCGGGCCTGCGGGTGCTCGCGGGAGAGCCGGCCCAGGCGCTGGCGGAGCTGGAGCGCGCGCTGGTGCTGGCCGACCAGGGTGGCGACGCGCAGGAGGTGGCGCGCATCCACTTCAACGCCGGCCGGCTGCTGGTTGCGGGCGGCCGGGTGCCGGAAGCGCGCGAGCGCCTGGAGCAGGCCCGGGAGCGCGCCCGGGTGGCGGGATGGCGGGAGGGGGAAGCCCTGGCGGCGCAGGTGCTGGGGACGATGGAGGGCAGGGCCCCGCGCCGCTGAAGTGCGAAAAAGATGTCAGCAGGCGTGCAGGCGTGCGGACTTCGACGGGAAGGAGCGTGGATTTCCCGCCCGTCGCGCGGTGGGCCGATAGACTCCGCCACCTCCCCTTCCGTCTGCCTTCGTGAATACGTTGCGTCTTTCCTTCCGTTCCCTGTGGGGTCTCTTCGCGCTGGGTGTCCTCGGTGCGTGTGGACCGTCTCCGACGACCATCACCGTGGATCCGCCCGAGCTGCGCTACCTGCGCACGCAGGGGCAGAACCTGCCGTTGAAGTACACGGTGCTGGATGCGGATGGGCGCAAGATGATGGACGCGCGGCTGCGCTGGACCAGCTCCGCGCCGGACGTGGCCTCCGTGCAGGAGGACGGCACGGTGGTGGCGCGCAAGTCCGGCAAGACCATCATCGGCGTGCAGGGGGGACGGGCGAAGGCGGCGCTGCCGTTGGATCTCACCATCCTCGCCACGCTGGAGGTGCGCGCGCCGGGCGCGGACTTCGTGGAGATGGGGCGCACCATCAAGCTGCGCGTGGTGGCGCGCAACGAGGTGGGCCACGTCATCCCCGACGCCATGCCCACCTTCCGCTCCAGCAATGAAGAGGTGGCGCACGTGGAGAACGGTGAGCTCATCGCCGCGACGGCGGGCGTGGCCACTGTCACCGCGACGCTGGGGCACCTGAGCCGGGCCATCGCCGTGCAGGTGGTGCCGCCGGACTTCGCCCGCCTGGGGCTGAACCTCACCTCGTACACGTTCAAGAAGAAGGGCCAGTCGGTGCAGGTCCAGGCGCGCGCGTACAACCGCAACGGCGCGGTGCTGGAGCGCGTGCCGCTGGAGTGGTTCAGCTCCAACTCGGCCGTGGTGACGGTGTCGCCCGAGGGCCGGGTGACGGCCGTGGGCACGGGCCGCGCGGTGGTGTCGGTGGTGGCCGGCCGTCGCCGCACCGCCGCGGACTTCATCGTCGAGTAGGGCCCTGGGGTGTCCCGGTGTCCTGGTGTCCCCGCCGTCATGAAGCGGCGGGGACGGGCAACCGGCGCGCGGCCTACTTCTTCTTCGCGGGCGGCGCGGACTTCGGAGCGGAGGGCTTGGGCGCGGTGTTCTTGCGGCCCTTCTTCGGCACCTCGTCCTCGGGGCAGGGCGGGCGGGGGCCGTCGACAGGCGGCTGGATGGTGAACTCGACGCGGCGGTTGAGGGCCATGCCCTCTTCCGACGCGTTGTCGGCCACGGGCTTGCTGCGCCCGAAGCCCTGCGAGCACACGCGCTCCGCGGCGACACCGCTCTCGATGAGGAAGCGCTTCACGCTGGCGGCGCGGCGCTTGGACAGCTCCAGGTTGTAGCTGTCGCTGGCGCGCGAGTCGGTGTGGCCCTCGATGAGGATGCGGTCGAGCTTCGGGTTCACTTCCATCACCCGCGCCACCTCCTCCAGCACGGGGAAGGACTCGGACAGGATGACGTCCTGGTCGGTGGCGAAGTTCACCTGCTCCAGGATGACGATTTTATTGCCCACGGTGCGTGCGAGCGGGCAGCCGTCCTTGCCGCGCGTGCCAGCGGGCACGTCCGGGCACTTGTCGATCCGGTCCACCACGCCATCGCTGTCGCCGTCGGAGTCCGGGCAGCCGCCGTTCTCCACCGGGCCCGCCACGGTGGGGCAGCGGTCCTTCTCGCCAATGACGGAGTCGCCGTCCGGATCCACGGGCGGCGGCGGCGGCTCGGGCGGCTCCTTGAAGCGCTCGATGGCCTCCCATTCACGCGTCTTGGCGGGCACCCAGATGATGGACGTGAAGAAGCTCAGGTTCGGGGACGCCAGCGAACAGCCACAGCCCAGGCCGCCGCCGAAGGTGAAGGTGATGCCGGTGGAGCTGTACCAACGCAGGCCGATGAGCAGCTCGGCGGGAATCTGCCGGGGCTGGTCGGGCTCCTTCTCCAGGCCCACCGCGCCGTTCACCATGCCGAGCAGGGTGATGCCGCTGCCGCGCAGGAGGGGCACTTCCGTGCCCAGGCCGAAGGGCGCCATGTCGCCCATGTTCACGCCGCTGAAGATGCGGTCCGGCCGCTTCCAGAAGCCGCCGTTGAGGGCCAGCAGGATGCCGGATTCAAAGCGGTAGTCGACGACGAGGCCCGGCGCGTAGGTCAGCTCACCGTCGCCCGCGAAGGCCTCCTGCACGCCGGTGGGGAAGCTGACGTTGAAGGTGAGCGCGCTGCCCCAGCCGTGGCCTTCCGCGGAGCGGCGCAGGCCGGGCAGGGCCACCTTGCCGGTGAGGCGCAGGTCGCCGAGCGCGAAGCTCTCCACCGGACCTTCGGTGCCGATGACCTCCAGGTTCTGGCCGCCCTGGAGCATGACGAGCGGCATGTCCACGCCCACTTCGGCCCAGTCGAAGAGGCCCACGGTGGCCATGACATCCAACTGGAGCCGGTTGCCCACGAGGCTGATGGAGCCCAGGTCTCCGTCCTTGGGGACGAGGGAGAGCGGGTTGATGGAGTAGCTGAAGTAGGGCCCGGCGGAGACGGACAGGTGGGACAGGGGCCGGGACTGGGTGACCATCACCAGGTCCTGCGGCGCGCCGGACGGACGGAACAGCTGGAGGTTGAAGCGCGCATCCGGCGCGGCGCTGGCGGCGGTGGACAGCGACAGGGCCAACAGCAGCGAAGGGAGGAGCGGCGTGCGGGAAGGCTTCATCGGACGCGGCGGGCGGAGCGCAGGAAGAGGAAGCCCAGGGCGAGGGTGACGAGGATGGCGGTGCTGCCGGTGGGCGTGTCCTCGGCGGTGGTGCCGCAGCAGAAGGCGCCGCCCTGCGGTTCGGTGCCGGGCTTGCGGCGGCCGCGCTCGCACTGGAGGGTTTCGGCCGAGCAGAACTCGACGCCCAGGCAGTCGCCGCTGTCGGCGCAGGACTCGCTGCAGGTGCTGGAGGCGAGGTCGCAGGTGCCGCCGCAGGGGCAGTGGGCATCCGCGAAGCACTCGACGCACGCGGCGCCGTCGCACACGAGGCCCTCCGCGCACGTCATGGCGCAGGCGCCGGTGTTGGAGCAGGTGCGCGTGGTGGGGTCGCAGGTGCCGCTGCCGCAGTCGGAGTCGTTGACGCAGCCCACGCAGACGCTGTTCTGCACGGAGCCGTCCGTGAGGCAGAACGGGGTGGCGTCACCGCAGGCACCGCAGCGGCTGCCGCAGCGCTCGTCGGTGGTGCAGGCGCTGCACTCACCGCTCAGGCAGAACTGGCCGTCGCCGCATTCGAGGTCGGTGCGGCACTGGACGCAGACCTCGCCGTCGAGACAGAAGGGGCGCTCACCGGGGCACTTCGAGCAGCCGGGGCCGCAGCGGTCGGCGGTGTTGCATTCGGGGACGGCGTCGACGCAGGCGCCGTTCACGGTGTCGCAGCGCTGGCCGTTGGAGCACTGGCTGTCGGTGGTGCACTCGACGCAGGACGGCGGGGCGCCAGGGGTGGGCGCGGCGCACTGGGTGCCGTTGGGGCAGCAGTTGCAGGAGTTGCCGGCGCAGGCGTCGTTGGCGTCACAGAGGACGCAGACGTGGTTGGAGCACTGCTCGCCCCGGGCGCAGTCGGTGTCCTGGTTGCATTCAGAGCAGGTGTTCGAGGTGGGGTCGCAGACCTGTCCGTTGGGGCAGTTCTCGTCGCCGGTGCACTGGACGCAGGCGAAGGTGGGCTCGTCGCAGACCTGACCGGAGCCGCACTGGGCATCGTTGACGCAGCCCTTGCAGGAGTTGTCGGTCAGGTCGCAGCGGCCGGTGGGGCAGTCCGCGTTGTCATTGCATCCGCGGCAGAAGTTGTCGGTCAGGTCACAGCGTCCATTGGGGCACTGGGAGTCCTCCGTGCACTGGACGCAGGCCGTCTGGCCGTTGAGGTTCGCGCAGTAGGGCGTGGACAGGCCGCACGGGGAGCAGCTCGCGCCACAGAAGAGGGCGGAGTCGCAGGGCGCGCAGAGCGCGGCGGAGTTGCAGTAGTAGTACGGACCGCAGGTGCTGTTGTTCTGCGCGTTCGCGTCGTTGCGGTTGCACTGCTCGCACTGGTTGAGATTGCCCGGGTAGGACGGGCGCCCGTTCTCCGACTGGTAGAACTGGGCGGGCTGGACCAGGGAGAAGCCGGCGGATGAGAGGGGGACGAGAGGAGGCGTGTTCGCGGGGCGATCGAAGTCCGTGAACGTGCCGTCCAGGATGGCGAACTCCAGCGCCCCGTGCTCCACGATCTGCACGTAGAGCAGTTCGACCGGATAGAGCCCTGACTGGGTGAAGGTCACGGCGTTGGTCGTGCGCCGTGTCGGAGCTCCCAGTTGCGGCGGGCGGATGATGACGTTGTATCGGGCGTTGCTCCGGTCGAAGATGACCAGACTGATGGCGTCGTCGGCGTAGAAGCCGAAGTGCAGGACGCGCCCGACCATGTCCGGCGTGACGTTCAGGTAGCCGCGAAACCGAGAGACGAAGGACGTGTCGGGACTGTTGTAGTGGAGCCCACAACCTCCGATGGGACAGCCCGTCACCACGTTCACGTAGTCGCCGTAGCTGAGCGTACGACCGTCATTCAGGTTGTTCGACAGGTCGAACGTGGAGCGCAGCACGGAGGTCTGCCGCGTCGCGCGGTTCTCCTCCATGTATGTATTCAGGTCGCCCGTGTAGTTCGTCTGGCTCTGCGGAAAGTCATTCAACGCCCGCGTCCACACGTTGGACGCCATGCAGAGCCCCGTGCCGACCTCGCTGTTCGGGGACGGGGCGACCGGTGCTCCGGTCACCACCACATCCGGCAGCTTCTGGGCCACAGCAGGCGCGCTCGCGAGGCACACAGCGAGCAGGGACAGCGCGGCACACGCGCGGAAGGGCAGGGGGGAGGGTCGCACGGCGGCGGGCAGCCTTTCAGATTTGCTTGACGTTCTCAACTTCCTTTCCCACGTCACACATCCCGGCGCTCGGATGCGACCTCCAGGGTCCTCCGCTCGTCGGACGACGTCCGTCAGGGACGAAATCAAACTCAGTCCGTACAGCAAGCAAAACTGGAAATCGTTGCGGTGCCGAAGGGGTCACGCGCGGCGGCACGCGACATCGCCATCCTGCGAGCGGATGAAGGCCGCGGCCAGCTCTCCGCCCAGTGCCGCGCACAGCACCTCGAAGGTCCGCCGCCGCGCGCCACCAAAGAAGGCCGGTTGCCGGGCGAGCGTCTCCGGGTGACGCACGAAGACGTTGTACCCGAGGATGCACCCATCCGCGCGCAGCACGGTGATGCCGTCGGTGGCCATCATGCCGCGCAAGAGCTGCGCGCTCGCCCGCACCGCGGACGCGGCGCTGCCATCCGGCGTCGCGTGGTGTCGGTCCAGCAGCGCCACCACGTCCATGGGCCGGGGCAACAGGATGCCATCCACGAAGAGCGCCGAACCCGCGCGCTCCCGGGGCAGCACCGCCACCAGCGTGCCGTGCGAGGACTGCATCACCTCGAACATCACCCGCCGGAAGAAACCCCGGGCGTGTTCGCGGCTGGAGGGCAGGACCTGTTCGGTCACCGCGCTGGCCAGCGAGTCCAGTACCACCGAGGGCGGCTCCAGGTCGACTCTCGCACCGGACAGGTACACGTGCCGGACCAGTCCGCCGCCCGCGCGCAGCTCGATGATGTTGTCCGCGAGCTGCAACACGCCCACCACGCGCACGCCCCGGTCCTGCGCATGCCGCAGGCGCTCCAGCGGCGTCTCCGCGAGCGGGAACGGATCCGTCCGGAAGATGCCGTAGGTGAGGCCCTCCGGCTCGCGCAGCAGGTACAGCGCCCACCAGCGCCCCTGGCCCAGCGGCGCGCACTGCTTGAGGGCCCGCTGGATGGTGGCGCGGTTGCGCGGTCCCGAACCGATGGGAATGGGGTCGTGCCCGCCCAGCAGCTCCAGCATCGCGCCCAGGTCGTCGCCCAGGAACGCGGTGGGGAACAGGAGCGCGCCCTCCTCGCGGTAGCGCGACAGCGTCACCAACAGCTCGCTGAGTGCGTCCGCCGTCAGCGGGCACGTCATGTCCGCCTCGTCGAGGAACGCCCCGACGGACTCGGTCAGCAGGTGGCGGAACGACAGGATGAGGGGAGAACCCGCCTCCGGGCCCGGACCGGTCATGGCGGATCCAGCATGACGCATCGGTGGCGGCGTGGCACGAAGTCTTCCCTCCGCCCGCAAGGCCGCAGGGTGTCCGGAAGCGGCCGTCTACTCCGTCGCCGCCCGCGCCGCCTCCAGCGTGGCCGCGGTGCGCAGCCATCCGTCGGCCTGGGCATCCAGGTGGGACAGCAGGTCCGTGAAGAAGCGCGTCTCCATCGCCTGCGCCAGCGTGGCCCCATGGGCATCCGCCCACTTGCGCGTCACCGTCGCGCGCACCTGGGCCCCCAGCAGGTCCACGAAGCGCTCCAGGAGCGGCGTGGACAGGAGCGTTCCCGCCCACACCACCGCGTCATGTCCCAGCCCGCCGGTGGCCACGGTCACCACCGCCGCCGCCCCCGACGGCACCGAGTACACCAGCGTGGTGAGCGTCTGGAGCATCTCCTCGCGCATGCCGCCCTGCAGCTCGCGGCCCACCAGCTCGCGACAGAAGTCATACAGCGTCGCCCGGTCCGCGGCGTGCGCATGCAGCGCGCCCAGCTCCAGCGGCGCGTCCAGCCGGCCGAGCATCGCGGGCCCGAAGGCCTCCGCCAGCTTCTGCTTCGTCTCCGCGTCGCCGCGCCACGCGGCCACCTCCGGCGCGAAGGCGTCCACCAGCCGCCGCAGCCCGTCCTTCAGCGAGTCATCCACCGCCTGGGTGGGCAGCGCCTCGTGGGGCCGGGGGCCGGTGAAGGACTCGCGCACCTTGCGGGTCACGAACGTGAGCGCCGTGGCCAGTCCCCGGAACGGCAGCCGCACCATCCGGTGGAAGGTGCTGCGCGCGTCCAGCTCATCGCGGAACGCATCCACGAGCACGTCCGCGGGCACGGCCTTCAACGCGGCCTGCGCGCCAATGCCCCGCAGGTCATGCCGCAGCCGTTGCCGCAGCCGCTCCGGCTCCCGCGCCGCGCGGGTCGCCGCCCGGGCCACCGCGTCCAGCTCCGCGCGCGCATCCGACAGCGATGCCTCCAGCGCCCGGGCCTTCAGCTCGCGTGCGTGCTCCGCCTGTCCCAGCAGCGCGGCGAGCGGGGGCCGCCCATCCAGCGGTTCGGTGGCGAGCGGCTTCAGTCCCGCCTCCACGTCCGGCTGGTGCGGCGCCAGGTAGCGCGCGAGCGGCGGATGGCCCACGTCCTGGGCCAGCTTCTCCAGGTGGCCTCGGGCCACGTCCTCGCGCGTGGCCTCGTTGTAGACGAGCAGGTACGGCCGCCCGTGGCCCACGGCCGCGCGCAGGAAGTCCACCAGCGCCGCGTTCTGGTACGTCTGCCGGCTCACCACGAACACCAGCACGTCCACCGTGACGAGCAGCGCTTCGGCCCGCTCGCGGTTGTCGCGGTACACGCTGTCGAAGTCCGGCGTGTCCATCACCAGCAGCCCGCGCGGCACCGCGTCCGCCAGCACCAGGTACAGCCGGCCCGCGGGCCCGGGCGCATCCACCGGCGCCACCGTACCCTCCACCACCGTGACGATGTCGTAGCGCTGGGTGAGCACGTCCTTCAGGTCACCCGTCCACGTCTCCGGGTTCGCCGCGGCCAGGCACTGCTTGGTCAGTCCGCCCTCGGGGCGCGCGGGGGACAGGGACGCCTTCGCCAGCGCGTTGAAGAGCGTGGACTTCCCGACGTTGTTGGGCCCGGCGATGGCCACGAGGAGCAGCGGCACGTCCTCCGTACCGGAGCCCAGGCGGGGCAACAGGTCGCGGCGCAGGCGTTCGGCCAGCCGGCGGGCCAGGTCGGCGTCGGTGCCTTCCGGAAACAGCTCCGAGGCGGGCAGGGCATCCAGGGCGGACGCGAGGGCGGTGCGCAGGGCGCGAGGGTCCTTCATGGGCATAGGGGCCCGCGCAAGACAGCACGCGCGCGCGTCGGTGCCCAGAGATGTGTGCGAACACTGTCCACCGGGGACACCCCCTCCACCGCGCTGGTAGGGTGCGCCGCATGCGCTCACTCCTCGTCTGCCTGCTTCTGTCGGGGTCCATCGCCTGCACGGCCACGCACGCCAACGCGCCCGTGGCCGACGCGCACGACCAAGGCCCGCTGCCCTTCATCCCGGATGACTACGCCCGCGCGCTCGCCGACGCGAAGGCGAAGGGCGTGCCCCTGTTCGTCGACACATGGGCGCCCTGGTGCCACACCTGTCGCTCCATGCGGGCCTACGTCTTCACCGACAAGGCCCTGGCGAAGCACGCGGAGCGCTTCGTGTGGCTGGAGCTCAACACCGACCTGACCCAGAACGCGACGTTCCAGGAGAAGTACCCGGTGGAGTTCTGGCCCACCTTCTTCATCATCGATCCGCGCGAGGAGAAGGCCCTGCTGCGCTTCGCCGGCAGCGCCACGGTGCCCCAGTTGGAGCGCCTCTTCGAGGACGGCGAACTCGCGTACAAGGGCGGCGCCACGGGCGCGGACGCACTGCTCGCCCGGGGCGATGCGCTCTACGGTGAGCGCAAGCCCGCGGAGGCCGCCGAAGCCCTGTCGCTCGCGCTCGCGGAGGCGCCCGCCGATTGGTCCCGCCGGGGCCGCGCGCTGGAGTCGCTGCTGATGGCCCAATACGGCGCGAAGCAGTACGTGCCGTGCGCCCAGAAGGCCGTGGCGGAGCTGCCGAAGGTGCAGCGCTCGCTCAACCTGGCCAACGGGGTCCTCAACGGTCTCACCTGCGCGCTGGCCATTCCGCAGGGCACGCCCGAGGCCGCCGACCTGCGCCACGCGCTGGAGGCGAAGGCGCGCGAGGTGCTCGCGCCGCCCGCCATCGCGATGGAGGCGGATGACCGCTCCGGCCTGAACGAGGTGCTGGTGGAGGCGCGCAAGGCCGACCAGGACACTGCGGGCGCGAAGAAGGTGGCGGAGGAGTGGCTCGCGTTCCTGGAGGGCGAGGCCGCGAAGGCGCCGAACCCCGAGGCGCGCACCGTGTTCGATTCGCACCGCATGCTCGCGGCGATGACGCTGGAGCAGCCGCAGCGGGCCATCCCCGCGCTGGAGCAGAGCGAGCGCGACCTGCCGAAGGACTACAACCCGCCTGCGCGGCTCGCGACGCTGTACCGCCTGTCAGGGCGGCTGGATGACGCGCTCGCCGCGAACGACCGGGCCCTGGCGCGGGTGCAGGGGGCACGGCGGCTGTCCGTCCTCTCCGGCCGCGCGGACATCTACGTGGCCCGCAAGGACACCGCGTCCGCGACGAAGACGCTGGAGGAGGCACTCACCTTCGCGAAGACGCTGCCCGCAGCTCAGGTGTCGCCGCGTCAGGTCGAAGGGCTGGAGAAGAAGCTCGCCGGCCTCAAGGCTCCGGCCGCATCCCCGGGCGCGGCGCCGTAGCCCTCACGCCAGGCCATTCCCCTTCGCGCGGGCCGTGTGAAGCGGCACCGCGCGCCGGGCCTCCAGGTCGAACAGTTCGAAGTCCTCCGCTCGGCCCTCTCGCATGGCGCCATCCGTGAAGACCATCACCGCTTCACCTGGACCCGTCGTGGGAGGCGGGCCGTGCGCGTAGTCCACGCGCGTCCCATCCGTCGTCAGGTGGCGCAGCACACCGTCGCGCACGGGACCCGGGGACACCAACTCCCGGACCCGCTTGTCGCGCGTATGGCCCACCACCTGGGTCAATCCCAGGGGCAGCCGCCGCGGATCAAACCGCCGACGGGGCGTCCCTCGCACGCGCTCCGCATCCTCCGCCTGGAGGCTGGGCCGCTGGTAGAAGATGCCCGTTCCCTCGCCCGACGTCGCGTTGCCCGGATGGTGCAGCCCTGGCAGCACCAGCGGCCCGCCCGTCCATGCCGCCACCGCCCGGTCCATCACGCCGTTGAGCGCGTCCGCCACCGCGTGCGCATCCGCCCATCGCCCGGACTCGAGCCCCACCACGTCCAGGTCCTCACGCGTGACGCCCGCGTGCAACACCAGCAATGACGCTCCCGCCGCATGCGCCACGCGGAACCGCCGCGCCCGCAGCAGGTGCTCCACCCACGCGCGCTGCTCCTCGTTCCAGGCGCTGAAGTCCCGCGCCACCAGCTCCACCGTGGGCAGTCCCGGCCAGCGCGCGATGAAGTCGCGTTCGGCCGCCGCGTCCGTGCCGTCCCCCCGGTAGAGCCGGTCCGCCTCCACCTGCGCGGCGTGGAAGGTCGCATCGGTGAAGTCCGCCAGTTCCCCCACGCGCCCCAGGTCGTGGTTGCCCAGCAGCAACACCGCTTGATCCGCCGGATGCGACGCGAGCCACGCCACCAACCGCAGGCCGCTCCGGGCCACGTGCTCGCGCTCGGACGCGGGACCCCAGTCGAAGTGGTCGCCCACGGACACCAGGCACACGTCCGGGCGCAGCCCTCCGTCCTCACCCAGCAGCCCGTGCAGCGAGAGAATGGACATCACCCGCTCGAAGTCCGCCTGCGGGTCTCCCATCGCCACGTGCCGCGTGCGGCGGCGTCCATCCGCGGGCGTCGCATGCGGGCCCTTCGCCACGGCCGCGTCGGCCCGAGCCAACGCCTTCTTGAGCAGCGCTTCGTCCATCCCCTCATCCTACGCACGCCTCGCGCGGCGCCCCACCCACCCCGGAGGGGCTTCGCGTCAGGACTGGAAGAAGCGCGAGATGAGCGCGGAGCGGCTCTCCACCTGGGCCTTGTTCAAGAGGTGCGTGACGTGCACCTCCACCGTGCGCTCGGCGCAGCCCAGGTGCAGGGCGATGGCCTTGTTCGTCTCCCCCTGCACCACATGCTCCAACACCTGCGCCTCGCGCGCGGTGAGCCCCCAGCGCTGGGTCAGCACCGGCAGCTTCGCGGTCGGCTCGATGGAGGGCGGGCCCGGATCCAGCACCAGGTAGTGGTCCGGCAGCCCTGGCGTGCGCAGCGGCCCGGAGGAGAACAGGGGCCCCGTGCCCGGAGGACTCCGGATGCAGTCGCGCACCTGCACCGTCACGCCCTGGACGTCCTGCTCCAGTCGGGCCTGGCCCGCCTTGTTCGTGTGCATCACCCGGCCGCTGAACGTGACGACCCACGCGGGCCGCCCCAACACCTCCAACGCAGCCCCCAGCGCCGGACCCAGGAGCCCCGCCTCCCGCAGCCTCCGGTCCATGGCCATCCGCCGCTGGATGGCCGGCGTCAGCGCGTGGAGCAGCTGCTGCTCCCGCTCCGTGAAGGGCTCGGGCCGGAAGGCCCCCAGCCAGCCGAGCATCGTCTCGCCCTCGCACACCAGCACCCGCAGCTGGGCCATGTGCTCCAACCCCAGACGCCGGTAGAGGCCCATCGCGTGGACGGCGAGCTGGGTCCGGGCCTGCTCCCACTCCGCCTCGCTCAATCCCAGCCGCTCCCACAGCGTGCCGTTCCCGGCCAGGGGCAGGGCCCGCAGCGTCTCCGTCAGCCCCAGCGCGGAGAAGCGCATCGGCTGGTTGCGCTGGGCCGGCGGCGGGCGCGCCGGGTCGAAGTAGCCAAAGTGGCTCCCCGCCGGCGGCAGCGACGCGTCGAACACCTCCGTCAGCACCGGGGGCGGCTCGGGGAAGCCCACGCCATGGACGAAGGCCGTGTGGTAGCGGTCAGGACCTACGTCCACACCGTAGGCCGCCGTCCGCTCAGCGCGCAGGGCGTCCCGGAGGGCCACGAGGACCGTGGGAAGGGCCTCGGAGCCGGGTTCCACCACCCCCAGCAGGCCCTCCAACTCACGTAGGAGGCGTTGGTCCTCGGAAATCAAATCAATCACGATTTCCTTAGTATATCCGTTGGAGGCAATTGGAAGACTTGTGAGGTCGGAAGTGGAATCCACAGTCGTTCCTTCTGTCCAGGTGAGAAGTCATTCCGGTCACCCCGAGTCGTTTGGGACTCGCGTGATTTCCTCAATAGAAATGGCTTTCGGCGGGGGGCACGATGCCGCTCCGTGCCCTTCCGGGGGGGTGGGCCGACCTGGAGTCGAAGAATCCGTGTGTGCGCGCGCCGGCGTCCCCCCAGGGATGTCCGGCGCGCTGCCCCTTTTTCCGACGACGTCCTCCGTGGCCCGGGTTCCTGTCCGACACCCCACGCATCCGGTGCCATGGGGCCTCGCGCCGTGACGTGGCGCGGCGATGATGGCCGCTCGCCCAAAGCCCTGACATGGGAGGTCCTGACATGACGCGTGACCATGCCTATTACGCCCGGGCGCTGGAGGGGCGGCGGTTGCCGGTGGCCTTCGCGGATGTGGACCTGCTGGGTGAGAACGCGGCGGCGCTGGTCCAGCGCGCGGGCGGCCTGCCGGTGCGCCTGGCCACGAAGTCGGTGCGGTGCGTGGCGCTGCTGCGGCGGGTGCTCGACGGGCATCCCGGCTTCCAGGGCCTCATGTGCTTCAGCGCCGATGAGGCCGTGCGGCTGCGCGAGCGCGGCTTTACGGACCTGCTCATGGGCTACCCCATCGTGGATCCGGAGGCCCTGGCGGAGCTGTGCCGTGCGCCCGCGCCGGTGACGCTGATGGTGGACTGCCAGGAGCACGTGGCGCTCGCGGCCCGGGCGGCGCGGCGTCAGGGCACACGAGTCCCCCTGTGCCTGGACGTGGACCTGTCGGTGGACCTGCCGGGGCTGCGCTTCGGGGTGCACCGCTCTCCGGTGCGCACGCCCGAGGACGCGTTGGCGGTGGCGCGGGGCATCGCGGCGGAAGGGGACGTCTTCCTCGCGGGCGTCATGGGCTACGAGGCGCAGCTCGCGGGCGTGCCGGACGCGGCGCCGCACGCGCGGGCGAAGAACCTGGCCATCCGCGCGCTCAAGCGGGCCTCGGTCGGTCCGGTGCGCACGCGAAGGCAGTCGGTGGTGGCGGCGCTGAAGGACGCGGGCTTCCCGGTGCGCTTCGTGAACGGCGGCGGCACCGGCAGCTTGGAGACCACGCGCGAGGACACGAGCGTCACCGAACTCACGGCGGGCAGCGGCCTGTATTCCCCCGCGCTCTTCGACGGCTATCGCGGCTTCCACCACCTGCCCGCGGTGGCGTTCGCCATCCCCGTCACGCGCCGTCCCGGCCCGGGCATTTTCACGCTGCAGGGCGGTGGCTACGTGGCCTCCGGCGCGGCGGGCGCGGACAAGCTGCCCGTGCCCTACCTGCCCGAGGGCGCGAAGCTGCTGCCCCTGGAAGGCGCGGGCGAGGTGCAGACGCCCATCGCGTACGCGGGGCCGGTGCCCCTGCCGCTGGGCGCGCCCGTGTTCTTCCGGCACGCGAAGGCGGGCGAAATCTGCGAGCACTTCCGCACGCTCCTGCTCATCTCCGAGGGCCGCGTGGTGGACGAAGTCCCGACCTACCGGGGCGACTGGGGATGACGGCATGGCGTCCGTGACGGCGAAGACGAAGACGTGGCGCAACTGGTCCGGCGCGGTGGTGGCCCACCCGTCGGAGTTCCTCCAACCGGACTCGGTGGACGCGCTGAAGGCCGCGCTCCGCGACGCGGGAGGGAGGGGCCGCACCGTGCGGGTGGTGGGCAGCGGCCACTCGTTCCCGCCGCTGTGCGCGACGGACGAGACGATGGTGTCGCTCGGCGCCCTGTCCGGGGTGGAGGCGGTGGACGCCTCCGCGCGCGAGGCCACCGTGTGGGCCGGCACGAACCTGCGCGAGCTGGGAACGCTGCTCGCGTCGCACGGCCTGGCGATGGAGAACCTGGGCGACATCAACAAGCAATCGCTCGGGGGCGCGCTGGGCACGGGCACGCACGGCACGGGCGTGGGACTGGGCATCCTCTCCACGCAGGCGAAGGCCATCACGCTCGTCACCGCGAACGGCGAGGAGGTGACGGGTTCGGAGGACGCGGCGCCGGAGCTGCTCCAGGCGGCCCGCGTGTCATTGGGGGCGCTGGGCGTGGTGACGCGCGTGCGGCTGCGGCTCTTGCCCGCGTACCGGCTGCGGCTGACGCGGCGGAACCTGGGGCTGGAGGAGTGTCTCTCCGGCCTGGATGAAGCGCGCTCGCGCCACCGGCACTACGAGTTCTTCTGGTTCCCCCACTCGGACCGGGTGATGACGAAGGCGATGGACCTCACGGAGGAGGCCCCGCACGGGGTGGGCGTGGGGCGCTGGCTCAACGAGATGGTGATGGAGAACGCCGTCTTCGGCGCGGTGAGCCGCGCGTGCCGGATGAACCCCGCGTGGTGCGCGCCGGTGAGCCGGCTGTCGGCGAAGCTGGCGTCGGAAGGCGTGCTGGCGGGGCAGAGCCACACGTTGTTCGCCACGCCGCGCCTCGTGCGCTTCCAGGAGATGGAGTACGGCGTGCCGGTGGAGCGGGGTCCGGACTGCCTGCGCGAGCTGTCTGAATACATCACGCGCGAGAAGCTGCCCGTGCACTTCCCGGTGGAGTACCGCTTCGTGCGCGGGGACGACGTGTTCCTGAGTCCGGCGCACGGCGGGGACCGGGCGTTCATCGCGGTGCACCAGTACCGGGGCATGCCCCTGGAGCCGTACTTCTCCGGCGCGGAGGCCATCTTCCGCAACCACGGCGGCCGGCCGCACTGGGGCAAGCTGCACACGCAGACGGCGGCGACGTTGAAACACCTGTATCCGCGCTGGGACGACTTCCTGCGGGTGCGCGAGCAACTGGACCCGGAGGGACGCTTCCTCAATCCCTATCTG
Source organism: Corallococcus praedator (assembly GCF_003612125.1). GTDB lineage: Bacteria > Myxococcota > Myxococcia > Myxococcales > Myxococcaceae > Corallococcus > Corallococcus praedator. Next base: position 16,306 of record NZ_RAWI01000030.1, read on the forward strand.
CGACGTCTCTTCGTGGAGGAGCGGCCCGCACGTGCGCGGAGTGAATCCGAGAACGCACGGCTCGCGTAGCACCGGCGCGCCTGACGCGCACGGGCGCGAAATCCGCGACGCACCCTGATACATCCGTTTCGCGCCTGACGCGCGAGGTCATCCTCCAAGCCGCTGATAATGCACCCGTCCCCAGCCGGCATGCGGTTGGCTAGGGATGGGCCGCGCAGGACGCGGTGATGACCTCCGAGGGGGATGGATGCGGATGGAGCGTTCGTGGAAACGCGTGGTGATGGTGTCGATGTTGATGCTCGCGGTGGGCTGTCGCACGCCTGTCGGAGGCCTCAGGGCCGCGGGGGCGTCGGACTCGGGCAACTCCAGCGCGGGGGATGCGAGCAAGTCGGACTCGGGCAACTCCAGCCAGGGGGATTCGAGCAAGTCCGACTCGGGCAACTCCAGCGGCGGAGACTCGAGCCGGTCCGGGTCCAGTGGCGATTCGAGCGAGTCGGGGACGGGGGACTCCAGCGGCGGGGATTCGAGCCGGTCCGAGTCCAGCGGCACCAGTGAGCAAGGGTCGAGCCACTCGGACTCCAGTGACTCCAGCGACTCCACCGACTCGGACTCGGGCAACTCCAGCGAGTCGGATTCGGGCAGCTCCCGCGAGGGCCACGCCAGCCACTCGGAGTCGAGCGAGGGCAGCAACTCGGACACCAGCAAGTCGAGCCAGGCGGACCAGGGCGAGGACTCCAGCTCGCGGAGCGGGAGCAGCAACGAGCGGGGAAACCAGCTGCTGAGCACCGCTGCGGTGGCCCTGACGGTGCTGGGCCTGGGCGTCGTCATCTGGCAGGTGCAGGAGCACTCGGAGCGGCGCAAGGGGTTCAAGCCCTCAACGAGTGAGGTGGGGCGCGCGGCCCAGGTGTACTTGCGCGCGCGCACGTACCAGCTTCGCGAGGACCTGGCCCTGGGCGCGGGCCCGACGGTGGAGGACCTGGCCCAGGCGGCGCGCATCCGCCGTGAGAACCTGGATGTCTTTGGCCGGCTGCTGCGCTCGCACCGCCAGGAGCTGCTGGCGCTGGCGGAGGCGAAGGCCCTGACGCCCGACCGGGCCCGCGCGTGGCTGGAGCGGGTGGGGGAGCTGGCGCGCACCGAACCGCGGCTCGAAGAAGACCGTCAGGCGTTCCTCCTGCGGCAGGAAGGGGAGGCCCCGGCGGCCGAGGTCACCCGTTGAGGCCCTGCGAAGCGCGGGGGGCGTCCGTGCTGCGGATGGGCCTGCTGGTCCTGTTGGCACTGCCCGTCGGAGCCAGGGCCCAGGAGCCGTCACAGGCCGCCAACGAAGCGCAGGACGCGGAGCTGAACCTTCCGTCCCGCGTGGCCGCGCTGGAGGCCTCCACGGGCATCATCCTGCGCGACGCCGCGGCGCGAGATGCCGCGCTGATCTCCGACGTGGAAGCGGGCCTCGCCGCCCTGCCTCCCGCGATGCGCCGTCCTCCCGGAGGCCGTCTGGAGTTCGTGCTCCACCCGGAGCCCGCGCCGCTGGGCCTGGGCGACGGCTCCGAGGCCCGTCCCGACTGGTCCGGGGACCGCGAGCAGTTCCACCTCTACCGCTACGCCCCCACGCAGGAGCGCCGCGCCACCCTGCGCCTGTCACGCCTCACGGAAGTGGAGGCCGAACACCTGTGGCGCCGCCGGGCCGTGGTGCACGCCGTGATGCAGCGCTGGGACGACGCGAAGCGCTGGAGCCGGCGTCGGCAGTGGCGCCGGCTGGACGGGTGGATCCTCCCCTTCGAGCGGCCCCTGACGTGGAAGGAATCCGCGAGCATCACCTACGCCGGAGCCTTCAGCCGCGCGCGAGGCCAGGTCAGCGCCTCGCTGGACCTCGTCACCTTCGCGGAAGAACTCTTCATCCCCGCCGAGTCCCTGCGCGCGGACGCGCTGCCCGTGGATGATCAGGTGCGCTGCCAGGAGCTGTCCAAGGCGCGCGCCCTGTCGGAGTTCCTCGCGCAAGCGCACCTGGGCGACCTGCCCGGACGCGGTGACTGCCCGGCCTTCGACGCCTGGGCGGAGGCGGACGCGCTGTCCCACCTGGAGGTCCTGCTGGTCGCGGCCACGGGCCGGCAGCCCCAATCCCTCTTCGGCCACATCCTCCTGCGTCCGGTGTGGCGCGAGGGCACCGTGGTGCAGGGCCCCGGCTTCGAGCGCGTGGTGCAACTGGTGGCCCTCACCGGCCTGGAGTCGAAGGGCCTGGGCTACCTGGTGAAGGGCATGACGGGTGGCTACAGCACCGTCTTCCTCACCGGCACCCTGGGCGACATCGCCCACGAATCGCTGGAGCTGGAGCAGCGCACCATCCGCCGCTTCCGGTTGAACCTCACGCCCGGCGAAGCCCGGCGCATGCTGGAGCGCACCTGGGAACTCGAGCGGCGCGGCTACCTGGGCTACTACTTCTTCACCGACAACTGCGCCGCCGCGCTCCTCTTCCTCCTCAACGGAGCGCTGGAGGACGACCGTCACGTGCGAGCCCCCGGCACGCTGTGGGTGCTGCCCACCGCCACGCTGGACACGCTGGCGAAGACCGAAGTGGTGGACGCGGACGGACGCGCGGTGTCGCTCCTGGAGCACGTCCCGGACGCCTTTGAATCCACCGGCGACCGTGCCCGGCGCGCCCTCACGGAACAGGAGCAGCTCCTCACGAAGCTCGCCACGCTGCTTCCAGCTCAGGCCCTCGCGCCCCTGCGCGGCGTGCACCGCCTCCTCCAGTCCGCCGAACCCGACGTGCGCCGCGACGGTTACGAACACCTGACGCACGCGGTGACGACGGCGCTGGACTCCGCCCGCCCCACGTCACGCGCGGAGGTGCGCGAAGCCCTGCACGCCTACGTCGCGCACGCGGTGCGGGTGGAGCGCGCGGCGGTGGACCGGGCGGAAGCGGAGAAGCTGACCATCGACCGCGAGCGCCTCCTCGCACTCGACCTGAAGGAGGGCAAGGCCGCCGATGGCGCGCTCGACCGGCAGCGCCTCTTCGAGCGCGAGGATGCCTTGCAGCGCAAGCTCGCGGTGCTGGACCGCACGGCGGTGCTCCAGCAGGCGCTGGACGCGGCCACCAAGCGCCCGCCCACGCCGGAGGAACTCAAGGTCCTGGTGCGCGCGGAACGCACCGAGGCCGCCTTCGCCGCCGCCACCGACGCGCAAGGCCTGCTCAACGACGGACCGCTGGCGGACGTGGATCCGCGCGCGTTCCTCGCCCGGGACCATGCGCGCAAGACGGAAGGGGAGGCCACCTGGGCTCGGGGCGCCCTGCGCGAATCCGGCGCGTCCCGCACGGTGGTGAGCGCGGGCATGGACTTCCCGGGCGTGGGGGATGCCAGGCCCGTGGTGAGCCTGCGCACCTCCGCGATGAACGAAGCGCTGGGGGACGCGCGGCTGCATGGCTTCCAGTCCAGCAGCGAGCTGCGCGTGCTGGACGGGGAACTCTCCGTGGAGCCGCGCTGGGGCGTGCCGCGCATCCTCGGCTCGCGACTGACGCTGGTGGGCTACCGCACGCTGCTTCCGGAGCTGCCCCAGCAGCAGCGCTCGGTGTCGGACGCGCTGGGCTGGGGCGCGGAGGCGGGGATGTCCACGGACTCCGAACGCCTGCTGCCCTACCGGATGTCGGTGCAGGCGGAGGCGCTGGGCGTGGTGGCGTCGTCGGAGCGCTTCGACACCTTCCTCGCGGTGGGCCTGGGCGCGCGGGCGACCATGGACTGGAGCGCGTTCCAGAACGCGCCCGCCGTGGGCCCCCGTCTGTCGTTGTCCCACCGCGCGGGCCTGCCCGGACCGGGCGGCAGCGCGCTGCGGTTGGAGGCCGCGTACGTGCCCGCGTGGCGCGCGGGCACCACGTCAGGCTTCACGCACGAGGCGGACGCGACGCTCCAGGTGGAGTGGTACCTGGGGCGCGTCGCCCATTGGAGCGTGCTGCTCACTCCCCGCGCACAGGTCCACTGGGAGGGACGACTCGCGTCGTGGTCAGGTCCCGCGAATAATCGTGCGAGCCTTCCGGAAGGATGGGCGCGACGTCGCCTTGCGCTAGGAGTGGAGCTCCGCTGACGCGCGGGACGGTGATGACGGGGACCTCGCCGCTGAAGATGGGCCGGCTGGCGGCACCGGAGATGGCGCCCACGAACACCCCGATGGCGTGCAGGACGCTCCACGTCGTGAAGCCCAGTCCGGAGAAGATGCGCACGCTGCCCACGCCGAAGACGTAGAAGAGCGTGTAGAGCACGCCGGGCACCAGGATGGCCGTGGCGAGCGCGGCCCCCAGCGCACGGCGCGGCTTGCCCGCGTGGAAGCCGCCAAACACGCCCGCCAGCATGCCGTTGACCAGCGGCGCGAAGAAGGTGGCGAGGCTGATGAGCACCATCGTCACCACGCTCACCTTGAACCGGTTGTGCTTCCAATCGATGTGGCTGTGCACCACCCGGGTGTTCGCCGGGTGGCTCTCATACTCCAGCGTCTCGTTGGGCAGCGGCGGCAGGCGATGCGAGGGACTCTGGCGTTCAGGGGCGTCCGTATAGGTCTCATCCATGGGGCGTTGGCCTCCGTGCGGGCGGGGGGGAAGGACGGTGCCCGGACAGGGTTTGAGATGGTGCTGGAAGCGGGCAGGTGGAAGGGCTGACGGCTCCTCCGGACCCCGAGAGGAAGGGCGCCCGCCGCGCCTGCCCGCCGGGAATTTCCCCAACGCGGCGTGGGGGCGGCTGCCGCACGCGGGGGCCGTGACGCATCGGAGACTTGGCGCCCGGCGGCTGGCGGCTATGCTGCCGCGCCTCTGCCGTACCGCTTCCCAGCCTGGATGGACCCCATGAGCCTTCGCCGCAACCTGCTGACCGTCGCCCTCCTCTCCACCGCGCTGCTGTCGGCGTGCTCGCTCTCGCTGCGCCCGCGCTACAAGGACCTGATCCAGACGGCGGGCACCACCACGCAGCTCACCGAGGATCAGCTCGTGGTCCTGCGCGTGGTGGACTCACAGACGGGGCAGCCGGTGAAGGGCGCCAAGGTGGGCGGCGGTGAGTTCCGCAACCGCCTCAGCGCCATCAGCGACGAGAACGGCGAGGTGACCCTCAAGGTCAACCAGGCCCTGCTGACCGAGAACCCCCTGGTGGAGGTCGTGCTGCCCAAGGGCGTGCGCCACTACAAGCTCCAGGTGGTGCCCTCCGGTGAGTCCCCCGCCCCCGAAGGCGAGCCGGTCGTCGCCCCGCCGAGCATCCCGAACGAGCCTACGTCGCCCGCCGCGCCCGTGACGCCCGCGCCCGGCGCCCCCACCGAGACGCCCGTCCAGCCGGCGCCCACCAGCGGCACCTGAGCCGCGCTCAGGTGAACCAGCGGACCAGGCGCTTGCCCTGCAGGCGCCGGTACGCGACCAGCAGCCGCTGGAAGTCCCCGTTGATGGTGACGAAGCGCACGCCGTAGCGCCCCCGCGTGCGCTCCCCCGCAGAGCGGCGCGTCCACATCACCTCGCCCTGGAAGGGAACCTCTTCGTCCCCCAGGAGCAGCGCGCCCTCCAGCACGTCGCCCGCCTTCATCGGCTGGAGCATGTCCGCGCAGAAGCCGCTCTCCGACACGTCCCGCGTGTACACCGGCAGCATGCCGCGCAGACGGACGGCCAGGCGATGCTCGAAGCGGGGCACGGCTCGGGGCAGGTGCATGCCGCCCATTCTGTCAGAGTCCGTCTCGGCGATAAAATTGCGTCGGAACGGAACCAGGCAGGGGTGCGTGCCCGGCGTGCAAATCCCGGGAAACGTTGAGAAATCTCCCCGAGGAGGGAGCGGCCCATGTCGAAGGCGTTCACGAAGGAAGACGGGGGCGGTGACGAGGGGCTCACCCCCATGCGTCCCCGGACGACGGCGGGGGAGCAGCGCTACATCACCCCGGAAGGTTACCGCGCGCTCCAGGAGGAGCTGCTGGCCTCGCAGGGGCCGGTGCCCCAGGACTGGCCGGAGCTGGAGGCGGGCGTGCGCAGGCGTGAGCGCGAGCGCCGGGCGCGTGAGGTCGCGGCCATCCTGGAAGAGGTGCGGGTGGTGGAGCCGGATCCTTCGCAGGCGGGGCGCGTCTTCTTCGGCGCGTGGGTGGTGCTGGAGGACGAGGAGGGCGAACAGATGCGCTACCGCATCGTCGGGCCGGACGAAGCGGACGTGAAGGCGGGGCGGTTGAGTGTGGAGTCCCCGCTGGCGCGCGCGCTCCTGGGCAAGGAGGCCGGAGAGGTCGTCCTGGTGGAGCGCCCGCGCGGCCCGGTGGAGTACGAACTGCTCGCGGTGGAGTACGCGCGGTCCGAAGAAGCGTCCGCGCCGGGGCCTTGAGCGACGCTCAGCGCTTCGTGGCGTGCACGGTGACGAGGCCGGTGAAGGGCTTCGGCATGCCGCCCTCGCGCACCTCGACGGTGAAGCCTTCCGCCTCCAGCAGGGCGCGGGCGCGGGGCACCAGGAACGTCAGGTAGTACATGACGAAGGGCGGCTTCCAGAGCGCGTTGCGCACGCGCATGGCCGCGTTGAAGCCCTTCGCCACCCAGTAGCCGGGGTTGAGCGCGGACGGCGGATGGCCGGTGACGAAGACGAACCGCCCTCCCGGCTTCAGCGCCCGCGCGATGCCCTTCACCAGGCGCGGCTCGTCCGCTTCCAGGATGTGCCCGAAGGCGCCGAAGCTGGTGATCAGGTCGAACGCCTCCGTGAAGGGCAGCTCCAGCGCATCGCCCCGCACGAAGTCGAGCGCCGCGTCCCCGGGCGCATCCCGGAGCAGTTGGCGCGCCTCGTCCAGCATCCCCTGGCTCAGGTCCAGTCCGACGACGCGGTCGCGGCAAAGGGGGCGCAGCACGCGCATCGCGGCGCCGGTGCCGCAGCACACGTCCAGCGCGGCGCCCACGCTCCTTTCCGGGCCCACCTGCGCGAGCGAGGCCTTGAGCACCGCATCGGGCGTGCGGAACGGGGTGTGCTCGAACTTGGGGGCGAGCAGGTCGTAGCCGTGCTCGACGGAGGTGAGGGCCTGCCGGGTCAGCTCCCGGAAGGTGGGGCCATCGCGGTGGAACATGGGATGAGGTGTACCCACATCCACCGCCTCCCGTCACCTGGGGCTGCACGGGACCCGACGGACTTTGAATGTTTCGGCGGGGGGGCCGTCAGTCAGGACAAGCAACACAACGGAGGATGGAAGACATGGCTTTCAAGACTGCGCTCTCGACCCTGGCCTTCGCTGCACTGCTGCTCGGTTCCTCCTCGGCGTTCGCGGAAGACTGGCGCGGGCCGACGCGGGCGGATGCGAAGTGGGGGCACCAGAGCCGGGGCGGGTGGGAGGTTCCGCAGGGCCAGGCGTTCCGCTACGAGGATGACGACGCGCGCACGCGCCGCTTCGTGGGGTGCCGCGGCCCGAACTGCGATGCCCGCCCGATGCCGCGCCCGGTGGACTCGCGGGGCCGCTACGAGCTGCAGACGGTGGAGCGCTGGGTGCCGGCGCGCTACGAGCAGGTCTGGGTCCCGGAGCAGTGCGTGGCCCAGGGCCGCCGCGGGCGCCACGTGCGCTGCACGCCGGGCTACTACGACCAGCGCTACATCGCGGGCGACTACCAGGCGGTGACGGAGTGGGTCTGGGTGCCGTACGCCGGGCGCCGCTGGGTGACCGTGCACGCGGCGGCCTACTACCCGTAGTCGAAGCTTTCTGACGGCAGCAGGGGACGAACGCAGCAGGGGACGACAGCAGCACGCAGGGGACACGCGGGGCGGTACCTGGAGAGGGGTCTCCGGGTATCGCCCCGCGGCGTTTCGTGGCGGAAAAGGCTCCGGATGCCTTTCGCGAGCGGGCCTGTTAGGCAGGGCCCGCATATGGGGACCGCATTCATCACGGGCGCGGGCGTACGCGTCGGAAGCGCGGTGGCTCGCGCATTGGGCCGTGCCGGCTATGACCTGGCGCTCCACGCGAACCGCTCCGTGAGCTCGCTGGAGTCGCTGGCGGATGAATTGAGGGCGCTTGGCCGCGACGTCACGCTGTACGGCGCCGACCTCTCCGACCCGGAGGCGGTGGACGCGCTGGGCGCGAAGGTCCGGCAGGCGCATCCCGCGCTGGACGTGGTCGTCCACAACGCGGGCCTGTATGAGCGCGTGGACTTCGCGGCCATCACCCGCGAGCAGTACCGCAAGATGCTCGGTGTGAACGTGGACGCGCCCTTCTTCCTGACGCAGGCGCTGCTGCCGTCGCTGCGCGCGGGGAAGGACCCGGTGGTGGTGCACCTCACCGACATCGGCGGCGAGCGGGCGGTGAACCACTACGCGCACTATTCGGTGAGCAAGGCGGGGCTGGTGATGCTGACGCGCGCGCTGGCGGTGGAGCTGGCGCCGCATGTGCGCGTCAACGCCATCTCCCCTGGCGTGGTGGCCTTCCCCGAGCACTTCGACGAAGCGGCGCGACAGGCTGAACTCCAGCGTGTCCCCATGGGCCGCGAGGGCAGCGTGGAGGATGTCGCGCGCACGGTCCTCTTCCTGGCGCGCGAGGCGCCGTACCTCACCGGACAGGTCATCGCCCTGGACGGTGGAAGGAGCGCCCAGCTGTGAGCGACGAGCCCGCGTTGATCCATCCCCTCGTCACCGATGCGCAGGGCCGTCCGTTGGACGTGATGCAACTGCGCGGGCTCACGGTGGACTGCATCGTGGGCCTCTACAACCGCGAGCGCGTGACGCCGCAGCCGCTGCGCCTGGACGTGGCGCTCTTCCTGGACGCACGGCAGGCGGCGGTGGGCGGGAAGCTGGCGAACACGGTGCACTACGGCCGACTGGCGGGAGAGCTGCGCTTCCTCCTGGATGCGTGCCGCTTCGAACTGCTGGAGTCCGCGGCGGAGGCGGTGTGCCGGTACATCCTGGCGCCGCCCACGGACGCCGCGCCGCACGCGCGGGTGCAGGCGGCCACGGTGCGGGTGACGAAGCCGGAGGCGCTGGGCGGGTGGGCCATCCCCTCGCTCCAGGTGCACCGCACGGCGGAGGAGATGCTCTACCGCACGGAGGCGCATCCCTTCGGCCGGGTGGACGTCATCCACGAGGGCGCGACCTACGGCGTCTACCGGTTGCGGGTGGATCCAGGAGGCCGCATCCCACCGCGCGTGGACGGGCACACCGAGGGGTGCGAGCTGGTGCTGGGCGCGGGGTTGTTGCTCCAGGGCCAGCCGGTGGTCCGGGGCATGGCCTTCCAGGTGCCGCGCGGGTTCGTGCACCGCTACGACAACCCGACGACCACCGAGCAGACGGTGCTGGGCGTCTACCGGCCGCGCCTCGTGCCGTCGGGCGAGGGGAGTCCGGACGGGGTGGAAGGCTTGCCGGGACCGGGGACGCTGTACTACCTGCCCGAGTAGGCAGCAGCGCCCGCCCTGGGGGTGGGCGACCAAGCGACGACCCCGGGAGGTTGTGCTTAGCTCCGGGGCGTCCCGGGGTCGGCATCCTGGGAGTGGTGCCTGGCTCACGAAGGACACGTCGGATGAACCTGGACAGGCGGATTCAGCTCTTCATGGTGCTCGCGGGGGTGTTCATCACCTCGCTGGTGGTGGGCGACATCATCGGGGTGAAGCTGTTCGAAGTGCACCTGGGCTCGATGCCGGTGGTGTTGTCGGCGGGGATGCTGACGTTCCCGGTGACGTTCCTGCTCACGGACATCCTCAACGAGTTCTACGGCAAGCGGGCCGCGCGCTTCATCACGTGGGTGGGCTTCTTCATGGCCATCTTCACCTTCGCGGTCATCGCCGTGGCGGTGCGGGTGGAGTGGGCGCCCATGACGCTGGCGAAGGACTACAGCGGGACGGTGGCGGGGTCATTCAACAACGTCTTCGCCGGCTCGCAGCGCATCCTGATGGCGTCAATGGTGGCGTATCTGGTGGGCCAGTTCGCGGACATCGGGATGTTCAACCTGCTCAAGCGCACGACGAACAACCGGATGCTGTGGCTGCGCGCGACGGGCTCCACGGTGGTGTCGCAGCTCATCGACACGGCGGTGGTGCAGTACATCGCGTGGACGGGCGTGCTGCCCCATGACGTCATCGTGAAAATCATCTACTCGTCATACGCGGCGAAGCTGCTGGTGGCGCTGGGGCTGACGCCGCTCATCTACCTGGGGCACGCGTTCGTGGAGCGCAAGCTGGGCATCGCCCCGGTGGTGCTGGGTCCGGACGGTGAGCCGGTGAACCTCCCGGCCCCCGCCGCCGAGCCCTCTCCGGCACGCGCGGCCTGAACGGCGTAGACTGTGTGGGAGGGAGGACGCACCCATGCAGTTCACGCTCTCGCATCCACCACCGCTTGCCGAGCAGATCCTCCACATCATGCTCTTGGCCTTGCTTCTGGTGGGCATCCCCCTGGTGCTCTGGTTGAGGCGGGGCCCTCGCGACGGACGTGACGTCCTGGGCTTCGCGCCGGCTTCACCCCCGAGTTCCTTCCAGGGCTTCCAGGAGCGCCTGGGATGGGTCTGTACGAGGTTGCTCTGCCTCGGGGCGGTGCTGCTCGGCGTTCTCTTCGTTGGAGACGTCTGGAGGATCAGCTCGAAGGCCTTCGGTCCATCCGGGCTGTCTTCGCTGGAGGGCTCCGACGCCTTCTTCGCGCTGACCCTCCTCATCACGCCGTGGGTCGTGATTCCGCTGGTGCGCTGGCTGGAGCGCAGTCCCCGACTCGGGACGGGACTGGGGGCCCAGGGGCGCATCGGTCTTGCTCAGCGCTTGGGTGACCTGCTGGGCTGGGTCAGCGTCACGACGGTCCTCGCCGTGCCGGTCCTGTTCGGGATGTCCATCCTCGCGAGCATCGAAGAGAGCCCCGGTTGTGAGGTCATGCTCGTCAACGGGCAACCGCTCCCACCGCCTCCTGAGGTCTTGAGCCTTGCGCCCTCGATACCTGGGGTCATCATGATGGTCGTGCTGACGGTGCTGGTGGGAGTCCTGCGCGTGTGGTGGCTCCGGAGCACGTCGTCCCACCAGGACGTGCTTCACATCGAGCCCCACACGGTTCAGCCCTGACGCGCGTTCGCGGCCGGGTGCTTGAGCACCTGCATGGTGCCGCGCGTGACGCCGAACTGCTCATGCACGGCGGCGCGCTTCACAGCCTCGGTGGGCGACAGCCGACCCGCGAGCAGCTCCTGATACGCGGTCAGTACGCGCGAGGCCTCCTCGCGCGTCTCGCGCACGAACTCCACCCGGAACCGCCGCACGCCCCGCTCCAGCAGCCGGGGCACCAGCGACGCCGCGCTCTGCGCCTGCGCGTTGAACACCGTGTTGCGGCACCCCACGTCCACGATGACCGGGTGCTCCAGCCCCAACCGATCCTTGAGTGCGAGGGCGTGCTTCTCACACGGCCGTCCACAGGTCCGGTAGTCGCGCCCGTTGGACAGCGTGTGTGAATACACGCAGTGCTCGGTGTGGAACGTGGCGATGTGGTGGTGCAGCGCCACCGCGAACCGGTGCGCGGGCGCCTTCTCCAACAGCGCGAAGAGCTGCTCTGAGTCCAGGTCGTGCGACACCGTCAGCGTGTCCAGCCCCAGCCCCAACAGGTGCGCCGCCGTCAGCGAGTTGGTGACGTTGAGCGAGAAGTCCCCATGCAGCACCGGCCGCGAAGCCCCCGCCGGCTGCTCCAGGAAGTGCATCATCGCGCCCCAGTGCCGCACCAGCACCGCGTCCGGCCGCAGCCGATCCAGGCGCGTGTCGTAGCCCTCCTCGCCCGGCTTCTGCACGCGCACGGTGGCGATGGTGACGCGCAGCCCCGCCGCCCGCGCCCGCTCCACCGCGCGCTGGAGCCCCACCAGCTCCATCCAGTCCAGCTCCACCTCACCCACGCCCGCCGCGATGGCCGCCTCCAACTGCGCCTCGTTCCGGCACAGCGGCAGCAACCGGGGGCCCGCATCCACGGGCCGCGCTTCCATCCGCGCCAGCAAGCCCTGACGGACCCCGTCCTCCACCGCGTCGGCGCTCACGGTCCGCGCGGGCCCCCGCTCCACGTCCGCCGTCAGCTCCGCCACCAACTGGCGGCGCAGCGCCTTCAGCTCCGACACCGGCAGGTGCAGCCCCGGCGCAAGGCCCGAGCAGTCCAGCTCCGCCAGATGGAACGAGGTCCCACCCAGCGCGGCCAGCTTGTCCTTGAGCAGCGCCGCGTCCACGCCCGCACCGCGCGAAGGCGCGAGCAGCGTCGTCCCTACCGTCTCGCGCGAATGCCGCCCCGTGCTCATCCGCACGCGAAGCGGAGCGCCCTCCACTCCGGACACCCACAGCGACAGCGGGATGCGGCCCTCGGGCTCACCCTCCGCGAGCAGCCCCTCCGTGCGCCGTGCGAGCGCCGGATCGCTGTTCAGCCACACGCGCTGCCCCGGCTCCACGCGGCCCAGGTCCGGCCCGGGGTGGCCGAAGCCCAGCACCCAGGCGTCGCCCTCGCGCTCCACGCGGAAGATGGGACCGCCCGGCTCATGCTTGTCCTCGGGCGCGCCCGCGTCGAACACCACGCCCATGCCCGGACGCGGATCCACGTCCGCCGGATCCGGCTCACCCGAAAGCGGCGCGGACACCGCTCCCGTCGCGGACTCCGGCCGCTCCTCGCCCAGGCCCAACGCGCCCGTCCACGGCCGGTCATCCGGCACCACCAGCACATCCTTGCCCGCCACCGCGCTCACGCGGCCCAGGTACAGCCCCCGGTGTTTCGGAAAGCGCCCCTCCACCAGCGTCTGGTGGTCGGATCCGGCAAGGAACCCGTGGGAGAACCCCCGGCTGTACGACAGCGACATCTCCGCCAGGTCCTTCGCCAGCCGCGCCCCGTCGGGCTTCCCCGCCATCACGCCGTCCAGCCACCGGCGATAGCCCTGCACCGTGCTGGAGACGTACTGCGGTCCCTTGAGGCGGCCTTCAATCTTCAGGCTGTGCACGCCGATGTCCGCCAGCTCCGGCACGGCCCTTACGCCCGCCAGGTCCTTGGGGCTGAGCAGGTATTTCACCTCGCCCAGGTCGCGCGTCTCGCCGTCCACTACCAGGTCGTAAGGCAACCGGCACGACTGCGCGCACTGACCCCGGTTGGCGCTGCGCCCGCCCCACGCCTCGCTCGTGAGGCACTGGCCGCTCCAGGACATGCAGAGCGCTCCATGGATGAAGACCTCCAGCTCGATGTCCGTCTGCGATGCCAGCCGGCGGATCTCCGCCACCGACAGCTCGCGCGGCACCACCATGCGCGTGAAGCCCAGGCCCGTGGCGAACCGCGCCCCTTCCGCGCTGGACAGCGTCATCTGCGTGGAGGCATGCAATTCCAACTGAGGACACACCGCCCGCGCCAACAGCGCCACCGCCGGGTCCTGGACGATGAGTGCATCCACACCGGCCCTCGCCACCCCGCGCAGCAGGTGCTCCACCACCGGCAGCTCTGGTTCGAACACCAAAGTGTTCAACGTCACGTAGGCCCGGGCCCTGGCGCGGTGGATGAGACCCACCGTGTCCGGCAGTCGTTCCAGCGAGAAGTTCTCCGCGCGGGCGCGCGCGTTGAAGCCCTCATCGAGCCCGAAGTAGACGGCGTCCGCGCCACTGGCGAGGGCGGCACGCAACGACTCCAGGTCACCAGCGGGGGCGAGGATTTCGGGGCGTCGGGAAGACATGACCCCCTACCTAGCAAAATGCCTGGAGCCCCCTCAATCCCGTCGGTCTCCAAACGAGACGGATTCTTTTGCGTGACAAGGGTTTCGCCTGGAGGGGAGCCGGCCAGCCGGATGTTTGTGATTGGCCCGGACGGTGATATCCCAGTGGGTCAGGCGCGCCGAGCAGGCACCCGTCGGTCATGTGGTTGGGGGAGCACCGTCGAGCCGCGCGCCATTTCCAGAAGGGAAATCAATGGAGCGCGAGCAGGTGTCAGGGGTGCGATCCGCGCCCGGGCGGCTGGAAGCGGTGGATGCCATGCGGGGCACGGTGATGCTGCTCGTGTTCCTGTCCCACTTCGCGGATGCGTATCTCTATCCGCTGGGTGGAGAGGCCGCGCACCTGCGCGAGCGCATGAACCTCCTGACGATGATGGCCACGCCCGGCTTCATGGTCATCAGCGGCCTGATGCTGGGATTGCTGCACTCGCGCAGTCGCGACTTCGGTCCCCTGCGCCAGCGGCTCCAGCGCCGGGGGCTGTTCCTGCTCACGGCGGGGCACCTGCTCATCGTCCCCACGTGTCGCTTCTGGGCGGGGGAGTCCCTGTACCTGCTGCGCATCCTGCCGGTGACGGACACCCTTGGACTCGCGCTGCTCGTGGGCCCGTGGGTGGTGACGCGGCTGGATGGCAGGACGCGCGCGTGGCTGGGCATGGGCCTGTTCGTGGCGAGTTGGGCGGTGACGCTGTGCTGGTGGCCGGAGTCGGCCGTGGCGCAGACGCTCAAGGAGGCCTTCTTCGGGCAGCGCGAGCTGCACGTGTTCCTCTCCAGCTTCCCGGTGGTGCCGTGGATGGGCGTGTACCTGGTGGGCAGCATGTTCGGGGAGTGGCTGGGAACGTGGGGCCGCGCGGACGTGAAGGGCGTGTCGCGGCGCTTCGAATACGTGGGCCTGGGCGTCGCCACCTTCGGCGGCGTGCTGATGGTGCTCCACATCGCGGTGCACCACCTGTGGCACGGCGCGGGCTTCACGACGTTGATGGCGCTCACCTCGCAGGGGCAGAAGTACCCGCCGGGGCCTGCCTACGTCGCGCTCTACGGCGGCACGGTGCTCGCGGTGATGGGGCTCCTGATGCGCGCGGAGCAGGCTGGCCACCTGTCGCGCTACCTGCGCGCGGCGAGCGTCATCGGGCGGCACTCGCTGCTCGCGTTCGTGCTCCAGTTCTACGTGTACTACGTGGGGCTGTACCTGCTGCGCCTGCCGTACTCGCCGCTGTGGCCGCTGCTGTTCGTCGCCACCGCGCTGCTCCAGTGGGGCGTGCTGTACGCGTGGGACCTGCGGGGCCGCGGCAAGGAGGCCTCCGCGAGGCTGCCAGAAGGCGTGCCCGCGTCTGGCGCCCGTTAGGAGCAGGCGGGCAGGGGAGCGGACGTCCGTGCGTCGGGTGGCGGAGGCGGTAGGCCATCCCCACCCTTCGACGCAGGAGGTCGTGAATGCCCTACGTCGTCGTCTACATGAAGCCCACCTGTCCCTATTCGCGCCAGGCCATGGACCTGCTCAACGAGAAGGGCTGCGAGTTCCAGAAGGTGAATGTCGCCGCGGATGAAGCGCGGCACGAGGAGATGAAGGAGCGCTGCGGCCGTCACACCGTGCCGCAGATCTTCATCGCGGGTCGCCACGTCGGCGGCTGCGATGACCTGTACGCGCTGGAGGAGCGTGGCGAGCTGGATGGGCTGCTCGGGAGCGCCCCGTCGTCCCCCGCCCCCTGACCGCGTTCATCCGCCGTGCCTTGAGCCGTGTCCTCGCCGGGAGGCTTCATCCCGCCGGGCGCGGCTCGAGTCTTTCGGACACCCGGGATTGGTACTTCCGTTCAGTGGCCATTTCCGGGCAGGGGGCTGATTTTGTCGCCCTCGGTGACGAGCGGGTCCCCGACGTCGCGCCCAACCGCGCGGATTCACGTTCCCTGCCTGAAGGCCTGGCAGCCAGGCGGCGCGCACGACCCTGACGCCCGGGGAATGCGCGACGCGATGGCTGCCGTTGCCGGCCGACCCCGCGAGCGCCTTCCCGCGCCGTGAACCCCACGAGGAGTCCACATGCGCTTCCGCCTGCCCCTGACGACCATCGTCTGTTCCGCCGGGTTGTTCGCTGGCCTCGTCGGCTGTACCGGCAAGGTCGAACCCGCGCCCATAGGACGGAGTCCGGGTACGACAACGCCGCCCATCGTCAACCGTCCGGTGCCCACGCCCGATGCCGGCACCCGCGCCGATGCCGGTGTCCCTGACAGTGGCACCACCGGTCCGACGGATCCGCCGCCTCCGACGGATCCACCGCCCACGGATCCGCCGCCTCCGACGGATCCACCGCCCGCGGAGTCGCAGTACACGCGCGTGCTCTGGGTGTCTCCCAGCGGCAATGACACCGCGGCCGGCACGGAAGGCCTGCCCCTGCGCACGGTGGCGCGCGCGCTGTCGCTGGTGAAGCCCGGCGAGGCGGTGTTCCTCCAGTCGGGCACGTGGCGCGAACACGTGAAGCTCCAGGAGAAGCAGGGCACGGCGGCGAAGCCGCTGACGCTCCGGTCCGCGCCGGGCGCGACGGCCATCCTCAAGGGCGGCTCCATCGGGGAGACGGCGCTGGTGGACGTGAGCGGCGCCTACTGGAACGTGGAGGGGCTCACGGTGGACGTGGGCGGTGAGGCCGCGTTCGCGGTGATGTGGCGGGGCGCGGGCGCGCACCACGGCGTGCTGAAGAAGAGCATCGTGAAGAACGGCACGGAGGGCGCGGGCGTCTACGTGACGGAGAAGGCCCACGACGTCCTCATCGAGGACAACGCCATCTCCTACTTCGACAAGGGCGATGAGGACAGCCACGGCGTCGCGGTGCAGACCTCCGCGAGCAACGTGGTGGTGCGCGGCAACGACATCCACCACAACTCCGGCGACGGCGTGCAGTGCCTGGGGCCGGAAGGTGGCGCCACGCTGCCGGGCACGCCGTTCGACAACCTGCTCGTGGAACGCAACAAGCTGCACGACAACCGGGAGAACGGCGCGGACATCAAGACGTGCACGCGCGTCACGCTGCGCGGCAACACCATCTACAACCACCGCAGCGTGTCCTCCGCCGCGGGCGAGGGCATCGTCGTGCACCTGTCCCCCACGGATGTCACGCTGGAGGACAACGTCCTCTACGCCAACGCGCGCGCCATCCAGATTGGCGGCTACCGCGAGGGCGCCCCGCCCACCCGCGTCATCATCCGCCGCAACCTCATCCACGACGGCCTGGGTGAGTCTGAAGGTGAGGAGGGCACCGGCATCCGCGTGGACACCTCCGTGAACGTGAAGGTGCAGCACAACACCGTGTGGAACCTGAGCGGCGCGTGTCTCATCTTCGGCGAGGGCGCCACCGGCGCGAGCCAGGGGCTGGACGTGCGCAACAACATCTTCGCTGGCTGCGGCCTGGGCGCGCGCGGAGGGGCGGGCCGGAGCGGCGCGGTGATGGACGGCAACCTCTTCTTCTCCAGCGGGGGCGCGGTGACGTTCCGCCTGGACAACGCCGCGATGGGGCTTGCGGAGTGGCGCTCGAACGCCGGCCTGGACAAGCGCTCCCAGGAGCGCGCCCCCGGCTTCGTGAACACGGGCAGCGACGACTACCACCTCACCCCGGCCTCCGCCGCGCGTGAGGCGGGCCTGTCGCTGGGCCTGCCCTTCTGCGGGGCCGCGCCGGACCAGGGTGCCTTCGAGTCGGGCTGCCCCTGACCCCACGGGGCGTGTAGACTCCGGGCCCCCTCGCTCCGGAGTCTTCCGCCCCCCGTGTCGGCCCCGTCGGAACCCGCCTTCGGCATCGTCCTCGTCCCCCCGGTCTCGGTTGCCCGCGAGCCCCTGAACGCCGCCGCCGAGCGCGCGGGGCTGCGCGTGGTGGACAACCCCGACGATGCCGCCCTGGCGTTGGTGGACCTCACCGCCCCCGGCTGCGGCCCGGCGGTGGTGGAGCTGCTCACGTCCCTCAACGGGCCGCACCTCACGCTCATCGCGCTGGTGTCGCCGGATCCCCGCGGCTTCGCCGCCGTGGACACGCTGCGCCCCACCGACATCCTCACCCACCAGGGGCTGCCGCACGAGCTCACCTGGCGCCTGCAGCGCGCCGCCGAGCGCCACCGTGAACGCGAGGAGCAGGCCCGCAGCCAGACGGACCTGGCGCTGCTCCTGGAGCTCACCGCCGACTACGCGGAGAGCTCCGACGTGGAAGCGCTCCTGCACGGCGTGACACGGCGTCTGGCGGAGCAGCTGGACATCGCGCGCGCCACGCTGGTGATGCTGGGCGGCGGCGCGGACGAGGGCGTCATCGTCGCGGCCAGCGACGACCCGGGCCTCAAGGACCTGCGCATCGACCTGGCGCGCTACCCTGAAATCCGCGAGGTGGTGCGCACCGGCAAGCCGGTGGTGATGCAGGAGGCGGCCACGCACCCCCTGCTGGGCGACCTGGAGCGCCGGGCCGTGGCCGCGCGAGGCATCCACGCCATCGCCGCGCTGCCCCTGCCCATCCGGGGCGAGGTGCGCGGCGTGCTGCTGCTGCGCGCGGCCGGCCGGCGCCGGACCTTCAGCGCGCGCGAAATCGACTTCCTCACCACGGTGGCGCACGCGACGGCGGTGGCCCTGCGCAGCGCCTCGGTGCTCCAGTCGGTGCAGACCGCGCGGCTGGCGGCGGAGGAGAAGGCCGCGTCCTTCAAGCCCTACCAGCTCTTCTTCGCCCACGTGAGCGAGGGCGTGGCCATCCTGGACGACAAGGCCGGGGTGCTGTCGCTCAACCCCTCCGGCGCGCAGATGCTGGACACGCCCGCGAACGAAGCGCGCGGCAAGCACCTGAACCAAATCACCCAGCCCCTGGACGAAGGCGTCCTGATGGAGCTGGTGACGTCCGCGTCACGGGGCGAGGCGCGCTCGGGCGTGGACGTGGTGGTGCGCACGCCCGCGGGCCGCTGCCTCACGCTGTCCATGTCCGCGGCGCCGCTGCGCGACGAGGACGCGGCCACCATCCTGTCCTTCCGCGACGTGACGGACGCGCGCAAGCTGGAGGACGAGCTGCGCAACACGAAGGACTTCCTGGAGCGGCTCATCGACTCGTCGGTGGACGCCATCATCGCCGCGGACCTGAAGGGGCGGATCATCCTCTTCAACAAGGGCGCGGAGGCCATGTGCGGCTACTCCGCCGCTGAGGCACAGGAGAAGCTCACCGTCCTGCAGCTCTATCCGCCCGGCGTCGCGCAGCGGGTGATGGCGCAGATCCGCAGCCCGGAGCTGGGCGGGCGCGGCCGGCTGTCGCTCATCCGCCAGGAGCTGGTGCACCGCTCCGGGGAGCGGGTGCCCGTGAACATGACGGCCTCCATCGTCTACGAGGGCGGCCGCGAGTCCTTCAGCGTGGGCATCTTCACGGACCTCCGGGACCGGGTGCAGTTGGAGCGCAAGCTGTCGGACGTGGAGACGCGGCTGGAGGAGAGCGAGAAGAGCGCGGTCATCGTCGCGCTCGCCGGCACCGCGGCCCATGAGCTCAACCAGCCCCTCACCTCCGTGATGGGCTACGCGGAGCTGCTCAAGCGCAAGCTCAAGGAGGAGGACTTCGCCTGGAGGCCGGTGGACATCATCTACCGCGAGGCGGAGCGCATGGCGGAGATCGTCCGGAAGATCGGGAAGATCACCCGCTACGAGACGAAGTCGTACGTGGGGGCGCAGCAGATCCTCGACCTCGACAAGGCGACGTCCCATGAAGAGTGAGGTCCGCGCCGTGCGTCCGCCCGGAGCCCCGACTCCCGACGCCTTCCAGGCCTTCTTCGACGCGCTCGACGAGCCCGCGGCCCTCTGTGACGCGTCCCTGCGCGTCGTGGCCGTGAACCCCGCGCTGCGCCGCTTCTGCGAATCACACGGCATTGGCGTGGACGACGTGGAAGAGGCCCTGTCCGGCGCCAGCGCCCCCGACGACGGCCAGGCCCACGAGGTGGACCTGGTGCTGGCGAGCGGCACCTCGCTGGTGCTCACCCTGTCGCGCAAGGCGGACACCGTGGCGGTGCGCGCCCGCGTGGACACGGAGGTCATCAGCGGCCGGCTGGTGGTGGCCGAAAAGGCCCTGCTGGAGCAGGCGCGCACCGAAGGCGTGCTGCTGGACCTGGGCCGCAGCGTGGCGGAGGTGGGCGGCGAGGAGGAGCTGGTGGCCGCGGTGGCGCGCGGGGTGAAGGAGCTGTTTCCCAGCCGCTCCTTCTGCATCCGCATCGTGGATGCGCGCACCGGCGGCCTCACGTCGCTCTACGCCGAGGGCCGGCTCAAGGAGGGCGCGCACGAACCGCTGGTGCTCTTCCAGCGCTCGGTGGAGAAGACGAACCTGTCGCTCGCGTCCCTGCCGCAGGGCCGGGTGTCCATCTCGGAAGAAGTGCCGCTGCTCTTCCACGGCAGCACCCGCGCGGTGAGCGCCCCGCTGGTCGCGAGCGGCCAGCTCTTCGGCGCCATCAACATGGAGTACCCGGACGGCCTGGACGCGGACATCGCGCACGACGAGCGCGTGCTGCTCCAGCTGGCCAGTCAGGTCGCCGTGGCGGTGAAGAACGCGAAGCTCATCGACGAGCTGACGTTCGTGCGCAAGTACCTGGAGGAGCTGCTGGAGAAGGCCAACGCGCTCATCCTGGTGGTGAACCGGGACAAGCAGGTGGTGGTCTTCAACGAGGCGCTGAGCGCGCTCACCGGCCTGTCCAAGGAGCAGGTGCTGGGGCGGGATTTGTCCTCGCTGGTGGCGGACAGCGAACAGCTGCGGCTGGCCCCCGTGCTGGCGGCGGCCATGCGCGGCGAGTCGGTGAACAACTTCGAGACGCGCCTGCTCACCCACGACGGCGGCGAGGTGCGCGTGTCCTTCGCCACCTCCTCCATGCTCACCCAGCCCGGCGAGGTGGAGGGCGTCATCGCCATTGGCCAGGACGTCACGGTGGTGAAGGAGCTGGAGAAGCGCATCATCCACGCGGAGAAGCTGGCCTCCATCGGGCAGCTCGCGGCCAGCGTGGTGCATGAAATCAACAACCCGATGACGGCGGTGGCCACCTACGCGGACGCGCTGCTGCAGCGCTCGCGCCTGACGCCGGGCGCGAACCCGGCGGACCAGGAGAAGCTGCGGAAAATCCTGGAGAGCAGCCACCGCATCCTGCGCTTCACCCGCGACCTGGTGAGCTACGCGCGGCCCGCGCAGGACCGGCCGGAGCGGGTGTCCCTCAACGCCGTCGTGGACATGGCGGTGGGCTTCTGTGAACACGTCGTGTCCCAGGCGCGCGTCACCGTGCACCGCGAATACGCGGGCGACGTGCCCCCCCTGGCCGCCGTGCGCGCCAACCTGGTGCAGGTGTTCGTCAACCTCATCACCAACGCGTGCCACGCCATGCCGCCGGGCGGCGCCGTGCACCTGGTCACCGCGCAGGAAGGGCAGGAGGCGGTGGTGCGCGTGCGCGACACCGGCACCGGCATCGAGCCGCGCAACCTGGCGCGCATCTTCGAGCCCTTCTTCACCACCAAGCCGGAAGGGCGCGGCACCGGCCTGGGCCTGTCCATCTGCCAGGGCATCGTGGAGAACCACGGCGGCCGGCTCACCGTGGAGAGCACGGTGGGGCAGGGCACCACCTTCACCGTGCGGCTGCCGCTGGCCGTGGACTGAAAACCGCCGGGGCCGCGCGGGGGGCTTCAGCCCTCGCCGGCCTCGTCGTCCAGTTCGCGCCGGAACTCCTCGTTCGACAGCAGGCCCTTGCGCGCCATGATGCGCATCAGCGCCCAGAAGCGGCGCTCCAGCTCCTCCAGCCGGTCCGGCTCCTCGCGCGCCGCCTGACCGAAGAGGTAGTCCAGGTCATCCAGCACCCCGCCCGCGGGCGCCTTGGGCTTGTCCGCCGCCGGGGCCGCGCTCGCGCCCCCACTCCGGCGCCGCTTCGCCTGCTCCTCGCGCTCGCGGATGAGGTCCGCCAGCGACGTGCGCTGCGTCTTCTCCGCCGCCGGCAGCTCCTCCCCGACGATGACCTCCTCGTCGTCCTCCACCGGCACGGGCGCGCGCGCGGGCGGCGGTGCGGGCCTTGCAAGCCTTGCAGGCGCCGCGCCCGCCCCCGGCCTGGGAGCGGCCGCCACGGGCACCTTGTGGTAGTAGCGCAGGATGGCGCCGCGCACGGCGGACAGCGCCGTCACCCGGCCGCTGACCTTCAGGCCGCTGGTGAACTCGATTTCCTCGATTGCCGTGAGGTTGAGCGGATCCGCCATGGCCACCACCAGCTGGCGCCGGCCGCCCACGCTCTCCAGCGCGAAGGGGAACAGGTCGTGCTGTTCGCAGAAGCGCGCGCGCAAGAGGTGCACCGCCGCCCAGTCCGGGGTGATCGCCGCCAGGTCCACCTGGGGCATCTCCAGCGCTTCACTCAGGGCCTGGGCGAGCGTCGCCTCCGTGATGGCCCCCTGACCGATGAGCGTCACGCCCAAACGCTGCCGCGTCTGCCGCTGGGCGGTCAGTCCTGCCTCAAGCTGGGCGGGCGTGATCGCGCCGCGTTCCACCAGCAGCTCCCCGATGCGCTTCCTGGCCATGGTTTCCCGCCCTAGCACGGCCTCTGGAGGTGCCCAAATCGCTGGCCCGCTTGTCGCGGAAGCCGCTGGGAAGGGCTCGCCATGCAACCTGTCCAGTAGCTTGGCAAGCCGCGCGCCAACGCAAAATTCCTGTGAGATTTCAGTAACTAACGCTGGGGGTGGCTGCCTTGACACGTCTGGAAGCGGTTCCTAGACTCGCGCCACCGTGATCCCTTATTCCTGCTGACGGCCTGGGTGGAGGTCCACCCGGTTGAAAGCAGTCCGGAACAGCTCGCAAGCGCGAGCTTCGCCGCCCATTTGGAGGCCATCAGTGATGAACCTGGGGTTTGTGACCAATCTGTCCATTCTCGCCAACGCAGGCGGCGGCAACGAGACGTTCATGCAGGAGCTGGGTCGCCGCTGGGAGTCCGGTCAGGCGGGCATGTACCCCATCGCGCTGTGCCTCGTGGTGGCGCTGGCCATCATCGTCGAGCGCAGCATCGTCCTGTTCGGCAAGGCCTCCATCAACAAGGAAGGCTTCCTGCGCGGGCTGAAGAAGCACATCTACGCGGGCGACCTGGACAAGGCCATCAACTACGTGGCCGGCCAGAAGACCACGCCGCTGACGAGCGTCGTCAAGGCCGGTCTGATGAACGTCCCCAAGGGCCAGGAAGAGGTCCAGGCGGCGCTCGACGAGGCCAGCCTGCGTGAGACGCCTCGGCTGGAGGCGCGCACGGGCTACCTGGCGATGCTCGGCAACGCGGCCATGCTCGCCGGTCTGCTCGGAACGGTGAACGGTCTCATCACCTGCTTCGAGGCCGTGGCGAACGTGAACCCGGCCGACAAGGCGACCATTCTCGCGAACGGTATTTCTGAAGCCATGAACTGCACGGGCTTCGGTCTGCTGACCGCCATCCCGGCGCTGGTCGCCTTCTCCGTGCTGATGGGCCGCACCCAGAGCATCATCAACGACATCAATGAGACCAGCGTCTCCGTGCTGAACCTCATCGTGGCCAACCGCGACAAGTTCAAGAACCTGAACATCCCCGCGTCCGCCCACGCGCACGCCGAGGAGTAGTCCTCCTCAAAGCAGCGCAGGGTTGGAACCGGATGCACCGGCGCGCTGTCTGGTAGCCCCGAAGTGGTGGACCCAGACAGGCGCGTCCGTTCCCAGAGTCTTCTTGAAACGTCGTTCGTGCGCGAAGAGCGCGGTAGAGCAGGGAGGTAGTCGCCATGGCCGGCGGAATGGATCTGGGCACAGGTGGGAAGGGTGGCAAGAAGCCGCTCGATACCGCCATCAACATGGTGCCCTTCATCGACCTGATGGCAGTGACCATCAGCTTCCTCATCATGACGGCCGTCTGGACCCAGATCGGCCGTCTCCAGGTGTCCCAGGCCGGCGGGGCCTCTTCGGACGAGCAGGAGACGGAGGAGAAGACCAAGACGGTCCAGCTCACCCTCCTGGTGTCTCCCACGGAGATGCGGCTCACCGCCGACCAGAGCGCCTTCGACCCCATTCCCCTCACCCGGGATGACAAGGGCCGGCCGGACCTGACCAAGCTGGTGGCGCGCTTCAAGGAGTTGAAGGCGCAGCTTCCGGATCAGGCCGCCATCACCCTCCAGACCGAGGACCTGGTCCGCTACGAGGACCTGGTTCGCATCATCGACGAGTGCATTGGCTCTGGGTTGCCCCAGGTGTCCGTGTCCGCGGCGATGGGCTAACAGGAGCACTTCAAGCCATGGGTATCAAGGTTCCGGGCAAGCGGTACGGCAAGCGGCTGGAGCACTCCAAGGTGTTCGGCCACGGTGGGCACGGCAAGAAGAACGGGAACGCGGACCTGCTCATCACGCCCCTCGTCGACATGTTCGTCATCATCGTGCTCTTCCTCATCGCGAACTTCTCCGCGACGGGCGAGGTGCTGATGATGACCAAGGACATCGTCCTTCCCGAAGCGGTCAACGTGAAGGAAGTGGAGATGCACCCGGTGGTGATGGTGTCCAACGACCAGGTCAGCGTGTCGGGCACCATCGTGGGCCGGGTGGAGGACCTCACCAAGGACGAGTACCTCAACATCCCCGCGCTGGAAGAGAAGCTGCGGGACATGAAGAAGCAGTTCGAGGACCTCCACTCCATGGCGGGCGGCACGGAGACCTTCAAGGGGGACGTGAACATCCAGGCGAACAAGGACGTTCAGTTCAAGGTCATCAAGCGCGTGATGTTCAGCTGCGCCACGGCGGGCTATAGCAACATCAACTTCGCCGTCATCCAGGCCGGTGGCGCGGCCGCGGGTGAGAAGACCGCCGCCGCCACGCATTAAGCTTCGACGCTTCGCTCCTGATTCACGGACGCCCTGACCCCTTCGTGGGTCGGGGCGTTCGCGTTTTGAAGAAAGGCCTTTTTCGTCATGCCCCTTGGCGCCGTGCTCTTCGACCTGGATGGGACGCTGGTGGATTCGTTGGGGGACATCGCCGCGGCGATGAACCACGCGCTCGCGCACCACGGCCTGCCCCCGCACCCGGAGGCCGCCTACCTGCGCTTCGTGGGCGAGGGCGTGGCGCAGCTCGCGCACCGGGCCACCGGCGGGGCGGACCCCGCGCTCCAGGGGCGGGTGCTCTCCACGTACCACGCCTACTACGACGCCCACCTGTTCGACCGGACGCGCGTCTACCCGGGCGTGGTGGAGGTGCTCCAGGCGCTCGCGGCGGACGGCGCGCGGCTGGGCGTGCTCAGCAACAAGTCCGACGACTTCGTGAAGCGGCTCGCGGCGAAGCTGCTGCCCGGGGTGTCCTTCGCGGCTGTGTACGGCGAGCGTCCGGGCATCCCGCGCAAGCCGGACCCCACCGCGGCGCTGGCCCTGGCGGCGGAACTGGGCGTGGCGCCCTCCGCGTGCGGCTTCGTGGGGGATACCTCCGTGGACATGGACACCGCGAAGGCGGCGGGCATGTACGGCGTGGGCGTCACGTGGGGCTTCCGCCCGGCCGAACTGCAGGCGCACGGGGCGAAGGCGGTCGTGTCCTCGGCGGCGGACCTGCTGGCCGCGCTGCGCGCCGCCTGAGGCCTCCAAAGCGAAGGGGCCGCCTCCCTGGAAGGAGGACGGCCCCTGGAGGCTTCCGGGCGTCTACGGGGGGCTCAGGCAGCCACGGCCAGCTTCGGCTCGGGGACCTGCACCGGCGCGCGGCTCAACTGCTTGAGCATCCGGTAGTGCGACCCCACCGCGCCCAGGAAGGTCTCCGACTCCGGGTAGGGCAGGCCGTGCTCCTTGGCGGTGGCCTGCACGATTTCGCTCAGCGCCGGGTAGTGGATGCTGCACACCTTGGGGAACAGGTGGTGCTCAATCTGGTAGTTGAGCCCGCCCACGTACCAGCTCAGCAGGCGGTTCTTGCGGGCGAAGTTCGCCGTGGTGCGCAGCTGGTGCACCATCCACGCGTCCTCCACGTTGCCGGTGGCGTCCGGCAGGGGGAACTCGGTGGTCTCCACCACGTGGGCCAGCTGGAAGACGATGCCCAGGATGAAGCCCGCGGTCATGTGCATGGCGAGCAGGCCCACCACGAACTGCCACCAGGTGACGTTCAGCACCATCCACGGAATCACCAGCGTCCAGCCGTAGTACACGGCCTTCATGCCAATGAGGCGCGCCCACTCGGCCGGCGCGTGCTTCTTGTCCTTGTAGGGGCCCAGGTCCTTCTGGAAGAAGTACTTGTAGTCCTTGGCGAACACCCAGAAGACGGTGGTCAGCGAGTAGGCCAGGAACGCGTACAGGTGCTGCGCGCGGTGGTACGGCTTCCACTCGGAATGGGGCGACAGGCGCAGCTGCGGGCTGACCGTCAGGTCCTCATCCATGTTCTGGATGTTCGTATACGTGTGATGCAGCACGTTGTGCGTGATGCGCCACATATAGCTGTTCGCCCCGATGAGGTCGAACGCCAGCCCCACCACCGAGTTCACCCGCGCGTTGTCGCTGTAGGAGCCATGCACGCCGTCGTGGCCCACGCAGAAGCCGATGCCCGCGATGCCCACGCCCATCAGCACCGCCATGCCCAGCATGGCCCAGGGACCGAACCACCCCGTGAGCAGCAGCCCGTAGACGCCGAACGTGAAGCCCAGGATGGCCAGGGCCTTCACGTACATGGCCCCGTTGGCCCGCTGGGACAGGTTCCGGGTCTCGAAGTATTCGGAGACTCGACGCTTGAGGTCCTCGGCGAAGGACGCATCGCGCTGGCCAAAGGTCACACGGGTGGGGTTGGTCACGGGGAGGGACGCCTCATGGGTCTGGATGACGGGGTGGAACGGGACCGGCGTCCCCAGGATAGGCGACGTCGGAGTGGAAGTGTTCAGGGGCGGAAACTATTCCTCAACACCCGCCCCGCTTCGGGGTGTCACCCCTGGCTGGCCGGAGCGTCAGCCAGCGGGAAATGGACGGCCCCGAGAAGGCGTTTCACTGCACGACCCGGGTTGTTACCTTCGACGGCGTGAAGCCAGGACGGGAGTGGTTCCCGGCTCGACTTCATGCCTGTTCAGGGTTAAGGCGCCGTCTAGGCCCCGAATGCAGGGGCGGGCAGGCTGGCGATGAAGCCTTTCTGCCAGTGGGACAAGGAAGCAGATTATGGCAAGCGGTACGGTGAAGTGGTTCAATGATGCGAAGGGTTTCGGCTTCATCACGCAGGACAGTGGTGGTCCGGACGTGTTCTGCCACCACACGGCGATCGTGGCGGATGGTTTCCGTACCCTGGCCGAGGGCCAGAAGGTGGAGTTCGAAGTGAAGAAGGGCCCCAAGGGCCTGCAGGCGGAGAACGTCCGTCCGGTCTGAGCCTTCCGGCTCGGCTGACTCTTCACTCACCCACGAGGTCCGGCCTTGACGAGGCCGGACCTCTTTTTCGCTAATTTCTCCCGGGAGGTCCCATGCAGGGAAGGTCCACGAAGCGGCAGAAGGAAATGGCGCGCCAGCAGAAGCAGCGCGAGAAGGACACCAAGAAGGCCGAGCGCAAGACGGAGAAGGATCAGCGTCCCGAGCGCGTTGCCGGTGACGTCGATCCGGACATCGCCGGAATCGTCCCCGGGCCGCAGCCGCTGCCCGATGCGTTCAACGACTGATGCGGTGCGCATGAAAAACCGCCCCGGCCTGTGAAGGCGCCGGGGCGGCGGTAGAGGAGGGGCTGGAAGGCCCCTTTTTCATGTCCGGACGGTGGCTCAGCCGGTGCCGTAGCGCAGGCGTTCGCGGTCCTTGTCCTCCGCGCGGTTGTAGGCGGTGGCCGCGGCGATGACGTGACACACCCAGCCCAGCAGCCCGCCCGTGCCCAGCCAGAAGCCGGGGGTGATGATGAGCCAGAAGACCCCGCGCAGGATGTCTCCGTTGTAGATCTGCCCCACGCCAGGGATGAAGAACGACAGCAGCGCAGCAAGACCGGGACGCGACATGGATTCGTTCCTCCTTGCCTCCTGCTACGGCCCGGCGGGCTCCCCATTGCATCACCTGTCGGACAGCGCCTGGCCGCCGGGCAGGCAGGCGGAAGCATGGGGTGCAACGCCTCCGCGTCCCCGCTAGCATGACGCATGTTCTTCCGGCCCGGATGTCCAGGCCCGGAGGCACGGGGGGAAGTGATCATCCAAGCTCGGCATCAGGCCCGTGTGGCGGCGGCGTTCCAGGGTGGAGGCCTTGTCGAGGTCATCGCGCTGGCGGGCGTGTACCTCGTGGCCGCGCGTGCGGGCCTGTCGCTGGCGGCGGAGGGCAGCCACATCAGCGCCGTCTGGCTGCCGTCGGGCGTGGCGCTGGGCGGATTGATGCTCTGGGGCGTGTCGCGCTGGCCCGCCGTGTTCCTGGGCGCGTGGACGGTGGCGCTTTCGCTGGATGTGCCGCCGGGGGTGGGCCTGGGGGTCGCCGCCGGGGCCACGCTGGAGGCCGTGCTGGGCGCCCTGCTTCTGCGCCGGGTGGCGTGCTCGCGGGAGCTGCACCGCGTGCGCGACGTCGTGTGGCTGGGCGCGGGGGCCGCGCTGGGCGCGCTGCTGGGGTCGGG